>JBCCDM010000155.1:0-13313 GCA_039030795.1 Cyanobacteria bacterium P01_A01_bin.84
CCCCTACACGTTTTTTCAAGACAAAACATACGGCATTTTATTTTTGATTATAAATAATAATTCTAATAATTACTTATAATTTCAATGTATAACAAAGAAAATTACTCTACAATCTTTCTTTAGCAAGAGGTCTATTGAGTAGAAAATCATAAAAAATGATACAAGTAATCCTGGTTTAATCAAATATCCATTTCACTTTACTCCTTGCTACTTAATGAGTTTGTTACCTTCTCGCTTTGATAAAATTCTTGTGGTTGATGATTCCCCCGATAACGTGTTTTTGATTAGAACAATTTTGGAGGAAGAATCATATATTGTTGATACAGCAGAAAATGGTCCAACAGCGTTGCAGAAAATTGTAGATTCTTCCTTTGATTTGGTGTTATTAGATTTAATGATGCCAGAGATGGATGGTTATGAGGTAACTCAAAAAATTAGGGAAAATACTCAATTGCAATTCATGCCTATTCTGCTAATAACTGCCCATGACTCACCAAATGTAGCCCATGGTTTAGACTTGGGTGCTGATGATTTTATTCGCAAACCTGTTACCGTAGATGAGTTACTTGCACGAGTGCGATCGCTCCTTCGTCTGAAGCATAGTATTGACGAACGGGATGAAATCGCTCGTCAGCGTGAAGATTTTGTATCCCGTTTAACTCATGACTTACGCACCCCTCTAGTTGCAGCAGAAAGAATGATGGGATTATGTTTAGAAGGTGCTTTGGGAGAACTTTCACCACAGATGAGTGAAGTTTTATCTACAATGGCACGTAGCAATAGTAACTTGTTAGCGATGGTCAATACTTTGTTGGAAGTTTACCGTTTTGAAGCAGGACGGAAAACTTTGACATTTTTATCTTTTGATATTTGTAAGTTATTAGAGGAAATAAGTAAAGAGTTAATGTCTCTAGCTGAAGATAAAGGACTGAAAATATTACTAGAGATAGGCTGTGAGCCTATTATTATTGAGGGAGACCGTTTGGAACTGCATCGATTATTTACTAATTTAGTAGGTAATGCAATAAAATTTACTGATACTGGTTGTATTTCAATTTTTCTGAAAGAAAATTTTCCCGAAGATAATGCACTTACATTCCAAATAAAAGATACGGGGGTTGGTATTACCCCAGAGTTACAAGAAACTCTGTTTGAAAGATTTCGTCCCGGAAGTCATAAGCGTTCTGGTAGTGGTTTGGGTTTATACCTTTCGAGTCGCATTGTGCAAGCTCATCAAGGTAAAATTTCAGTTACTTCAGAGGTGGGTAAGGGTAGTGTTTTTCATATTACTCTGCCTCTTAAGCAACAAAATTAGTTAATGTTCAGATAATTAGGCTAATATAATTTCTTGATTTCTAAGTTTCACTACTTTTTATCTAGTTGTTTTAGGTTATTCAGGCGGTTTTTTTGAATTAATGATCTCAAATTAATTTGAAATCATTGATTAAACATAATTAAAAGAAAAGATAGATACAAATATGATTCGCTTCCAGAAAACAAAGGAAAAGGGAAGATATATTTCATGCTTGGCTGTATGGAACGATTTTCCCTCCTTGGGAAGCAACCCTCAAGAACTGAGGCTATCTGATCCTAGCCCGCAACCTCTCCGAAACAGACTTTTCGTCTGGAAGTATCATAACATTCTGTATTAACTAACCCTATACAGTATGTTTCGTTCATAATGGCAAATCTTAGTTGGGTCAGTCCTAACAGAGCAAATTGAAATATGTCAAGGATGCGTGCAGATGAACAATTTTTTATAAAGTTTGTGTGATTAAGGGACTTATTTTGGGAACCCTATTTATTAAGAATAGCCATTACATACTTTTTTAAGCCGATAGGTTATTTTAACAAACTATATATCAGCAAGCATAATTATAAAAGTTAGCATATGCAAAAGCTAAATCTAGAAAATTCCTCAGAGAAATTTTTTGAGTCAGTTGAATCTCAAATAAGTTTGCTCAATTGCATTTTCAAAGCAACTTCTGATTGGATTTTCGTAAAAGATAAAAACTTTCGTTATGTGCTTGCCAATGATAGTTACTCTAAAGCTATTGATAAGGAGATAACAGAGATTATTGGTAAAGACGATTTAGATTTAGGTTTTACTGAAGAATTAATTTTTGGTAACCCTGAAAAAGATATTCATGGCTTCTGTAAGGATGATTTAGCCGTGTTAGCAGGAAAAAGTGTTCGCAACATCTATTCTTATGATGTGAATGGAAATGGAACTTTACGAATTATTGATTTACAAAAAATTCCCTTATACGATTCCTCTGGAGAAGTATTCGCTATTTTAGGTATAGCGAAGGATGTTACACCAAATACTCAAAAAAAACAAGTTTCTGAAAATGCTGACTCACAATTGAAGCTCAAAATAGAAAAAATCTTTAGAGAGAACTATATACTCAAAACTGAAATTATTCAGTTTCGGGAAGCAGAAGCAAACCTATTGCAGACGCACAAACTGATGCGAAGTCTCATAACTATTATCAGAAGTAGCGAACAGAGATATCGCTCCCTCATTCTTGCTTCTGCACATTTGGTTTGGACTGCGGATGCTTTGGGAAAATTGCAGAAAATTCTATCGTGGAAGGGTGAGACAAAAAGAAATTTCACAGAATTAGAAGGAGATAGTTGGCTAAATATAATACATCCAGAAGACCGCGATCGCTTAAAAAAATCTTGGGAAAAAGCTCTCAAAACAAAAAGTTTCTACGAACAAGAATGTCGTATTATAACCGAGAGTAATAACTATTGCTATTTTTTAATTAGAGCAATTCCCATCTTTTGTGATAATGGGGACATTAGGGAATGGGCTGGTACTTGCATAAATATTAACGAACGCAAACAAGTACAACAGCAGTTAAAGCAGAAAGCTCAAGAACTCGAAACAGCTTTACAAGAATTACAGCAAACCCAAACTCAACTAGTACAAAATGAAAAGATGTCTAGTTTAGGTCAATTAGTCGCAGGAGTCGCTCATGAAATTAACAACCCAGTTAATTTTATCTATGGTAATCTTAACCATGCCAATAGTTATGCTCAGAATTTGTTAAGTTTATTAAATCTCTATCAACAGAGCTATCCTCAACCAACAGTAGAAATTGTAAAAGAGGCTGAATCAATTGATATTGATTTTATAGTTGATGATTTACCAAAGCTTTTATCTTCGTTAAAAATAGGTGCTCAACGTATTCGAGATATTGTACTATCGCTACGCAGTTTTTCTCATATTGATGAGACACAAATGAAAGAATTTGACATTCATGAAGCTATTGATACTACCTTCATTATTTTGCAGCATCGTCTCAAATCTAAACACGATCGTCCTAGTATAAAAATTGTCAGAAGTTATGATAGGTTGCCTCTTCTAGAGTGTTACCCAGGTCAATTAAATCAAGTATTTATGAATATTATCTGTAATGCTCTTGATGCTTTAGAAGAACGCGACCGGCAACGTACACTTGCACAAATAGAAAGCGAACCTAGCTACATTAACATTTCTACTAAACTAAAAGTATCGGACAGAAAAGCATCAGACAAAGTAGAAATTACCATCACTGATAATGGTCCGGGTATCCCCGAAACTGTTCAAAAACATATATTTGAACCCTTTTATACAACCAAAGCTATCAACAAAGGTACTGGTTTAGGAATGTATATAAGTCATCAAATTATTACGGAAAAACATAGAGGCTCAATCAAATGTATTTCTAATCTGAGTGGGGGTGCAAAATTTGTGATTGAAATTCCACTCCGGCAAATTCAGGAAGAATAAAATAATTACTTATTTATTTATTTTATTTATCAGGATTATTTTCACTAATTCCTAATTCCTAATTTCATCTACTACTATAACGCTCTTCATCCCAAGGTTCGCCGCGACGATGGTAGCCGTTAAGTTCCCAAAAACCCAGTTCTTCTTTGTTAAGAAATTCTAAACCATTAATCCATTTAGCACTTTTCCAAGCATAAAGGTGCGGGATGACTAATCGCATTGGACCGCCGTGTTCGGGGCTTAAAGGTTCTCCAAATAGTTCCAAAGCAAAGAAATTTTCGGAAAGCATTATATCTTCTATCGAGATATTTGTAGTGTAGCCCCCATAGCAGTGTTGCATAACGTGAACTGCTTTTGGGTCTACTTCAACTTGTTTCATGAAGTCTACTACTTTTATACCCTTCCACTTCACATCCAGCTTTGACCATCGAGTGACACAGTGAAAATCGGCAGTAAATTCATGTTGGGGAAAACCCATAAAATCTGACCAGGTAAAAGTTTTATCTTTTACTAAACCCCACACGCGAAACTCCCATTCTTCAGTACTAATTTGTGGTGTCTCACCATAAGTTAGTACAGGGAAACCACTGGCTAAATGTTGACCAGGTGGAACGCGATCGCTTTGTTCTGGTGGTGGCTTTTGAAAAAATTTTCCCATGGCGGTAAATATGCGAAAGTTTTATAAAAAGAAATAGAACAAAAGAAATAGAACTATATAGAACTAAGGAGATTCTAAAAAGATTCTAAAAATAATCTGCCAGATACCGTAGGAATTGTGATGAGGACAGCTTAAAATTTATCTAAATATCATAACCACTTTTCCTACGACTCTGTGTAATTGCTATAGTTCTTACTCCTCTTCTTCCTCTTCTTCAGTTCCTGGATAAACAAAAGTAGAACGTCCGGTCAAAATTGATTTGCCTAGAGAAAGTGCTTTCTTAGCTTCAAAATGAGCTTTACGTCGCCAGTTAGCACGGCGCTGATCTCTTTTAGATTTAGATGTTTTCTTCTTTGGGACTGCCATATCAGTCGAGACTACAATTTTTTACAACCTTATTATTCTAAGTCATATATTCAGTAATCAGTAACTTCTTCACCGATCCCTTAGCCCAATTAGTGCTAAACCCAAGTAAAAAGTTCACTGTGAAAGGAGTTCAAGTCCCTAAAAACCTGGAGGTAAAGGAACAGGTATAGCCAAAGACTGATTATTTTCTGGCTTTACTGTATCCAAGTTAGAAGCAGGATTAGGAGTTGAACCTTCAACCTGATTATTCTCCGGAACTGCTTCTGGAGGTGAAGAAATACTATTTTGCAAGTTACTCTTTTGAAAATAAAGTAAAGCTGATGCTGTTTTAAAATATTTAGACCATAATCTGGGATCGGGACGATTTCGCCATTGATTGCGCCTAACTTCTAACTCTAATACTGGTGCGATCGCGCCTTGATTTTGTACAGATACAATCACAGATACATCTGAAATCAATATATCCTTATCAAAACTTCGTTGAACTGCGGCTCTGGCTGCGGCTTCTGCTCTGCGTATTATTGTGGTGTAGTTTTCCCCATTCAGAGTATCTATTTCTAGGTCAACTCTAGCGGTGTAAGCTTGGGCTATTTGAGGAATCATAGATTCTGCAAATACCCATACAGGTATTGCTGTCCCGAATAAGAGAAGAGTCTTCACGATGAAAATCTGACCCAAACTTTTCCGAAAAAGCCTTATAAACTTTTTTGGGAAATTGTTACCTTGATTTAGTCTTGTATACAACGGTAAAAGTTTTTGAGTGTTGCTCATATGTTCTTAATCCCTTACAAAAAAATTGATCGCAAATCCATCCAAAATTTTTACTTTAAAAGCGATTGATAGGGCGATTAGTATATCTTTCGTATATGTAATATTTATGTATGACTGAATATAATGAATTATGGTAATCCTCAGTCTTTCTCAAATTAGTTTTATTATTCCCAAATTAATCCCGAAATATTACTTTTTAGAGAAAGAATCTTTTAGAGAAAGAATTCTTATCTTAATTCTGACCTTTGTCCAACCCAATAGGAATTTTTACTTGTGAGAATCTCAGAAATAAAGTCGTAATAAATATCACATTTTATCTTGAGATAAATTAAGGATCGCCTAGACTAGTAAGACATAGGTTAGCCTTGGCTTTTTTAAAGTCAACCACATTAGTAAATTTTGTAACTTAGAAGATATAAAACGCGATGGCAAATAATTGGGCGATCGCTATTGGCATTAATCAATATCAGTTTTTTCAACCTTTACGCTACACTCAAGCAGATGCTGAAACATTCAGACAGGTTTTAATCGCAGAAGCAGGTTTTTTACCACAGCAGTGTCTGTTAATGACTGATACGTCTATACCTATCTCAAATAAGTCAACTTATCCAACCAAGGAGAATATTCTCCAGTTAATAGATGAAGGTGCGGCACAATGTTGGCAACCAGGAGATAGAGTATGGTTTTTCTTTAGTGGTTATGGTGTCAACCATAACAGACGAGATTATTTGATGCCAGTAGCTGGAAAATCTCGGAATGTAGAAGAAACTGGCATTGAAATCCGGACTCTCATGAGAATTTTGCGAGAGTCTGAGGTCGAAGTTTTGATGCTATTAGATATAAATCGTGCTTTTGGTACTCAAGCGGATGCTTTGGTTGGAAAAGATACTTTGCTTGCAGCTGAAGAAATAGGATGTTCAACTATTCTTTCTTGTCAACCAGAAGAGTTTTCCCATGAAACGAAAGATATAAAAAATGGTTTTTTTACTGCCATTATATTGGAAGGGTTACGCTCTAGAAGCATCGAAACATTGGGTAATTTAGATAATTATTTAAAAGTGCGGACGCCAGAATTATGTCAAGATTATTTTCGCCCGATCCAAAATCCCATTAGTTTCATTACGTCTCCAGAAGAAACTATCTTGAGTAGACACAAATATACAGAAGAGCAGGAAAGCTCTTTCGAGAGAAATAATTTAGAGTACTCATATAATGGTGGTTTTCCTGAACAGGAAAATGAACATCCCTTTACAAAACTAACTCCACCCAATCAAGGCTCGAATATTACTAATCCAGACATCTGGAGAAATTTAGATACTGAAGATGAAGAAGAAGGCGATTTTTCTCTTTCTCCTTCTCCTGTTATTTCTCCTCGGGTAAATGATAATTCCTCCTACTTTGAGAGTCAAAATCAAAACGCTACAAACTCTCAAACCCCTAAAACACCTTTGTGGAAGCATTTGTTGTTATTAGGGGTAGGTATATTTATTGTTGGTTTGGTTGGATTAAGTATAGTGTTTTTACGTCATAGAGACAGATATCCAGTTAATCCAAACTCTACCCCAGTCAATAATTCTTCTGTTGATGATTCCACAACGGTCAAACCACTACCTAATAATCAAAATGAACCTGTATCTAATACCATTACTGATACAGATAAACGTCAACAAGCTTTATCAGATTTAGAAAAATTATCCCTGAGTCCAACCCAAGCAAGTGACTTAAATAAAGCGATCGCCCTTGCCCTTAATCCTCAACAGGGGGAAGTTACGGATGAACGTGGGGAAAATAATATAGCAATTTGGAGTGGCATGATTTTAGAAATAGCCACAAACCGTGCCCAAAAAGGAGATTATACTCAAGCGATCGCAGCAGCCCGATTAATAGGTGAAGACTTCCCTAATTATTCCCAAGCTCGTAAATCTATTGAAGACTGGGAAACAAAAGCGAAGCTAGATAGACGCAATCAAACTCTTATAGAAGCTGCTAATAAATTGATTAAAACCGGACAAGCATCCACTTACAATCGTGCAATAGAAGTTGCTAAAACAGTAGGTGAAAATGAACCCGGTTATGAAGAAGCACAAAAGTCTATTAATAAATGGAGTCAAGAAATTTTAGCGATCGCTAAAAAACGTGCAGCAAAAGGAAAATTTGAACCTGCAATTGCTGCTGCTAATCTAGTTCCAGAAAATACTAATTCTTACAACGAAGCACAAGCTGTTATTAAAGAATGGCAAAATAAATAATTATTCGATCAATAGTTATTCGATCAATACTTACTTAAAGTTATTTATTTTCTATAAGAGCAACCCAACTTATTCAGAATTTAAGCAGCAACAAATTCTTGTTGAATCCTTGTGAATTGAAGTTGGGTTTTACTCTACCGAAAACTCACATAAAACCAAAACTGGGAAATACTGACTAACAATACTCGGCTATATCTTCACCACACTCATCGGCTAGATAGCATAAAGCTCGAAAACGCAAACTAACTAGTTCTTCGTACAAAGGATTCAGTTTGCACAAAGGTGGAATATGAAATAAGGTTTTATCAAATATATTAATATCGCGCTCAAACGGACATTGAGACGGTATCAATTGACATAAACGATGCGCTAATTTGCGATCGCTAATTTGAATATTATCTAACCACTGTCGCAGAGGTTTTAAAACATCACAATGTAGTTTAAAATTTCTACTACATAAATTTTTCCCACTGTTATCAGAAGGTTCTGCTGAATCTGCTGATATCCAGCTTGCGAGAAAAATCGTTTGCTTGGTATTATCAAATACCTTCATTTTTTAACTCCTCTGTTTGTTGAGGGCATCTAGCTATTTAGTAAGCATTTTCATATTTTCAAGAAGCTTTCAAGTAAGAATTGTTTCCTGAATAAATTTGCGACTACAGCTAGGTACTGATTTTTTTCAGACTTCAATGATTGCTAAATCAAGTTAAACCCAATTTTTCATAAACTGGAAGAGCAGTAATACTATCTTATCTATAACTTTATTTAATTAAAATTTAAGTTAAGACATCTATCTTTGGATAGGTTTATATCTTACATTTACGAAAATAATATATAAATTTTAAGGATTGGAAATAAAGGATATTGCCGTAAACATTATGTATGCAAAAATACATATTTATAAAAATAAATAAAAATATGAATGAAGCCAATATTTGCTGACTTCATTCGTAATCAAATATTATGTGTTAATTAGAAGTACTAAATTCTTCTTTTTTAAGAAGCAACCTTTGCTGTTGTTCTGGTTCTACGTCTTCTTCCATCAGATGCTTTCGTGGGTTCCTCTGGAACTTGTAACATTAAGTTAACAGAAGGTTGACATTTTAATTCTCGACGTAGAGAACGAGCTAAGTCTCGTTCTATCAAACCTTGCAAACCACCCCAGTCAACCTCTGGTTTATCATTATTAGTACTAGAAAACTCTGACCAACGCAAGCTAAGAATCTCTTCTATTCTCTGTTTCAACCACTTTTGCAGTAACGATCGCTCAATATTCGATGCTACACCCCGCAAATGTAGTTCTGGCTTTGCTAAAAGCTTACCATTCCAGTCTACAGCGGCAGCAATAGTAACAATGCCTTCTTGTGCAATTTTTTGTCGCTCCTGCAACACTTTGCTACTAACCATTGCAACACCAGATGTGTCGAGGAGTTCAATCCCAGAAGGAACTTTTTCTACAGAGCGAATAGAATTTTGGGTTAACTCTACAACGCTACCGTTATTAATAATAATCATATTCTCTGCTGGGATACCCATACTTTGAGCAGTTTGGGAGTGTTTGACTAGCATTCTATGTTCGCCGTGAACTGGTAAAAAGAATTTAGGACGTGTCAGGGCTAACATTAATTTCTGGTCTTCCTGACATCCATGACCTGATACGTGTATCCCATGACTTCTACCGTAAACTACTTTTGCTCCCTGAGCCATTAACCTATCAATAGTATTTACTACTGCAATAGTATTTCCAGGTATGGGGTTAGCAGAAAATACAACTGTATCTCCTTCACGAATTTTTACATGAGGATGCTCCTTACGAGAAATTCGTGTCATTGCTGACATTGTTTCTCCCTGAGAACCAGTAGTCAAAACCAGTACCTTCTCGTCTGGTAAATTACGGACTACATGGAGGGGCTGTAGCAAATCATCAGGACATTTTACATAGCCTAAATTACGAGCATGGGCGATTAAATTCAACATAGAACGCCCTACTACTGAAACTACTTTATTATGCTTCTGTGCTAGCTGCAAAATAATATTAATACGATGCACGCTAGAAGCAAAAGTAGTTACAAATATTCGACCATCAGCCTGGGCAAAAACTCTATCTAAGTTGGGATAAACAGAACTTTCTGATGGGGTAAATCCTGGCACCTCTGAGTTCGTAGAATCACTCATTAAGCATAAGACTCCCTTCTCTCCATGTTCTGCAAGTCTTTGGATGTCAAAACGCTCCCCATCTACGGGGGTATGATCAAACTTAAAGTCTCCGGTATGAATCACTACTCCAATAGGAGTATGAATAGCTACAGTAAAGCTATCTGCCATAGAGTGAGTGTTGCGGATAAATTCTACTAAAAAGTATTTACCAATTCGTACTACATCTCTAGGAGCTACCCTTTTTATTTCAGTGCGATCGCGTACTCCTGCTTCTTCCAATTTTCTTTCTAGCATTGCCATTGCTAGTCTCGGACCATGAATTACGGGAATTTCAAATTGCTTGAGATGAAAAGCAATACCACCAATGTGGTCTTCATGACCGTGAGTGACAACCATACCTTTAATTTTATGGCGATTTTCACGTACATAGGTCATATCAGGTAAAACAATATTAACTCCATGCATTCCATCTGTAGGAAAAGCTAGACCCGCATCTAGTAAAATAATTTCATCTTCGTATTCAAAAACACACGTATTTTTACCTATTTCGTGTAGACCACCCATAGGAATAATTTTGAGAGCGGTATTGGTTTCTTTTTTAGCCATTTTTTTCCTGATTTTATTTTTTGCTGTTTACTGGTAAAAATTAATTGATAAAGCGACACAGATGACACTCGTTATCTGTTGAGTCGATAAAAAAGCAACTTAAACTTCTACAAAAAGCTTTAATAGTTGAATACAATAAGCAAAATTTAAATTTTTCCTTTCAATTAGATACTGCGTGCATCCCACGCAACTTAAAAGTGGTGTCTGCACTTATAAATAGAAAGCAATTTTTAACCTTATATGCTTTAGGTAATCTAGCTAACAAAATATGGGGGAATATTGTTTTTAAATTAAACTCAATTCTTTAAGAACTACTTCTAATCCTGCAAGACTACTATCTGTTTCCCATAATGGTAGACGTGTAGAACCTACATCCCAACCCTGAAGCTGTAACGCTTTTTTGATTGGAATTGGGTTTGCAGTTATAAATAAAGCTTTAAAAAGTGGAAAAAGTCGGATGTGCATTTGGGTCGCTTCTTCAACCCTACCTGATTTGTAATCGTCTATCATCTGCTGTAGCTGATTTCCGACTAGATGTGAAGCTACACTGACAACTCCCTTTGCCCCAACTGCCAGGAAAGGCAAAGTTAATGAATCATCACCAGAGTAAATCTGAAATTCAGGTGGTGTCAAGCGACGGATTTCACTTACTTGGTCTAAATTTCCAGCAGCTTCTTTTATTCCAACTATATTTTCTATTTTAGCTAATCGAGCCACTGTTGCAGGCTGTAGATTTTGACCTGTGCGACCGGGGACATTGTATAGAAGTATTGGCAAATCCCTCGAAGAATTTGCGATCGCTTCAAAATGTCGATATAAACCCGTTTGTGGTGGTTTATTATAATAGGGTACTACTTGTAAAACCCCATCTACACCTAATTTTGCGGCTTTCTCAGTAGCCGCGATCGCTTCTTGAGTAGAGTTAGAACCACACCCAGCCATTACTAAAGCTTTTCCTTTAACTGCTTCTATCGTAGTCGCAAACAGTTGATACTCTTCATCCCAACTCAATGTAGGAGATTCTCCTGTAGTGCCACATACAACAACAGTATCCGTACCATTCTCTACTAAATGTAGTGCTAATTTAGCTGCGGTCTCATAGTTTACGTTGCCATTTTCCCCGAACGGAGTAACCATGGCGGTCAATACTCTTCCAAAATCTACCACCGGCTTCTTTTTACTCCTGATGACTTTGCGCTAATCCAATATATTGGTGCTTTTTATAGTTCATTCTTTACTCAACTTATTATTTACTATTCACTTCATGCTTATATACTAAAATTTTAAACAGCTATATATTCTCAAACATTATCTATTTTCTATATACAGAATATTTGCAAAAGTTAATACCTATTTAATATCTAATTTAAAAATTAATGACTATATAATAGTTATACCTTTCCAGCAGCACCGGATAACTATCAAAAAATTCTTTGCTCTAATCACTTGAACTAGTGGCTAAAAACTGATTTGTTTGAAGGTCGAAGAAGATTCTTACTCACTAAAAGTTCAGCTATCTGTACTGCATTTAATGCTGCACCTTTACGAATTTGGTCGCCACAAATCCACATATCTAAAGCACACTCACAAGATATATCTTGACGAATTCTTCCTACTAAAACTTCATCTTTGCCACTTGCTTCCATTGGCATTGGGAAATGATTGGTTTGCCAGTTTTCTACTAATTTTATACCCGGTGCCTGATTCAAAATTTCTCTTGCTTCATCAGCACTAACCCGATTGTTAAACTCTAAGTTAATTGCTTCTGCGTGAGCTCGCAGTACAGGTACGCGTACGCAGGTGGCTGCAATTCTTAAGTCTTGTTCTGAGAATATTTTACGAGTTTCGTTAACCATTTTCATTTCCTCTTCACAATATCCCTGTTGGTTTAAAGGAGAATTGTGAGGGAATAAGTTAAATGCTAATGGGTAAGGAAATATTTCTGTAGATGGTTCATCTCCAGCTAATATTTCTGCAGCTTGAGTTTTAACTTCTTCTATTGCTCTAGCCCCAGCCCCGCTAGCAGATTGATAAGTCGAAACTACGATCCTTTTAACAGAACTGATTTTGTGCAATGGCCAGACTGCAACACTCATTAAAATGGTTGTACAGTTAGGATTAGCTATAATGCCTTTATGCTCACCTAACTCTTGGGGATTAACTTCAGGTACTATTAAAGGTACTTCTGAATTCATGCGAAAGGCACTAGAGTTATCAACAACAACGGCGCCTGCCTCTACTGCTTTCGGCAGCCACTTTTTAGACACAGAGCCACCAGCGCTTGCTAGAACAATATCAATTTTGTCGAATGCATTACTCTCTAATGGCTCGACTAATACCTCATCCCCCATAAAAGTCATAGCTTTTCCCGAGCTACGTGGTGATGCCAGTAATTTCAAGTCAGCTATAGGAAATTTACGTTGCTCTAATAATTGCAGCAATTCATTGCCAACCGCTCCTGTTGCTCCTAAAATAGCGACCCGATAGCTTTTAGACAAATTTTCCCCTCCTTTAAACCATTAAACATTAATTGACAGTAATTATCAAAAAGCTTATATCTTAACTGAGTTATCAAAATAAATGTAAATTTATAGCCTAAATTTAACAACGCGAAACGACGTCGGGCGTGTTGCGTCGTCCAAATCCGATGCGAAAGTGGCTGTCGCCGGCGCCGTAGACGGTGCTAGGAAGGAGGAGAATGCCCGAGTGCTCGGCGAGAGTCTCA
>JBCCDM010000156.1:0-13304 GCA_039030795.1 Cyanobacteria bacterium P01_A01_bin.84
AATACTATTAATTCAAGATTTATTCAGTCCTCTTTTAGAGGACTTCGTTTATAAGCCTAGGACTGGAAGTCCCAGACGCTCGGGAATACTGAGTATTATTTATTTACATGACTTTCTTGGTGCAAGATATGACTTACTGCTTTCTCGGCTTCTACATTTCTTTTTGACTTGAAAATCTGTCAAAAAAGAAAAATCAGTTATAATACTGACGTCTATAAGCCTAATAAATACAATTGGACGACAAACATAGTTGATGCGGCTATAAAGAAGTGAAATTCTTTTTGGTTACAGCTTTATCCATCTGTATTTCACCTGCTGAAACAAAACATATTAAGCAGGTGAATTTTGCCCTGTTTGTTTTTGTAATTTAATTACAGTCGTAAAATTATATTTGATATCTAATTTTACTTGACTAGTTTTGTAAAGAAGTTTAATTTCTTTAAGGACATCTTGAAAAATGACAGCACCCACCTATTGTGTTGTCTTACAATTCACTACGGGGGTAAGGATTAGAACAAGTAAGAATTACATAGATAATAAATTTTGCTAGCTTTGACTTTGGTATACTACATAGCCTTGAATCTCAAAAAAACAATACTCTTTTTTTTACCGTTCTTAAAATCCTTAACTGTGAAGGAAGTTAAGCAAGCATTGTTTGCCTCACAATTTCAATCTCATAACACTGTATATAATACAGTTAGCGTGTGGCGATCGTAATTTTTGTCCCGTGCTTTTAATAATAGACAAAATCAAGCTTGTCCGATTGTGGTACGAGAGTGACTTACTCCCATTAATGTGCAATTTTAATCGAAGATATCAGGGATCGATTAACAATTAGAGTGGCAGTGAAAACAAAACTTACGAAAAAAACCGATATTTTTCGAGGATATTTTTATTTCGGAAACTATTTTTGTCTTTGTTGCTATCTTTATCTAGGGATTAGTTATCTTAGGGATTCGTTATCTAGGGATTAAGATTTTACACGACTCTAGATGCTTATGCAACCCCTTTGAGCTTTTATTTTGACACCTTGCCAAAATGCTAGGTAGTGTTCAAAATATTTGCTTTCTTTTTTACATCAGGGTAGCACTATAGCTACACCTTTGTTAACTTGTCCATCTACTTGATTTTTATATGGTAAATGGTACTAAGTTGGCAATAAACCCCCCAGTCTGCCGGTTCTTAGAGTAACAGTATGGGTTCCCTTTTAGGGAAACACTTATTTCTCAATCATTCTGGAGGAAGCAACACCGGGATCTCCAACTACAACATACAACAGCGAAATCCACCCATGTGCGATCGCTTCTCTGCGAGAGACTATCTCAAAGGACGGACACTATCATCTCATCCCTCTAGGTTATTACAGTTACATTCCCAGTTGCTTCTACCGTATCTTGATTCTTGGGATCTTTTTTGGGATCTAATGAATTAGATTAACAAGTTAGATTAACAAGTTGATAAGCAATATTATCAACTCTCAGTACGCATCTAGACAAAAAATCTTGAATATCTCAGTTTGATACTGTATCTACCCTTACGGGGAATACTTTTAGTCTAGTACAAGACCCTTACTTCCTGAGTAGCAGTACTAGTAGATATCTCCGTCTTGATAAAACGGTACAACGCTTACCACTAATTTTTGGTTTCCTGTTGTTGATAAAAAGGTTTCAGCTTTGAGCAATTTTTTGGTCTAAGAGTGAGGTTATATATGAAACGGGCAATTTTTTTGGATATTGAAGGTACACTCACAGAAACAATTTCTAATACTTCCGATCCACTCAATTCTGAGTATGTAAATTCTAAAAATGTAAAGATTCTACCCGGTGTAGAAACAGCACTGAATTATTATTTCAGCCAAGAACCAGACCAGCTAATAGTGGGAATTAGCAATAAAGGAGAAGATGGAGAAATAGATTTAGAAGCAGAACAAGAATCAGAAGAATCAGAAAACTCAACAACAATTAATGTCCCCATTCAAAGACCTCAGAACAATGTTGATATTGTGATTGAGGAGATGAAACACACTCTCTCTTTATTACCACAGTTAAAAGCAATCTACTTCTGTCCTAATATCAAGGGACGCAGTTGCTGGAGAGTCACTCGTACTGGTGCTTTAAAAATTTCTAATAACTCCACAAATCAAGAAAATTATATTCCTCAAAAACACTCATTTCGTAAACCCGGTGCAGGAATGATATTCATTGCATCTTTAGATTATGACATCGACTTAGACCAATCTTGGATGGTAAGTAATACTCCTGAAGATGCAAATGCAGCACACCATGCTCAAATTGATCTTATACAAGCAACAGAATGGCGTGGTAAGTTTCTGAGCGTCACTTGATTTATGGTAAGCATGGGGGTAAAAAATTAAATTAACCCCTGACGCTTTTGTTGTAAATTCAATACAAAATTCAATATTAGTGAATTTACTATGAATATTGTCTTGGAAACAGAAAGAATAATTCTACGACAGTTTATTGAAGATGATGTTGATAAGCTTGTGGAATTGAATAGTGACCCAGATGTCGTAAAATTTACCTCCGATGCAGAACATCCTCAAACTTACTTAGAAACCAAAGCTAAAGTTGCAAAAATTATTAATTCGTATCAAAAATATAATGGTTATGGAATTTGGGCAGCAATTGAAAAATCATCTCAAAGCTTTATCGGCTGGTTTTTATTCCGTCCTGTAATTGACGCGTCTTATTTCGATCCCAATTTCGCTGATGAGGACGACATTGAACTAGGTTATCGTCTGAAAAAAATATTTTGGGGTCAGGGTTACGGAACTGAAGTTTCTCAAGCTTTAATTAATCAAGGCTTTTCCGAATTAGGGATGAAGCGCGTTTTAGCTGTTGCAATAAGTGCAAATAAGGCTTCTATACGAGTCATGGAAAAAGTAGGTTTACAGTTGGAGCATAAATTTATTTATCAAGAGAATGGACAGGAAGTTGTAATATATGCTCTTAACAAATGCTCTTAACAAAAAGTAACTTTTAAGGTTTAAGATTTTAGCTTAGTCGGTAATCTCATAAAATAAATAATTCAGAAGACCTTGAAATTTCTTTTCGAGATGAAAGTGATGTTAATCTGTAGCAAGAAGCGTCGCAATTCGCTTCTAGAAAGTTTTAATTAGCTTTCTAATAGCTAAAAGCTCTTAATTTCTTTTATCTCCTGATTTGAACTCTTAATAAAGATGCCTGCTACCCTCCATCTCGAACAAGCGCTCAAACATTACTTTGGTTATGATAGTTTTCGTTCTGGACAGCGACAGGTCATTGAAGATGCGCTGAATAACCGAGATTTACTAGTAGTAATGCCGACTGGTGGGGGTAAGTCGCTGTGTTTTCAGTTACCAGCATTGATGAAACCAGGGCTGACCGTGGTAGTCTCACCACTAATCGCGTTGATGCAGGACCAGGTTGATTCCCTGCGGAAAAATGGTATTGCAGCGACTTTTTTGAATAGCAGTCTAAATTCCTATAAAGTGCGATCGCGGGAGGAATATATATTAGCGGGTCAGGTGAAGTTACTCTATGTTTCACCAGAGCGGTTAATGAGCGATCGCTTTTTACCTTTCCTAGACTTAGTGCAGGAGAAAATTGGTATTTCCGCATTTGTGATCGATGAAGCTCACTGTGTATCGGAGTGGGGACACGATTTCCGTCCGGAGTATCGGCAGTTACGGACATTAAAAGCACGATATCAGGGTGTACCAACTTCTGCTCTCACCGCTACAGCTACGGATAGGGTACGGAGTGATATTATTACTCAACTAGGTTTAGTAGAACCCAAGCTTCATCTGAATAGTTTTAACAGGGAGAACCTTTACTATGAAGTACTTCCTAAAAAGAAGTATGTTTACAACGAGTTATTAGATATAGTCCGTAGTAACGAAGGTTCAGGAATTATTTACTGCCTAACCCGCAAGAAAGTAGAAGAAGTCGCATTTAAACTACAACACGATAACATTGATGCTTTACCCTACCATGCAGGCTTAAGCGATACAGAACGCTCTGAGAACCAAACTAAGTTTATTCGAGATGACGTGCGTATCATGGTCGCGACAGTAGCTTTTGGTATGGGTATTAATAAACCCGACGTACGATTTGTGATTCATCTAGACTTACCTCGGAATTTAGAAAGTTATTATCAGGAATCAGGAAGAGCAGGGAGAGATAATGAACCTTCCCGATGTACGATTTTTTACGGTTATGGTGACGTAAAAACCATTGAATGGAGTATTAATCAAAAAACCGATCCCCAAGAGCAATTAATTGCCAAACATCAATTGAAACAGATGATAGACTACGCTGAGGGTTCGGACTGTCGGCGGACAATTCAACTAGGTTACTTCGGAGAAAAATTTCCAGGTAACTGTGGTAATTGTGACAACTGCAAACATCCCAAACCAGTAGAAGACTGGACAATTGAAGCGATGAAATTTCTTTCATGCGTAGCGCGTACTAAAGAAAGATTTGGTATGGCTCATATTATAGATGTATTGCGGGGTTCCAAAAGCCAGAAAGTTATACAAAATAAACATGACGAACTTTCAACTCATGGTATTGGTAAAGATAGAAGCGTCGATGAATGGCGAATGTTAGGACGTAGTCTTTTACATCAAGGTTTAATGGGTCAGAGTACCGATGGTTATGGGGTATTGAAACTCAATCCTCAAAGTTGGGAAGTAATGCGCAAACAGCGTACAGTTTCCTTAGCAGTTGACCTGACCAAAAATACCACTTGGAAAGGAGAAAATCCCAAAGCAGCAGAAGCGGAAGCACTTATGCAGCGCTTGCGTTCTCTACGTAAAAAGCTTGCTGACGCGATAGGAGTTGCACCTTACGTTATCTTTGGGGACTCCACCCTGAGATTAATGACCCAAGTAAAGCCTCAGAACAGGAGGGAATTTTCTCAACTATCGGGTGTGGGAAGTCATAAACTCAGTCAATATGGCGATAAATTTATAGAAGAAATTCGTAATTATTGCCAAGAGAATAATATATCTATCAATTCTTCTGTTAATTTCAATTCTGGAAATAAATCTTCAACTAAATCTTCCACTCCTAATACAAAATTACAAACCCTAGAGTTATATAAACAAGGTTTAAAAGTAGAGGAAATTGCTCAACAACGAAATCTTAAGACAACCACAATTTTCAGTCATCTTGCTGACTTAATAGAAGCGAATAAAGGAGTGGATATCCATGAATTTGTAAATAGAGAGCAGCAACAAAAAATTATCCAAGCTTTGAGCATTTTAGGTGATGGAGCATTAACACCAATTAAAGAATATTTGGGTGATGATTACAGTTACAATCAAATTAAACTAGTTCGGGGAATGTGGAGAAGAGATAGTAAGAGGTGAAGAGGAAAAGGATTTCTATTTTACGATCGCAAAATAGAAATAAATAATTAATACAAAATTAATACAAACTTTTTAAAGTTATCTAAGTAATTTCTCTTATGATAAAGGATAGCGAAATATGCTTATACAGTTTACTTAAAGGTGGATATACCAATAAACCTTTAGCAGTGATAAGTTCGATGACTAAGTTTAATCTTAGAAAAAAATTATCCCATGGTAGCCTAAGAGGCAAGTATATTACGCAACTTGGTTGTAGGATTTTTCGGATCAGCGATCGCTTTGAGTACGGTCGTAGGAATTGTAAATCCTGTCCATGCTTACCAATTATATACTGGTGTAGACGATAATAACGCAGCTTTATTAGGTGTATTGACAATTGGTAGCTTTGGTTTAGCTTTACGTCGGAAAAAGAAGTTGCAAAAAAATGATTTGATTCTCAAGGTGTATTTACACTAGTACAGTTCGGCGTAAATAAACCGTAACCGTTCATAACTTTGGGGAAAGGAGCAAGGAAAAGGGGTAAAGGGGAATAAAAATGTTAGCCTTATTTAAGCCATACTGTACTAGTTTGTGAGGTGGGCGATCGCTTACCTCAAGGACATATTTTGCTGAATATTAGGACAAATTATCTCTTCAGGCTTTTTAGATAAACTGTGCCATGTGGAAAGTAGCTGTTGCAATTCTTCTCTTAGCTTTAATAAATCTTCTATTTGCTGATTAATGGTGTCTATCTTATCTTCCAATTTGTGTTGAATATCATCACAAGCAGAATTACCATTATCATAAATTTTTAGAATATCGCCTATTTCTTGTAAGCTCAAACCTAAACCTTTAGCGCGTTTGATGAATGATAAGCGAGTTAAAATCTCTGGAGAAAATTGACGAAATCCACCATTCGTTCTACTTTTCGATTGAACTAACCCCAGACTTTCGTAATAACGAATTGTTTTGATAGAAACACCACTTTTTGCTTTTACTTCTCCAATCAAAAGCAGATTGTCATCTTTTGTTAACATGGCTAATTTGATATGAGCGGTATTTATAGATAGATAAATGGAAATAAATGAAAATAAATGAAAAGTATAGTGAGTTAATTGTGTAAAGGCTTAGAGTATAGCTACCCTTACCATTAAAAATATTCTCGGAGAATGTACAATGTAGCAAAATTCCTATTAGACACGCTACGGGTTCACGGAGCAGGGCAATGATTTTGTCTACTTTATAATTACCTAGGCAGTTAGATTAATTTAACATTTTGTGAATGTGGGTAAAATAGGTATTCTGTAAAACTTTTTTGTGAAAATATTTCTAGCTTTCCGAAATCTCTAATATCCCAATGATAGTTGTAGACATAAGTATTTGGAAATAACAAATTTAGCAGCTGCTCTATAAAGAATTTCGGACTTGAAAAGAATAAATAAAATGTAGCGATCTAGCATGGTGTTAGCTAATTCTGATAAATTAAGCTAAGAATACTATATCTCTATGCTTGCTTAAGTCCTTACTTGGTAAGGAAAATAGCTAAGAAAGCACTTTAATATATAAAACTAAAGTTATGGCGCTAATAGTTCAAAAATACGGTGGTAGCTCTGTTGGTTCTGTAGAACGCATTCAAGCAGTGGCACAACGCGTTAGTAAAACTGTGAAAGCGGGAAACTCTTTAGTAGTAGTAGTTTCGGCAATGGGCAAAACCACCGATGGACTGGTAAAATTGGCACATGATATTTCTAGTAAACCCTGTCGGCGAGAAATGGATATGTTACTTTCGACTGGGGAACAGGTTTCTATTGCTTTGTTAAGTATGGCTTTGCAAGAAGTAGGGGAAAATGCGATCTCTCTCACTGGTGCCCAGGTCGGAATTACTACAGAAGCTGAACATACTAGAGCCAGAATTTTAGGGATTGCAACTCAAAGAATTGAACGTCATATTGAAGAAGGAAAAGTCGTTGTAGTTGCTGGTTTTCAAGGTGTAGCCAGTAGGGAAGAATTAGAATTTACAACTTTAGGAAGGGGTGGTTCGGATACTTCCGCAGTCGCGATCGCGGCAGCACTACGGGCAAGTTGTTGTGAAATTTATACAGATGTACCGGGTATTTTAACTACCGATCCCCGTTTAGTTCCGGAAGCGCAGTTGATGGATGACATTACCTGCGATGAAATGCTCGAACTTGCGAGTTTAGGAGCAAAGGTATTACACCCGAGGGCAGTAGAAATTGCCCGTAACTATGGCATACCCTTAGTAGTACGTTCTAGTTGGACAGAACAACCGGGAACTTGGGTAACTGCTCCTGAACGGAGAGGACGTTCTCTAATTAATTTAGAAATTGCTCGTGCAGTCGATGCTGTAGAATTTGACGACCATCAAGCGAAAATTTCACTGTTGAGGGTTCCAGATAGTCCTGGTGTTGCAGCGCGATTATTTGGAGAAATTGCGCATCAGGATGTAGATGTGGATTTAATTATTCAGTCAATACATGAAGGTAATAGTAATGATATTGCCTTTACGGTGATGACACCAATCTTGAAAAAAGCCGAAGCTGTAGCATCTGCGATCGCTCCCGTTTTAAGGATAAATAAGAGCGCAGAAGCAGGGGAAGCGGAAGTTATGATACAGCAAAATATTGCCAAGGTAAGTATAGCTGGTGCTGGAATGATTGGTCGTCCTGGGGTGGCAGCACAAATGTTCGCGGCTCTTTACGAGGCTGATGTGAATATTCAGATGATATCTACTAGTGAAGTCAAGATAAGTTGCGTTATCGATGCAACAGAATGCGACAAGGCTGTTTTAGCATTGCAAAAAGCCTTTAAAATTGACAAAGTCAAAGAGACTTTTACCCCAGGTAAAGTAAAAGTACTTTCAAATATATCTTCTTCACTCACCCCTGTACGCGGTATTGCTTTAGATATGAAGCAAGCACGTCTAGCAATTCGTCAAGTACAAGACCGTCCAGGAACTGCCGCTAAATTATTTGCTTTACTAGCAAAACATAATGTTAGCGTTGATATGATTATTCAATCCCAACGCTGTTATGTATTTGATGGTATACCAAAAAGAGATATAGCCTTTACCATTCCCCGTGCCGATGCAGAAACCACAAAACAAATGCTCAAAAATGCAGCAGAGGAATATGGTTGGGGAGAAATTGTATTAGATGAAGCGATCGCTAAAGTCAGTATCGTTGGTGCTGGTATGGTAGGACAACCTGGAATTGCAGCAAAAATGTTTGCAGCTTTGGCTGAACACAAAATTAATATTCAGATGATTACCACTTCAGAAATCAAGATTAGTTGTGTGGTAGATGAAAATCAAGGCGTAAAAGCATTACAAGTAATTCATCAAGCTTTTGGACTTTCTGGCGATCAAAAATTTGTTGTACCAGCTTAATTATAAACGTCAAGAGGAAAGACAGAGTCAGGGGTTAGGAGACTGAGAGACTGGGAAAATGAAACGGGGAATATTAAGCTCTTTTCTTTTCACTCTTCCTTCATTTTTCCCCTTTCTCAATTAACAATTACCTAAGAAGAAACTTTCAACTTTTTCATTTCTGCTAAGAGGGTAAAAATAATTAACCCAGAAATAGTGTAGGTTGGGTTGAGGTACGAAACCCAACTTTATCAACCTACAATCTTCTTAACCGCAACCGTATTGCTCTTGCTTCATTTTCCCCTTTCTCAATTAACAATTACCTAAGAAGAAACTTTCAACTTCTTCATTTCTGCTAAGAGGGTAAAAATAATTAACCCAGCAAAATTAGCAGCTAGGTCAACTACATCAAAGCTACGGTGGGGTGATAGGATTTGCAAAAATTCTTCAATGGTGACAAAAAAACCAATTAATATCGGTGCTAGGGGAAGAGGTATGAATAAAATTTTTATCCAACGCTTTCTAAGTGCTAAATGTCCCAAGAAAGCAGAAAACCCAATCAGGAGAAAGTGTAAAATTGTGTCGTAGTGAGGAAACTGTTGTATTTCATTGGGAATAAATCTTAGATAAGCAGAAACCACGATCGTAATTATTATTCCAATATAAAACCAGAAGGCAATTACCCAAGAACGATGAGAGTTCATATTTACTTCTTTATATGATTAAATCTTATAATTTGATTCTTCAAGCTGTATTAATTTAATTCCTTATTTGTCTAGTAATTTTTACAAAAAATTGGATTTACAAACAATTGGAGAAGAGATATTAAATTTGTATAAACCGATCGTAGTTTTTACCAGTACAATTGCTGTACTTTGAATTTCAAAAGCTATATTTTTTAAAGCTATACTACTTTTAGCCTTTTACTTTTAGCTAGTTTAGATAGGGATTGTCTCTATAGTGTTATTTTCCCAGAGGAAAAGATGAAATCCTTATATATTAGATATCTCCCACTCATAATGTAAAGACGTTAAATTTAACGTTTTTACCAGGATTCTAGATGGTACATATTTAATTTCTGGAGATGTCTATTAGACATCAAATTACTACCTCCCGGGATAAAGCTTATAGATCCTTAAGATTTAATTTCTAGAGAAATTTCTAGAAATTCCATTATATTCGACCTTAAAACTAAAAGCTAAAAGCTAAAAGCTAATGTATAAAAAGGAGTGAACGTATTTATGAAACTTTCCCTAATCAACGGTAAGGTAACAGTATTGAGCGTATTAGCAACTGTTGGTTTAACCCTTAGTACTGGATTACCCAGCGCATCCGCAGCTGAGACCGTAATGGAGAAGATAAAACGTACGGGAGTTTTAACTGCTGGTACTAGTAAAGACGCAATACCCTTTGCTTATAGAAATCAGAAAGGGGAATTAGTTGGGTATTCCGTTGATATGCTCAAACTAGTAAAACAACAGTTAGAAAAAGAATTAGGAAAAAAAATTAAATTAAAACTAGTTCCACTTTCACCGGATCGGAGAATACCAGATATTACAAATAAGAAAGTAGATATTGTTTGCGATGCTTCTAGTTTTACTTGGAAACGAGATAAGCAAGTTGATTTTACCCTGAGCTATGGTAATACTGGAACTAGACTTTTAGTAAAAAAAGATAGTAAACTTGGTTCTACTCAATCTTTAATTGCTCAACGTATTGGTGTATTAGCAAAAACCACTAATGAACAAGCAATAAAGCGAGTTCAACCTTTAGCAAAGTTAGTTTATTTTGCAGATAGAAATAGTGCTTATAATGCACTTAAAAAAGGTAGGATTGATGCCTTCGCCTCAGATAGTATTTTACTAGAAGGATGGTTAGGATTAACAAATAATATTAATAATTATAAAGTAGTTCCTGGTCGTCCTTACTCTCGTGAAGGAATTGCTTGCATGGTTCCAGAAAATAATTCTGATTTTCTTGATTCAGTAAATTATACCCTTTACCAATTTATGCAGGGATTCGTAACAGGAAAAACTCCTAACGTACAAATATTTGATCGTTGGTTTGGCTCCCAAGGTATCATTCCATTAAATCGAGATTTACGGAGCTTAGCAATTGAGACCATGCAGTTAACCATTGAGTCTCGTCAGGAATTCCCCCAGGGAGACTTCTAGAACTGATATCAATTTTATAAGTTATTAGATTGTAAAGACGTTTGGCTAGAACGTCTTTGCGTAACATACTACTTTTACCTATTTTTAGCGGATTTGCTGGAAAACAGAATGTTAAGATTTTATATATAGAACCCTTTTGCTAACTCATTATCATGTCCTCAACACCTGAAGCTAAAGATCCCACAATTAAGGGACTTCCAGAAAATAAAATATCCCAACTTGATAATGATAATCACTCTGTTTAGGAGTAAGGGGGGTGCCGACGGCACCCCCCCCTTACTCCTAAATATGGTATTGGTATTTTAAGAATCAAGATTTTGGGTGCAGCGAAAAATGTCTATATTCTTAACAGATTCACTAAAAAAAATGTTGGCTGAAACTGCATTTAGGTTAAAAGGTTCAGCCAAACGTAAGTTTATGGCGCAAACAGTAATGGAATTGGGATTTGGAGGACAGCGGCTAGCAGAGCGAGAACTGGGATGGAATCGGTGTAGTATTCGTAAAGGAATGAAAGAATTAAAAACTGGGATTATTTGTGTTGATAATTTTTCAGCAAAAGGACGTTTAAAAGCTGAATCACATTTACCAAATCTATTGTTAGATATCAAAGATATAGTTGATATTCAAAGTCAAACTGACCCTAGTTTTAAAAGTCAAAGATTATATACACGATTGAGTGCAGCTCAAGTAAGAAAACAATTGATGGAGGAGTACAACTATAGTGATTATGCTTTGCCTATCCGTTGAAACGATTCGCATAAAATTGAATAATTTAGGTTATAAACTAAGACGTGTTGCAAAAATTCAACCTCAAAAAAAATTCCAGAAACCGAAGCGATATTTGAGCAATTAGCAATAGTTAATCAGAATGCAGATTCAGACCCCAGTATTTTACGTTTAAGCTTGGATGCAAAGGCTCGCGTAAAAATTGGTTACTTTGACCGTGGAGGTAAAAATAGAACTCCTACTAAAACTTTTGACCATGATTTTAACCCGAAAACAAGCATAACTCCCTACGGTATATTTATTCCAGAGTTTGATGAGCTATTTTTATATTTTACAGAATCGAAAGTCACTAGTGATTTTATTGTTGATGTATTAGAAGATTTTTGGTTAGGAGCAAGACACCGTTTTTCTCAAATTGAAACATTAGTTATAAATCAAGACAATGGTCCAGAAAATAGTTCTCGGCGAACTCAGTTTATGAAACGTATAGTTGAATTTGCTAAAAAATATGAACTGAATATTCGTTTAGCTTATTATCCACCTTATCATAGCAAATATAATCCAATTGAAAGAACATGGGCTGTATTAGAAAACCATTGGAATGGCAGTATTTTGGATGAAATAGAAACGGCTTTAAATTTTGCTTCTAATATGACATGGAAAGGTAAAAATCCAATTGTTAAGTTAGTTACAAAAACTTATAAAATAGGAGTTAGACTAACTAAAAAGGCTATGTCCGAAATTGAAAAACAAATTTTGAGGTTAACTAATTCTGACCATGAGCTATATGATGATTTAGGTAATTGGTTTGTTGATATCTGTTTTGGGAAAACGTAAGTTGCAACTAATATTTTTAAAAGTTTTATCAAAATATAATTAATCTTAAATAAACATCTAAGTACTTATAAAAATAATGGAGTACTGATTTTTTCATGCATATTTTAGAAAGAGAAAGGGGTTGCCAACGGCAACCCCTTTCTCTCACTCTCGTAATAATTATCATTATTAAATAAATATTGTCTCTTGATTTTTTGGGATAATTTATTTCTTGGAAGTCCCTAAAATATTCTCAGTAATGAAGAAAAACAGGTGCTGGAAAAGGCTGCTGCAATGAGAGAATTAACTTTGAGCGAGTATTTGCTAGAAAATGCTTTGACTATAGCAAAAGAAGAAATTTCTCAAGCAGAATCAGTTGTTATTTCGGAAGTTGAATGGGATATATTTCTTTCAACTTTGGATAATTCACTTTAAGTTAAGATTTTTGTATTTTAGATTTTAGAAATTTATAGTCATTCCAATTAATTTTCATATCTTATTAACATAGCTTTGCATAAGTAGGTCGGCGTGAAAAAATCAAGGTATGCCATTACGAGTGAAACGGAGTGGAACGAAGTATAAACTCTACCGAGCAGACTAATTCAACGCAAGGGCTACAGGGATATTTAAATTTTGTTACATGATTAGTTTTATTTGTGCCGCCTTATTTAATTATTGAAATTATTCAATCTATAAAAATGGTGTGTTATTAAACTGAAGTTCCCCCGGAGCATATGTACTACAGAGACTTAGAAGTCTTGTCAACCTTGAATTATGGCTTTATAGGACAAAGGTATTACTGGGTACAACGCTATTGAAAAACGCTGAACGCTTTGAGATGAATGAATTG
>JBCCDM010000157.1:0-13287 GCA_039030795.1 Cyanobacteria bacterium P01_A01_bin.84
ATTTATATACTTAATCAATTTATAGATGATTAAGTATAGTTTGTTTTTTGTGAATTCTACTTTAGCCTTTTGAAGGTGTAAACCAATAATGAGGGCGCAAGATTTGCACCCTTGTAGTATATTGGGGGTTTTCTGGTAATTCCAATTCTGGAAATGTCCTAATCACCAATCACCAGTCTTAACAAAGGTTAAAAATTGTTGGGGATTACTTTATACTTTATAATTTTTTTATTAACTTAGCGATCGCTGTAAACATCTGCTTTGACAAAAGCTCTGAAATTACTATTTGTCTCTACCCCTGTTGGTTCTCTAGGGACTGGACTTGGTGGTGGTGTTGAACTGAGTTTGTACAATATTGCCCAAGAAATGT
Source organism: Cyanobacteria bacterium P01_A01_bin.84 (assembly GCA_039030795.1). Lineage (GTDB taxonomy): Bacteria > Cyanobacteriota > Cyanobacteriia > Cyanobacteriales > Nostocaceae > JBCCDM01. The sequence continues at coordinate 371 of JBCCDM010000157.1, forward strand.
TACGTCTGGGTCATCAATTACAAATTTTGGCACCAAATGGTTCTACTTGGAATGATTTACCAATAGTGGAAATTGAAGGAAATTTGCAAGTTATTGCCCAATCTCAAGAACGTGCAGACCCTATAAATATGCCGGGAAACCCTTTATTAGGGAATATGTGGCAATATGCACGTCAAGTTGAAGGGGAATACGACCTAATTGTAAATTTTGCTTACGATTGGTTGCCTTTTTACCTCACACCATTTTTTAAAACACCCATTGCTCATTTTGTTAGTATGGGTTCTCTTTCTGATGCTCTCGATGGGATTATTCAGCAAATAGCAGAGCAATTCCCCGGTACTATTGGATTTTATACTCCATCTCAAGGTGCAACATTTCCAGAATTAAAACCACCCTTATATTATTTGAGTAGTGGTATTGATTTGTCGATATATGAATACTGCTATCAACCAAAACCACAACTGGCTTGGTTAGGTCGTATTTCCCCTGAAAAAGCCTTAGAAGATGCTTTAATGGTAGCAAAACAGACAAATAAGCCATTAAAGATTATGGGAAAAATTCAGGATGAAACTTACTGGAAAAAAATCCAGGATGATTATTCAGATGCACCATTTGAATACTTAGGGTTTTTGTCAACAAAAAAAATGCAATCAGTAGTCCGGGAATGTCAAGCATTAATAATGACACCACGTTGGGTAGAAGCATTTGGTAATGTAGCAATCGAAGCTTTAGCTTGTGGAGTCCCGGTGATTTCCTACTCTCGTGGTGGTCCAGCAGAAATTGTCAGAGATGGTGAAACCGGATTTTTGGTAGAACCAGATAGCGTTCCGGGTTTAGTAGATGCGGTTTCTCGTTTAGATAGAATTAACCGTCAAGCTTGTCGTCAACAAGCAGAAACAGAATTTTCTCTGGAAGCATTAGGTATACGGTTTGAAAAATGGTTTCAAGATATCTTGAACACAAGAATGTCAGTCAGACTCCTTGGGAGGGATTAAAAATACCCTACGGGAACGTTTTCAACCAACAAAATACAAAATACAAAATTATTACCCCATGGATGTAGCTTACTTCCCCGCAGGGGTATCGAGTGACTTGAAATAAAGAAAATATTTTTTTATTTTTTCCATGGATAAATCTAGGGAATTGTATCTATTTTATTTTTTGGTCAGGGGGGATATAAATTAAGAATTTTCTTTCAAGGTTGATATTGAGTGACTTTGATATTGATTAAAAATTTTTGATTTGTACTGATAACCACTGACAAATCTAGAAATAAGACATACAACTAATTAAACGTAAAATTTATAAGGACTAATGGTGAACGGTAAGCGTTAATTACTGTTTTGATGATATTAGCAATTACCTATTAGCAATTACCCATTATCAATTACCTATTAGCATTTTTCATCCCATAAATTCTTATTTGTTTACCTTATTCAAGGCTATAAAACATCAATGCAATCTCAACTTGTGCCATCCAAATCAGTTATTGTCCCATCTCCACTGAAACCAGGAGATTTACTGCGAGTAATAGCACCTAGTGGAGCTTTGCGAGAATACGAGACATTTGAAGCAGGTGTAGAAATTTGGCGATCGCGTGGATATGAGATTGAGATAGTCCCTCTTATTAACGATAGATGGGGATATCTTGCGGGTAAAGACGAAAGTCGTCGCAGTAATTTAGCCGAAGCTTGGCAAGACCCTGAATGTAAAGGTATCCTTTGTGCTAGGGGTGGTTTTGGTGCTACTCGTTTACTGGAAAAATGGAATTGGCAAAATTCTCAAAACTCTCAAAACTCTCAAAATTCCGATCTAAATGTATCTGTACCTAAATGGTTAATTGGTTTTTCTGATATTACAGCTTTACTCTGGAGTCTTTACAAAGAAGGAATTTCTGGAGTTCATGCACCAGTATTGACTACTTTAGTCAAAGAACCAAAATGGTCAATCAATAGATTATTCGACTGGGTAGAAGGTCGTCCCCTCAAACCATTAGAAGGTAAAGCGTGGGGAGGTGGTATAGCTTCCGGAAAACTTTTACCTGGAAATCTGACCGTAGCGACCCATCTTTTAGGTACACCAATGCAACCAGATTTAGATGGTGCAATACTGGCAATAGAAGACGTAGCTGAAGCACCCTACCGAGTTGATAGAATGCTCACACAATGGCGGATGAGTGGTTATTTCTCTCGTATTAAAGGGGTTGCAATTGGACGCTTTAGTCAATGTGAACCACCAGAAAAAATCCCTAGCTTTACTGTAAGAGAAGTATTAGAAGACCGTTTAAGCGACTTAAATATACCTGTAGTTTCTGATTTAACCTTCGGTCACGATGGTTGTAACGCAGCTTTACCTGTAGGGGTAACAGTTCAGTTGGATGGGGATAAGGGGATCTTAAGTTTTGATCGTGGGTAATTATAGTCATTCCAATTAATTTCCCTCAAATACTAATCTCCTTGCTGTACCATCATCTGTAAATTCCTGTTCTCCTTTACCTAATACTTCCACTACTACTTGAAGGGGAACAATTTCCCATTCTGTGTTGGGTTTACCTGTGGTTCTAGCACTAATATTTACTATCACCTGCTCTCCTTCCATACTTACGCGATAAGTGGTGGTGAAAAACTCCCCGTTACGATACTCAAAACTGGTACCGTCATCTTCATAAAGGGTAAACTCTCCTTCACCTGGAGCAATTCGTAATCTCAATCTATCAACTGGTAATTCTCCAGTATGTTGCATTACAGGTATCATTGGAATTATCCCACCATTGCAAATATACATGGGCATTCTTTCTAATGGAGCTTCCGCAATAATATATTTACCACCTTCATAACTGTTACCACTCCACCAGTCATACCAAATACCTTCAGGTAGGTAAACGGCACGATGTTTGACTCCTGGTCGGTATACTGGTGCAGCCATTAGGGAGGAACCTAATAATACTTGGTCGTATAGTTCCCAGGTTTGAGAATCATCGGTATAATCATACATTAAAGGACGTAATATCGGTGCCCCTATATTTGCAGCTTCCCAAAACAAGGTGTAAATATAAGGTAATAATTGATATCTCAGTTCGATATATTGACGACATATATCTTCAACTTCCTGACCAAATTTCCAAGGTTCATGAGGTTTAGTTCCAATCATCGAATGACCGCGCATGAGGGGATAAAGCATTCCTAATTGCATCCAACGAGCAAATAACTCTGGAGTTGCGTTCCCCGCAAATCCCCCTATGTCTGCACCAACAAAAGGTACTCCTGATAAACCCAGATTACACAACATTGGTAAGGACATTTCCAGATGTTCCCACAAGGAATGATTATCCCCCGTCCATACCGCAGAATATTTCTGGACTCCAGCGTAACCAGAACGAGTTAAAACAAAGGAACGTTGTTGAGAACGAAGTTTATCTAAACCCTCCCGACAAGCACGGGTCATCATTAAACCATACAGATTATGGGTTTGAGCATGATTTGTAATTTCCTCTGGATCTCCTTGGGGTGAATCTAAAGGAAAAGGTAATTTCTGACCGGAGTCTCCAAAGGGACGGTCATCTAATGCAGGTTCGTTCATATCATTCCATATACCTGCAACTCCAATATCAACGTGATTTTTGTGTAAACTCCCCCACCACTCCCGGACATCTGAGCGCATAAAATCGGGGAATACTGCTCTATCGGGCCATACATAACCATGAAATACTTTACCATTGGCGGTGCGGATGAAATAGTCTTTTTCTAATCCGCGATCGCACAATTCATAATCTGCTTCTGGGTCGTATTTAACTCCTGGGTCGATAATGGTAACTACTTTAATTCCTTGTTCTGCTAGGTCTTCTACTAGTTTATTGGGTTGGGGAAAACGATTTTTATTCCAGGTAAAGACTCGAAACCCCTGCATATAATCAATATCGAGGTGAACGACATCACAAGGAATTCGACGGGTACGAAATTCTTTTATTAGTTCCCTAACTTCGGTTTCACAGTTATAACTCCAGCGACATTGATGATACCCTAATGACCACAAGGGTGGTAATGGGGTTCTACCAGTAATGTTTGTGTAAGTTTCTAGGATTTTCCCTGGTTGGGTTCCGTAGATGAGGTAATAATCTAACTCGTTACCCTGAGTATGTAGTTGTAGGATATCAGTTTGTTGGGCTCCCACATCAAAATAACTGCGGTAAGTCGTATTAAAAAATAAACCATAAGCGACCTGGGGACGTAAAGAGATAAAAAACGGAATCGCTTGATACATCTCGTCTGTCAACACTCCATAATCGAGAGCATCCGTAGTCCAGTGAGTAAAACGCTTTCCCCGTTGATTTAATAATCCTGTACGTTCTCCAAAACCGTAAAATCTTTCTGATGGGTGAATATATTTCCAGTTTGTCACTTCTTGAGAACGCCAACCTATTCCTAAGTTGGTATCTCCTGCAAATTTGTTACCTGCTTTATCCAAAAATTCTACTTTACAGGTATCTATTTGGATACAAACACGTATTTCTTCTGTTTCAATATTTACTTCTGCTTTTGTGGACTCAACTTCAAAAGGTATCTTATTCCATTCTTCATCTCTTAAATTTACCGCCCAAGAAGGTCTGGGTGTAAAAATGCTAGTGGGAGAAAAGCGTACTCTTACCAGATTTGCTGCAAGAATAGAAATACTTAAACAAGAATTATTACAATAAAAATCAACACCTTGCGATCGCTTTTGAAAACTATTTACAGAACTATTACTATTCCACTTTGGTTCCTTAGTCGGAAGTTGTCCAATGAATTCTGGCATAAGATTGAAAATATTGAAAAAGCTCTTAACTCTTGGCTTTTAGCTTTTAGCTTCATGAAAGATTCTTGATACTCAATACTATGATAACTTCTATCCTTGAAAGGCTAAAATAGCAATCTTAAAACCTACCATGAATAGTTATCATGTAGAGACATTCGATGAAACTTCTCTAGAATCAATTCAATTTTCACGAATCATCTAGGATTGTTATAGCTAAAAACCAATAGCCAAAAGCTACTATAAACAGATTACTCTATATTGCTTCCACAATATTTGCTAAAGTAAATCTTAATTAATTAATTTTGTTATTTCGTAATACGGTATGAGTTATATATTCATTTTGGCATTAGGTTTAGCAATTATTTGGGCTGCAATGAAAATTGAGGAAGAAGTATACGGTATTTCGGCAGTGATTATGGGAACATTGATTATAGTTTGGGGTTTTGCTTTAAGTCCTATGTCTTTTCAAATCGTGGCTGAGGTTATAGGGTTGCTTTCTGTCTTTTCTTTTTGTATGCGTTGTTGGGGCTGTTAATTTTTTCTTAATTAGTTATTGGTGATTTAGTTCTCAACTGTTAATAAAGTATCTTGACGACGTAAGGAATATAAAGTGAAACAAGCAGCTAACATTGGGATAGCAGCAAAAAATAATAGATTCGGACTTTCAAAAGGATTCAAATATTTTTGATAAGCTGATAAAGTTGAAATGGCGTGCATAACAAATACTAAACCGTAGCTAATACGTTTTTTAAAACCGATAAGGAAACTAATAATAATTACTAGCTGAATTCCACCAATTATATAAAATAGATTATTATTTAAACCAGCAATTAAATAAAATTTAGCAAATACAGCAGCAGCGTGTGCTGGATTTAAAAATTTATCAATTGTCCACATGAACATGACTAAAAATACGCTCAATCTTAGTAAAAATAAAGCCTTTTGGAGATTGCGTTCGGATTCCATAATATAGTTAAACCTATACTGAACAAGAAAAAGTAGGACTATAGCAGTAATGGGGGTATAGTAATGCTATCTACCATACTTAAATAAACCATATTTACCTTAAAAACAGATGAGAAAAGACTAAGAAAAATATGGGTGTAAATATATTCCACTCAGTTAGGTCTAATATCTGGAAACTTTATATCTTAAAAGGATTAGAGTTTGCCTGGTTCCCAATCCCTACTATAATTCTCTTTTATGAAAGTAATGGTTTATCTTTCGAGGAATCACTGCTTTTAAAAACCATTCTTTCTCTATCAATATTTATATTTGAAATACCTTCTGGCTACTTTGCTGATATTTTTGGTAGAAAAGCTTGTTTAGTCTCAGGAGGATTTATTTGGACTTGCGGATTATTATTTTACTGCTTCCAAACCAGTTTTACAGCATTTGCGATCGCGGAAATTTTATCTGGACTTGCACTTAGTTTGATATCGGGTGCAAATACAGCGTTAGGATTTGATAGTTTAGTTGAGATTAACCAACAACAGAATTATCGTCAAATAGAAGGAAAACTCGGCGCGATCGCTGGGGTTAGCGAAGCTATTTGCGGGCTTGTAGGGGGTCTGAGCGCTGCGGTAAATTTGATATATCCTTTCTATCTCCAGACGGTTTGTATACTATTATATTTCCTATTATCTTTAACTTTAGTTGAACCAGTTTCACATCAATCTCAGACAAATAATCAGAATAATCAAAAACCTACTCAAACAATTAATCATCGAGAAATTTGGCAAGCAATTCGTTTCTCTCTTTTAGAAAATAAAAAGGTCAAATGGTTAGTTTTATTTTCTGCAAACTTTGGAATTGCAACTTTTCTGGCTGTTTGGTTATCTCAAGCGGATATGCAAAGTCGCGGTTTAGAAGTTTCTAGCTTTGGTTTTGCGTGGGCAATATTTCACTTGATCATGAGTTTTGCTTCTTTAAAAGCAACATCAATAGAAAATATTTACGGTACAAAGAAAGTCTTTTTAGGTTTAGTTCTATTATTAGGTTTATCTTACATCCTCCTTGGTATCATAAACCAAGTATGGGGAATCATATTCATTGCTTTAATTTACTTTAGTCGCGGCGTTCGTAATCCTTTAATATTAAATCATATCAACCAAAATCTCCCCTCATCAATCAGAGCGACAGTACTTTCTATAAACAGCTTTGTATTTCGCTTAGGATTTACTATTATTGCTCCTATTATCGGATGGATAACAGATACTTACAGCCTTGATATTGCTTTAATTTCATTTGGTAGTATTTTTATTATCATTGGATTTATTTGCTGGCAAAAATTAATCAAATTACAAGTTGTTTAAATATTTAAATAACTTGTAATCACAAAAATCATTTTTTTCATCATCTAAAACCTCCGGTAGTTTGGAAACTTCGCTTCTTTAGAGCGAAGAGGAAAAACGCCCCGTGCGACTTTAGTCGCCGTGACATCTGGTCAAAACGTATAAGAATATCCATCTTTTTTATGAATAGTTTTACAGTATTTATAAGAAATACCTTGTACTAGTTTTTCACGGGTTGAAATATTAAATCTACCAGTAGTCCTAGTTGCCACTCTCCCTGTGTATTCACCAATTTTTTTCCCTTTTGTCACAACTGCTTTTACGATATCCCCCGTCTGAAAACCCTTTACAAACTTAAATCTAGGTACATATCTTACAGGGAACCCGTACTTATTTGTTCTACACATTTGGCGTGTTCCGTGACCATTGCATTTTATTTTCAATGGCTGATTAGTTAGTAGTTTTAAATTATCAATATCGCCAACACAAGAAGCATCAATCCAATGTTGCTTATCAAGCTTTAATCTTGTTCTATTGAATTTTGTTTGCGCTCCTGTCGCCGTTTTAGTAGGCAATAAATTAGATAAAACTTTGACTAACTTATTTCTAGTTGCGTTTACTGCTGCTGGATCTTTAAGTGGTTTTTTAGCTTGAGATTTGATTGTTTTAAGTAAGCTAGGCTTGTTTTTGAGGAATTCTTCAACTGGTTTGTTGCCTTTCTTTTGATTACATCGGGAGCAAGCTAAACAAAGATTACTAACTCTATTGCTACCTCCTTTTGACTTGGGATGAATATGTTCTATCTGCAATGGGACATCTTTTTTATTGCAATAAGTACACTCCCTACCCCACTTTTCAAGTAGATATTCGCGTACTTGATAACCCTGTAATGCCCCCTGTTGATACTCAACTCCAGATATTTCTGGATTCTGCATCAATGCCATGTCAAATTTTACTTTTTCAATCCATAGCTCAGATATTGGCGCAAATTTAATTAAACGTTTCAGCCAAGTCTCGGTTGTTAAGATTCTGTGTTCTAAGCTTGGAGGTAGCCAGTTTTCACTGCGTCTACGATTATCGAAACGTGGTTTTCTATATCGAGTTTTTCGATTTCTGCGACTACTTCTTAACTGCCTACGTGACAATAAAGCGTCTTTTATTTGATAGCCCCTATGTTCTAGCTCAGCACACCAAATAACACTTTCTCCATCAAGTAATGCAATACCTGTTTTTTTGCTTCCAGGGTCAAGCTTTAATGTTAAAGGTCTAATTGTTGGGTTATCAATTGCAGTTTTTAGTATTAATGTAAACGGGTAGATTCGATATACGGCTGCCTTACCTAATTCTAGTAATCTACGTGCTTGCTTTGGCGTAACAGGGTTTAATTGTTGCTTGTTTGTATCAATCACAAAAACGTAATTCTGCATTGTTAATGCCTCAATTGGTAATGTTAGCTTCGACAATGTTAGAGGTCGGTAACTATCCCGAAAGCACTGACTTAACCCATTTAAATCTGTTTAACTTTCCGGTTCTAGAGCAAGGAACTAGCTACGCATCCCTTGGTAGGTCTTTAACTCTTTGCCTCTAACGTAGGAAATTAATCCTTAGTCTGGTCAACAAGCGGGCTTCAGTTTTTAGGCTGGAAGCCCCCGACTTGAAGTCGGGGGTCGTTGACATTGTTACTCTACTTTTATAACAATCAAAGATAGATTGAAATTATTGAACAATGTTAAAAGTATTTGCTGACCGGGGTGGTACATTTACAGATATTGTTGCTGTTACAAATAATCGAGAAATTATAGATCAACTTTCTCAAAATAGAAAGGGTTTTTTGATCGTTCCCCTTCCTAACCAAAAATGGGTAATCCTGTATAAACTACTTTCAGAAAATCCCGAACAATATGAAGATGCAGTTATCCAAGGTATTCGAGATATTATTGGTATTTCCAGTAATCAACCTATTCCCATTAAAGCTATAGAAGTAGTGAAAATGGGGACAACAGTAGCAACTAACGCTCTCTTAGAGAGACAAGGAGACAGAGTTGCACTTATCATTACCAAAGGGTTTAAAGATGCATTGAGAATCGGTTATCAAAATCGTCCTGATATCTTTGCTCGTCAGATAATTTTACCGACAATGCTTTATGAACAGGTAATTGAGGTAGAAGAACGATATGATGCTCAGGGAAATGAATTAATTCCAGTAAATATTAAGCAGGTAAAACAAGACTTATCAGCAATTTATCATACAGGAATTCGTAGTTGTGCAATTGTTTTTATGCACAGCGATCGCTATTCTCTCCACGAAAAACAAGTTGCTGAAGTTGCTCAGGAAATCGGGTTTACGCAGATATCTATTTCACATCAGGTCAGTCCTTTAATGAAGTTGGTGAGTCGGGGAGATACAACCGTCGTAGATGCGTATCTAACTCCAATTTTACGTCGCTATGTTAACCAGGTTTCTAGTCAATTACCCAACATCAGATTAATGTTTATGAAATCCGATGGTGGTTTAACTGACGCAGAACAATTCCAAGGTAAAGATAGCATTTTAAGCGGTCCTGCTGGGGGAATTGTTGGTGCGGTAGAAACTAGTAAAAAAGCGGGTTTTGAGAAGATAATTACCTTTGATATGGGAGGAACCAGTACAGATGTCGCTCATTTCAAAGGAGAATATGAACGTCAGCTAAATACCGAAATTGCTGGAGCAAGAATGCGGGTTCCAGTATTAGCTATACATACCATTGCTGCGGGGGGCGGTTCAATCCTATCCTTTGATGGTTCTAGTTACCGCGTCGGACCCGATTCTGCGGGTTCAAATCCAGGACCTGCTTGTTATCGACGGGGTGGGGAATTAACTGTGACAGATGCGAATGTGATGTTAGGTAAAATTAATCCCCAGTATTTCCCTGCGGTATTTGGAGTTGATGGTAATTTACCCTTAGATAAGGGTGTTGTGAAAGAGAAATTTATACAGCTAGCTGAAGATATAGGGGTAGTTACAGGGAACCATCGTAAACCCGAACAAGTAGCAGCTGGATTTATTGCGATCGCGGTTGAGAATATGGCGAATGCGATTAAAAAAATCAGTCTGCAAAGGGGTTATGATGTCAGTGAATACGCTCTTTGTTGCTTCGGTGGTGCTGGAGCACAGGTTGCTTGTTTAATTGCTGATACCTTGGGGATGAAGAAGATATTTTTACATCCTTATGCTGGGGTTCTTTCTGCTTATGGTATGGGTTTAGCTGATGTGAGAGCGATAAAGGAAGGTGGAGTGGAGAAGGTTTTAGATGGGGAGTTAATGGGGGAGTTAGAGGGGTTGATGGAGGATTTGGAAAGTCGAGCTAAGGGTGAGTTAAGGAGTGAAACGCAAAGGGACGCTGAGGGAAGCGCAAAGGTACGCGGAGGTGAGGAGAGGGTGTTTAAGGTGAATTTGAGGTATGAGGGGAGTAATTCTAGTTTAGGTGTTGATTTTGCTGGGGATGTAGGAGTTATGGGTCAGGGATTTGAGAGGGAGCATAGGTCTCGTTACGGTTTTATCCAATCGGGGAAGAGGTTAATTGTGGAGTCGGTATCGGTGGAGGTGATTCGGAAAATGGATACTCCTGATGAACCTGTGATTAGTCGTACTCGTCCGGTAAATGTAAAACCTGAAGTAGTTGAAGTAGTGAAAATGTTTACTGCTGATAAATGGCATGATACCCCAGTTTATCGACGGGAAGATTTACAACCAGGAGATATTATTAAAGGTTCCGCCATTATTGTAGAGAAGATCAGCACTATTATAGTTGAACCAAAATGGCAAGCAAAATTAACTGAATGCGATCGCTTAATTCTAGAACGTTTTTAAAAACTAAGGGATTTGATGTCACAATTTACCGTAACTAACCATAATAATTAATTGGTTTATATCGAGACCATATGGTGGATCGCACTTTCGTCACCTACAAAACGATTTTTATGTGTTGTTTATCATTAAGGTGGAAGAATTTTGTACGGAGCAGACCCCACAGACAAACATCCAATGAAGGGATTTCCTCAAATCTGCTTCATAAAAAATACAGTATCTAACCCCAATATTATTATTGGTGATTACACTTATTACGACGACCCCGAAGATTCAGAAAACTTTGAGCGCAACGTTCTTTATCACTACCCATTTAGCGAAGATAAATTAATCATCGGTAAATTTTGTGCTTTAGCTACAGGTGTAAAATTTATTATGAACGGTGCAAATCATAAAATGTCAGGATTTTCTACCTATCCCTTTCAGATATTTGGTAATGGTTGGGAAAAAGTAACACCACAAACTCATGAACTACCTTTCAAAGGTGACACCCTAGTTGGTAATGATGTTTGGATTGGTTATGAATCTGTTATTATGCCTGGGGTAAATATCGGTGATGGAGCAATCATTGCCGCAAAATCAGTAGTTGTGAATGATGTTCCACCATATACAATAGTAGGCGGAAATCCAGCCAAAGTAATCAAAAAGCGATTTACCGAAGACATTATAAAAATATTATTGGAAATTGCTTGGTGGAATTGGGATATTAAGAAAATTTCCCGCAATCTGGAAAAAATTGTCGCTGCTGATATAGATGCTCTCAAATCCGTTGTTTCTAGTTGGTCGGAAAAACAACAATATTAATTACAAGGAAAAACGCCTTTTTTTTAAAATAGGGACTGACCCTTGAGAAGGGTTTTCCATCTCAATAGCAACCATTGCTTCGTCAAAAGCCCTTTGAAAAATATCTTTGTCACCTGAATTTTTATAACCTAAACCATCATAAAATCCTTTAGCAAACTCAATTGCCGCTTTATCTTGAATTGAGTTGTTCATACCAATTACATAATTAATATGTAAACTAATTGCCTCAACAGATTTTTCTGAATAGCAAGCATTAAGCAATACGCATTTTACATAATCAGTATGCAGCTTGAACAAAGATGCTAATGACTCTGGTGCAACAGGTTTATCATTGCCTCCATCGTCCTCTAATTGTAAATCGCCATCCTTTAAGCCGTGTCCGCAAAAATGTACGATTTGGGGTTTTTCCTCTGCGATCGCTCTTCTAATATCTTGAGGACGAACAGCAGTTCTGGTGCGGATTTCAAATAAATCTCGGTTTGTAGCCCGTCTTACAGCCTCTTCAATTTCTCTAATTTCTTTATCTAACCGCAATCCATGAGGAATAGCTGTCAGGATTAAGACCTTTTGGGTAGATATAGTTGCTTGCTTCGTTGAGGGAGGATTGTGGCCTCTTTTCCCTACTGCCTCACCTCTTCCACCAATCCCACCAATCCCTACACCGTCAACACCTTTGATGAGCACCTGGATATGGTGATGGTGTGTCACCATTTGAACCCGCGCGTACCGGAAGACGTTGCCTTTGCCGAATCCCGCATTCGCGCAGAAACCATCGCCGCCGAAGATATCCTGCACGACCTGGGCGCGATTAGTATGCTGGGCTCTGACTCTCAGGGTATGGGCCGAATTGGCGAAGTGATTTGCCGGACGTGGCAGCTCGCTTCCAAGATGAAAGATCAGCGGGGAACCCTGCCAGAAGACAGTCCTCGCAATGACAACTTTCGGGTGCTCCGCTACCTGGCCAAGTACACCATTAATGTGGCACGCACCTGCGGCATTGCTGACTATGTAGGCTCTATTGAGCCAGGGAAAATGGCCGATATTGTGCTGTGGCGGCCCGGTTATTTTGGCATTAAGCCGGAGCTGGTGATTAAGCAAGGCTTTATTGCCTGGTCGCCCATGGGCGAGTCAAATGCTTCGCTGATGACCTGTGAGCCGATTGTTTATCGCCCGCAGTGGAG
>JBCCDM010000158.1:0-13178 GCA_039030795.1 Cyanobacteria bacterium P01_A01_bin.84
ATGAAACTATCTGTCGGTCATTAACCGACCACAAACTGCCTAACACATTATTTACTCCTGCTCTTACTGCTACACCCGACATTCCCAATGTTGCTCTGGGATCGCCTGCTGCGGTATCACAGGCACTCAAGACCATTAGCTTGATCGGGTTATTGGGAAAGTTAAGATTGCGATCGCTGAGAATGCTTTCTAATTCTGGCAAATTAATTTGACTTTGATACGCTTGTAAAAAAGAATTTTCCAGATTCCCACTAAATCGTCCGTGAGTAGCTACATGAATCAGTGACGATTTGCTCGATTCTATCTGCTTTTTAAAATTGCTTTCGGTAAATTCATCGTTCAAAAACTGTTCTTCTTCGACAATCTCAGCCAATTGTTTTATTTCCTGTTCGACATATGGTAGAGGAGGAAACTGGTTGATACCGATGGTTAAACCAAATGCCGTTACTTTTTCTATTTTAGGATTTGAGTCTTTAGCCCTTATATTTAAACCTAAAGAATTAGTAATGGCATAGTCCTCTACTATAAATTTTTCGCCATCATGAAGAGCTGCCATCGGCACGTTACGTAGTATTCCATCGTTGACAAAAACCAAATTTTTGATGCCTGAAGTTTTGAGATAAGATTCAATCTTCGGCGGTAATAATAATTTATGAAGCTGTTGGGATAAAGCTAAATAGTTGTCATTCTCTTTGTTTTCTAGATCGAATCGCCATTGAGTTATTAAGTTATTTAGCTGCTTTTGAGAAATATTTATGACATATTTTCTAAATTTACCATTAGGTAACTGCCAGATAGCATAGATTTTGTTGTCTAATATTATTGTATTGACAACTGCCGTATTGGTTTTCTGAAGATAGGCAAATCGATCTGCTTCAGTAAAGGTTTCAAGTTCAAAACAATCATCTTTAAAAAAGTTCTCCAATTCATTAAGTAAAAGTAAATCTTTGGTTTGTAGAGCCTGCTTGAGATCGGAATCGTCAGGATTGTTAGATAACAGTAATTCGATATAGCCACGATAGATAGGTTCAATGTCACTTTGAAAGCCATTAAGAGGATTGCCTTGAGATTGAGTTGTATTAGTTCTAATTGTTTGTAAAGAAGCGATCGCGCGTTCGTAAGCCTCGATAGCCGCTTCTGTTTCTCCTGTAGCATTGTAAATTCTAGCTGCCTGCCAATCCCACTGGTAGAGGCTATCTTTAGCCTGCGCTTGTTGAGCGGAAAATTGGGCTTGCTTTGTCCAAGACAACGCTTTATCGTATTGCTGCTGTGACTCATAATGCTCACCCATAGCTCCCAAAGCAAAAGAAGCTACTCTCGAATTATCGATTTTTCGTGCGATTTTTACCGCCACATCTAAGACTGACTTCGATCTCGAATCATAGTCTTCGGTTAATTCAGCTAGTTCGATTAAAGCGTAGACTTTGTGGTGAGAATCTGGCAAAGCTGATAAGATTACCTCTGCCTTGAGTAAACTATCTACCGCATCAGATGGCTTTCGAGAATCTTTTTTAGCTAGTTTAGCTCTTTGCAGTAAGGCTTCTACCCTAGCTATAGACTGACTATTTCCTCTAATCTCAGTTGCTTTTCTGGCTGCCTGCCAAGCCAAGGCGCGATCGCTTTTTACCTGTTGCCATAGTTCATTTGCCGATATATCCTCTTCACTTTCTGCTGCGATTGCCTTTTCTTTTATTTTTAACGCTTGCTGTTGATAGGCTTTACTGAGATTATTCCAAACTACAATTGGTAGCTCGCTATCTGTCTGTTCGATATTCTTCAAACTGTTTTGATAGGCATTAATAGCTGAACTGTAATCATCTCCAATTGTATAGGCATTCCCCAAGGTAAGATAAGCCATACTCTTGACTTTAGCTGATTCTTTATCTTCAACAATAGAAAGAGCTTCAGTCACTAAAGGAATTGAAAAACGTGACTGTCCTAAATCGTTATAGGCTCTTGCCGTATCGATTAGAGTTGCTGCTAATTTGTCTTTTCGAGCAGTTTTTGTCTCCCGATAAATTTCAATCGCTCTGTGCCAAGATCTTACTGCTTCCCCCGCTCTTCCTGTATGCCAGTATACAGAAGCCAAGTTTGAATAAACAATTGCTAATTGATTTCGATCAAGTTCTTGTTTTTCAACTATTTTCAACCAAATAGAGATAGCTTCTTGATAGTTACCTAATAAGTAAGCCTTATTAGCTCTATTTAATAAAGCGTTTGATTTAGATTGATTTAATAATCCCTCTTCCGCTATTATTTCGTTAGGTATAAATAATGAGATAAGTATCAAAAAAAATACAACAAAGTTTAAGTACAAATAATGATATCGAACTTGGCTCGAATTTGTAGACAAAGCTTTTGTTTTGACAGAATTGCTGTTTTTTATCTTTTTCATTACCCATGAAAACTTGGCTTAAATACTTAAGTGTGACAACTGGCATTGCAGTTGCAGTTCTTAGCATCTTACCAGCTAACAACTTAGCCCAAACGTCAGAAACCTACCGTCCTCCAAAAGGAAAGGTTCGCGAACAAACCAGGAAAGCAGGAGGGTCTAGAGGATGTAATATATCTCTTGAGGATGCAGTTACCTTACTCGTTCCCCAAGACCATACTGCTACTACAATTTCAGCTCGCCCTACTTTTTTCTGGCACTTGTCTCAAAAACTATCTCTGCCGTTACGTTTTACCTTACTAGAGCCAGGAAAAAAACCAATACTTACCAAAGAGCTAAAGCCCGAACCTGGAATAATCGGTTTAAAATTACCTCAAAATAGTGCGCCTTTGGAAGTTGGTAAAACTTATCGCTGGACGGTAACTGTAGTTTGTAACCCCAGCAAACCGTCGAGAAATTTATTTGCGATCGCCTGGATAGAGCGAGTATCTTTACCGACAGCAACCCAACTTTCTAACAATACAAAAGATAGATCATCTTGTAGCTTGAGTTATGCTAGAGCAGGAATTTGGTATGATGCACTTTCTTGTAGTTATAATACGTCAGGCAAACACCAGAATAATCACAACAATAGTTGGCAGCAATTTCAATCTTTGTTAGAAGAGATCGGTCTAGCATACATAGCGCACCAAACACCAGCATTAAGCTTATATTTATAAAACATACTTGCCACAAAAGTATCAAGAGCATCTACATAGAGAGAAGTAGTATGGATCTATTAGGAGATTTGTAATAAAATAACAAGTCCTTTATTATCTTGTTCTCTTTGATGCGATGGCAACCACCAACTATAGCAATATTAATCGGATGTCTCACCACTGCTGCCTTTAATTCTTTAGGATGGCTGCAAATTTCCGAACGCCAGCTTTACGACTACTATTTGCGATCGCGTCCCTTAGAACCTCAAGATAAAAAAATTGTTATCGTTGGAATAACTGAAAAAGACATAGAGAAACTTGGTTTTCCTATCAGCGACGATACATTAGCAAATTTACTAACTAAAATTAAAGCTCAAAATCCCCGTGCTATCGGTCTGGATTTACATCGCAATGTAAATATTGGTGAATCAGGTAATCAAAAGCTAGACAAGATTTTTAGCTCTACGCCTCAATTAATTGGAGTAGAAAAAACCGATGGTGGTAATCCTAGTCATCTCTCAATATCGCCACCAACCCAGTTAAGAAAACTCGGTCAAACTGGAGCAAGTGAAATTATTGAAGATAGCGAAAATGGAGCAGTTCGCCGTGGATACTTGTATGTTCAAAAATCCACCGAAGAAGAACCAATACCCAGTTTGGGACTAGCTGTCGCTTTAAAATATTTAGAAGGTGAAAATATTGTTCCTACTGGATACGGCGAGCAATCTTGGTTAAAACTAAATGATACTGTTTTTCCCTTGCTCGAAGCAAATCGATTATTTTATTCCGAGCAAGCTATAGATAACTATCAAACTATAATCAACTACTGCAATAATGAAGATAAATTTTTGTATCTTGGTATTTCTGAAGTATTAGCTAACAAAGTCGAAGATAACTTATTTAAAGACAAAATAGTTTTCATTGGCACAATGGCAGAAACCATTGAAGATATTTATACAACTCCGTATAGCTATAGACAAGAGAATTATGATTTTACTTATGGAGTAGAAATTCATGCTAGTATGACTAGCCAGATTGTTAATGCTGCCTTAAGCGAGCGTATAATAATTAAATTTCAGAATAGCTATTGGCAATACGGTGGACTTTTCATCTTACTACTAACGACTTCTTTCAGTAGTTGGTATCTATACATTAAAAACAATTTTTTTCCAAGGAAAAAAATTGTCGTACATACTATTTATTCGATATTTAGCCTAATTATAATCTTAATTATTGGCTATTTAATTTTGCTTGGTGGCTGGTGGGCTCCTACCGCTACAGCTTTACTTCTTGCTCTTAGTAGTGAGCTTTGTATCTACGTTTTTATTAAACTCGATCTACTCAAACAAGAAAACTTAATTTTAGAACAGAAAGTAAAGGAAAGAACAAGAGCCTTAAGAGAGGCTCAGAAAAAAATACTATCTCAAGAAAAATTAGCTCTTTATCAAAAGCTGGCTCAGTATATCGCTCACGAAATTAAAAACAAAACTAACATAATCGGTCTAAATCTAGAAAATAGTCAAACAGATATAGATGAACTGCAATTAATTATAGAAGATAATTCATTTCTCTTTGAAGAGATTACCGATCCCCGAGCGCAATCGCCACAAGAAATAATCTTAAATTTAAACAAGAAACTTTCAAAAATAAAGTCGATCAATCATAAAGTTACTCTAATTATAAATAAGATTTATAATAAAGGATCGGATAATAATGGTAATGATACTTCGATTGATACTGATGTTGATCTCAATCAATTAATTGATAACCTTTTATCAGACGCTATCCAGATTTCTAAATTTAAATACCACGAGCTTATAATCGCAGTCGAACGTAACTACGACAAGAATTTAATCAAGTTGAGTTGTACGATTTCGGAAATAGAAAGAGCATTGGACAATATCATAACTAATGCCATCTATCATCTTTATCAAAAAAGTAAAGAAAGCGAGAGTTATCAGCCAAAACTTTCAATATCTACCCAGAACCAAATTAATTCAGTTGAAATAAAAATTAGAGATAACGGTACGGGAATACCAGCCGAAAACCTAGATAAAATTTTTCAAATATTTTGGACGACTAAGACGAATCCTGAAGGAATGGGTTTGGGTCTTCACTTTGCCAAAGAAATAGTTGAAAGACATGGTGGAAAAATATCGGTGGATTCAATCGAAGGCGAATATACAGAATTTACAGTTACTTTACCAACCTAAATTAATAACGAGTAAAACACTTTTACGCTAGATGTTAATTTAGGTTGTAATTGAGGAGATGATATATTTTCTTTTCTAACGATCGATACTATGTAATCGATAAGCTGTTGTACCGTTACTAACGCCCGTGCAATTTCATCAGAAATTATTATAGCAAACTTTTCTTCTAAAGTTATCAACAATTCTTGCCATTCTAAAGAGTCTATTCCTAGATCTTCTACTAAGTTTGCCGTAGGAGTAACTTGCTTGGGGTCAATGTCTAAGCAATCTGACACAATATTTCCTACTATCTCTGAAATCTCTAATTTTTGTAACTGAGCAGATTTTATTGTTGTTTTGATTTCTTCTATTAATTCATCTATATCTTGCAATAAGCTTACAATTTTTGTGTATTTTTGAATAGTTTTGTCACCTGGAGATTCCGTTTTGTGAGCTTTAAGCCAATTTTGGCAAATGCGATCGCTATAATCTGGAAAATTATCTACTTCACGCACCAGCAACTGAAAACTTGAACCCTTAGAACTCGTGCTGACTGTTATTTTTTTGTTTTGATTTAAGTAGGCAGGGGTAAAAAAACTCATGTATGTAAAGCTTTATGAAGTATCCAGTTTTGATGGAAATTTAAATCGCTCTGCAATGTATCCATTAGCCTCCGCCCTGGCATCAATTCCATCGATGACCGCATAAGCCAGCTCTAGCTCATCTTCAAACATTCGTCCTACAAGCTCATCTCGCTTTAACTGATGCCATTCGGTTTCAATCGGGTTCATCTGTGAGCAGTATTTTGGCCAAAAGAAGAGATAAAGTCCCTGAGATTTCCACTCTGACCATTTCGCTTGCACTGCCTTACTAGTATGAACTGGTCCGTTATCTTGGACAATAACTCGAATCCGCCCGCTCTCATCAAATTTCTTCTGTGCTTGAGCAGCTTGCAGATCCATCATTTTTATGTAACGTTCACTGTTAAATCCCCCCACCACTAAGCCATAGATGAACTTGGTCATCGGTTGCATTAGTCCCAGAATACTAATCCGTCTTCCACGACGAGGGGTTTGTTCTAATTTCTTTTGTTCACCTCGAAAAAAGTAACTATACTCTACTGGCATCCACAAACTAAATCCAGATTCATCAAGATAAAATAGGTCGATTAAACCCTCCCCTTGAAATTTTTGTAGTGTCAAATCGGTCAGCTTGCTTAGTCGCTCGTTCTACAGGATCTTGTTTGCTTCGGTAACTGTGTCTAGTTCGCTTCCAGACAACCCCCTTTTTTTGAGCACCCGTCGAAGGTGATCCGCACTTAAGTAAACTTGCCGCTCCGATGCGAGTTTCTGAGCCAATTGCTGAGTGTTGTATGTTCGCTGTTCTTCCCGTAAACATGATTCGATGTGTTCAAGATCCTCAACTTGAAGGGCGAGGTTTCGCTCCTCGATGGGGAGCATCCCATAATCCTCCTAAGCCTTTGCTCTGCCAACGATGGAGGGTTTCACGTACTGTCTTCACATTCCATTTGAAGTAAGCTGCTATTTTCTCAACATACCAGCCTTGGTGGTTGAGGCGTATGACTTGAGCACGATCTTTAACACGTTGAGAAACGGTTTTTGCCTTGCGCAACTCCAATAAAGTGCGATTTTCTTCCGAGGTCAGAAAAATTCTCAATCGAGCACCCACTTGGGATATCCTCCAAGCATTCAATCTCTACTTAGTTTATCTTTACATAACTTACAATTTCAAGCCCTACCTACTTAATTTCGTGGAATTGTTTTCAATACTATTTCTAATAGTATTTGGTGGAGTGTGATTTTCCATGAGTGTATGAAAACCTTTTTCAAACTACAAAATGTACATCTAGCTTTTTAGTTAGATGGATATATAGAAATTTTCCCGAACAGCTAAAAAATAATAATTGCTTTGTGTAGCAGCCTAACTCTTTAGTGGCGATCGCTACCTTGTATAATACTGAAAAGATTGTAGAATATATTCAGATTTTTTCCAATAAGTAGAATAGACCAATAATATAGCATCTTCTCCAGCCAAAATATTCTTGTGTCAGGTATGGACATGACTGCGAAATATTGAGCGTGAGAAACGCTGCAACGTCGAACAACTTGTATAGCCTCGGTAGTTGCTGATCGAAGACGACCAGAAGCAAAGGTCATCGGGCATCTAGCCTGTGCCATATCTGTCGCTGAGTCTTCTAAAGGATTGGCTTCGCATCCTCCACGCCTTATCGCGCTATTAAGAAAACTTTCGCTTGTAAACTTTTTTTACTTACTTAGAAAATAAATGTCTTTGGACTAGCTCAGCAGCCACCTATGAAAGAGCAGAAAATTACCTTCTACTAAAACAATTAAACAATGACAAATACACGAACTATCAACCCCTGGATTTCTTGCTCCAAACATAACACTAATGCTAAGTTAAGGCTATTCTGTTTTCCCTATGCAGGGGGTGTAGCATCAACTTTTTCTTCATGGTCAGAAAGTCTTACTTCTAATGTAGAAATCTGTCCGATTGAGCTACCAGGACATGGATACAAAATTGCCGAACGTCCGTTCAATGGATTAAAACCTCTTGTTAATGAACTTGCTTGTGCTTTGCTGCCTTATCTAAACAAACCTTTTGCCTTCTTTGGTCACAGTATGGGTGGATTAGTAAGCTTTGAGTTAACTCACTTACTTTGCCAGCGTTATAGTTTAAGTCCAGTACATTTATTCGTTTCAGGTCGTCGTGCGCCTCAAGTTTCTAAATCTAAACCGCCGATCCATTATTTACCCGAGGCTGAATTTATCGATGAATTACATTCTCTCAATGAAACGCCAGAAGCAGTACTTCGAGATGCCGAGTTGATGGAGCTATTTCTACCTGTCTTGCGAGCAGATTTTGCTGCTATAGAAACTTATGTATATACCCCAAAACCTCGACTTAATTGTTCAATTACCGTTTTAGGTGGCTTACAAGACTGTGAAGTCAGTTGTGAAGCTCTAGAAGCTTGGCGAGAACAAACAAATGCTAACTTTTCGATGCAGATGTTTCAAGGGGATCATTTTTTTATTAATTCAAATCAATCGACTTTATTACAGTTTCTCAACCGAGAGCTACAAACGATTGTCAGCAGAATTAATCTTACGAAGTAAACCCATGATAATTTTTACTTATTGATGAATAATCAACGATTAGCAATTAATGAAGTTGTTAAGATCGATAGCCTCAATCATTTCTTTGGTGAGGGCAAATTAAAAAGACAGATTCTATTTGATGTTAATTTAACTTTATATTCTGGAGAAGTAGTAATTCTCAAAGGACCTTCGGGTTCTGGTAAAACTACCCTTTTAACCTTAATCGGTGGACTACGTTCGGCACAGTCAGGCAGTCTTGAAGTATTGGGAGAAGGGCTAGTTGGGGCGAGTAAGAAAAAGCTAGTCAAAATTAGAAGAAATATTGGTTATATTTTTCAAGCACATAACTTACTAGAATCATTGACGGCTAGGCAAAACGTACAGATGTCTTTAGAATTACACCAAGAAATAAAAGCACCAGAGGTCAAACAAAGAGCGATCGCTCTTTTAGAATCGGTAGGTTTGGGAGAACACGTCGATTACTATCCTCATAATCTTTCTGGAGGTCAAAAACAACGTGTAGCGATCGCTCGTGCTTTGGTATCTCATCCTAAAATGGTGTTAGCAGACGAACCCACGGCAGCATTAGACAGTCAATCTGGGCGAAATATTGTCAACTTGATGCAAAAATTAGCCAGAGAACAAGGCTGTACAATTCTTATCGTTACTCACGACAATCGTATCTTAGACGTAGCCGATCGGATCGTGGAATTAGAAGACGGCAGAATTACAGCCAAGAGCAATTGTTTTACCTAAAAAACAGCACGAATAATTCTGAGTTGTGATTGTCATTAAGAGTAGGGCATAAACACTGTAACCGCCAACTACACAAGCTCAATTTTTTACTGTGAAAATGACCCATCTTCAGGTTTACCCGTGAGTTTTTAGAGATGAATCATGGTAATAAGCTAAACATAATTTGGCAAAATTCTTTTTCTCAACCATTATTAGCTAATAATCGGGCTCATGTGTGGCGTGCTAATTTGGATTTACCCACGACAGAGATCGAGCGCTTAGCTGCTGTCTTATCAGTAGATGAGATAGCTAGAGCAAATAAATTTCACCTTATAGAACATAGAAGAAGATTTATTGCTGCCAGGGCAATTTTACGTCAATTATTAGGAAATTATCTAAGAATAAGCCCCGAACGAATAGAATTTGAGTATGGCAATTGCGGTAAACCTCAATTGGCAGCATCAATGGGCGATAATTCTCTACAGTTTAACGTTTCTCACTCACAAGAGTATGCCCTGTATGGATTTACAAATCATCATCTTATTGGAGTAGATCTTGAATATTTAAGAGAAATGGAAAATATAACTGAACTAGCTAAACGTTTTTTTGCTCATCGAGAATTTCAATTGATTGCCGATTTTACTGGCAGAGAGCAGCTAGCAGCGTTTTACCAACTTTGGACAGCTAAAGAAGCCTATCTAAAAGCGATGCAGCGCGGTCTTGGGGGTTTCCCCGCAGAGCCGAAGGCTCAAGTCGCGCCTAGCGACGCTTCGACGCTTCGCGTCGTGCAGCGACTGCATCAAGAAGCGATCGGTACGGGATTATCTGGTTCTCTAACTGACATTGAGTTATCACTCGACGACAGAAACAGTATATTACTGGCAATTAGAGGAAACATTGTCACTGTTAATAACTGGTCAATGTATCATTTTGTTCCAGCAGCTAACTAAGCTGTAGTGCATTTAAATTGCATTAACAGCATTGCCTTTGTTTTTTAATTTTCTATTCCAATTAATAATTAACTCTCCCTGATTAAGAAGTTGATGCAAAAGAGATTCTAGTTGCTCAATAGATTTGAAAAGGCGATGAGCTAAAAATTCCTTGGCTGAATGCCACACTAACTCGGCAATATTATAATCTGGACTATAGGGAGGTAAAAATTCTAGAATCAAGTTGGGCATCTCTAGTTTAATTTTCTGAAGAACATCTTCTTTCTTGTGAAAACTTGCATTGTCTAAGATTACAAGAATTTTTGTTCCCTTGCTCTCAAAATCTTCTGAAGTATTGCCTTGTGATATCCACTCGTTTTTGACTTCTTGATAAAGTACCTTTAAAGTTAAATGAAAGTTATCTCCATCTCCTTTAGGCACAAAATCTACTACTCTTTTCTTATCTGAATAGCGAACAGCACCCATCACATTGACTCTGCCTTTTCGTCTTTGTCCAGTTATCTTTTTTCGAGAACCTTTTTTGCCCCATAGCTTTCTTCTTAACACTCTCAAACTGAATCCGCTCTCATCCCAAAACCATATCTGTAAAAGGTTTGGTTTCTCATTACTGATTTCTATGTATTCTTCTAGTTTCTTTTGAAAAAGTTTTCTTATTGCAGGATCTTGTTTGTCCTCTAAGCTATATTTTGCCCAAAGGTAAACGTACTTTTTTTTGGCTAATATTCTTCTAACTTGTGAACTACTTAACTTAATTCCTGTTTGCTCTTCTAAATAAGTTGCTAGTCTTTTTGCCGTCCATCTTCCAAATTCATATCCCAATTCTTCAGGCTCTGTGTCTACTATTTTTAATAATAAGTCAATATATTCCTCGGTTGCTTTATGGTAATTTCCTGACATTCTCTCATCTTTAAGGCTCTCTAGATTTTCTGGATCGCCGTGAACACACTCCTTTTGCTATTTTTCTTAATGAACAACCTAGAAAGTTAGCAATTTCTCTCTGTATTTTGCCATCATTGAGTAATAGCAAAATTAAGATTCTTTCTCTAATTTCTGGATGTTCGTGTTCTTTTAGCGTTTTTTGCAGCTTTTTTTGTTGTTCTTGGCTTAGAAATCCTTTGGCTGGCATTATTCACAACTATTGATTCTGTTTCTTATTTTTATAATATGCGTTTTAGATGCATTACAGCTTATGTAGCAGCAATAATAGTTAACACACAAATACCTAAGCAGCAGATTAACTTTTGAGATTGGTAGCAAGGGTAATTATCTTTGGTATGAGGATAAACTGTTCATACATTAGGGTTAATTAATCTGCAAAAAACACAAATAAATAAGCTCTAAACCATTTTTTGCGCTATGTTTTCCCTATTAATCCAAATTAAGCTGTTTAAAAATTGATAGTATTTACAAGCAATCAAACTATCATAGCTAAATTACAACTCTTCTACATCCAACGTAACAATGGAACATTCTGAAGCTACAATCAGTAATAAAAGAAGCAAGTGTAAGAAAGATAATTCTCATGAGTCGAGTATTGAAAATAAATCAAATCCACAAAATAGTAAACAAACAAGATCCTCGACAGAAGAACAACTTTATCAGAACAGATTTTACGAAGAATGTCCCAGTGGCGCAATAACTGATACGGTTTATACAGCAGGGGTGTCGGGCATGAATTTTTGGGAATTTAAACCAAATAGTTTAAACGGAGGAAAAGATTTTTCTTCAGGTAGAGTTGAATTACAGATTCGTGACCGATTCGACTTGACCGACTTCGCTGAAGTAGCATATCAAACAAAAGAAGTTATTGCCGAACAATTTGGCGAACAAACTCTCAAGTTACATTATGCACTAGCTGCCATTGCTTTCCGCAAACCCAGAAATTGGGAGCAAAAAATTACTGTGTCAGCTTCCAAACTTTTGGCTGACTTTGGCAAAGATAAAAAAAAGAGACAATATATATCTAAAACCAACCGAACAGCCAACGGTAAAATCAACCGTTATTTTTCCAAAGATGAAAGATTACTTCAAATTGCTCATCAAGCTTATCTACTAAAGCGACTTGAAGTTTGGGTTCGAGAATGGAAAGTTCGTCATAAAGGTATTTTTTCCTTAAAAATGTCTAACCTTTGGGACATTTCTAGCATCGAACAAATAGCACAAAAAAGTCTTAATGGCGACGATAGCATAATAGATATTGAAATTACCTACAGTCCAGGAGCTTGGTTTGAAAAATTTGCAGGTCATGAATATTTGAGAGAGTTCGGGTATTTAACTGGTGAGACTCTCAAATTAGATCCTTACAAAGAAATAATGGCGTTGAGAATAGCTTATTTTGCTCTCTTTGCTTTACAGCAAAACAAAAGTGGTCATTTTCAGATAGAAAATCTTTTACAAAGCATTGGTTATGTAGAGGAAATAGAAATAGCTAAAGTCAATGGGAGTGCTGCCTTCAACTTAAAACGCAGCTTCGAGCGAGGAATTAGAACTTTAGCAAAATTTGAGCATCCTTATACTTTTGTCTACGATGATGACATTCCTGAATGGGTTTGTCCTGGTAGCAAAATTAAGAAGCCAAGACACTGGTTTAATAATTGGTTGCAATGTTTTGGGACACTTCATCAACCTGAAATCAAACCAAAGTCCAAATCAAAGGAAACTTTTCAATTAGATTATCCAGCTTACGAAGAGCCAACTTCAGTATCTGAGCCAATATCAAATACAGATTTATCGATCTTCGGTAAACAAATTAGGAAAGCACGTAAAGCTAATAGAGAAAGTCTAAGAACTACGGCTAAACAGCTTGATATTTCTCCTTCTCGTTTATCTCAAATTGAAAATGGTTGTTATCCCCATCCAGTTAGCTCTGAACTCAAAATTCAACTTTTAACCTATTTAGGGTTAGAAACATAACAAACAAAGTAAATAGGATATGGGTGAACGAAAAAAAGGGTGGGAGAAAGGGGGAGTAGTTAGCGTGTATAATACGATAACCAAGTCTTACCCAACTCTAAACTAGGAGCGTTCATTGATTCTGGTCGCTTCTTCGACTAAATCTAATCGGGCTAATTCTA
>JBCCDM010000159.1:0-13098 GCA_039030795.1 Cyanobacteria bacterium P01_A01_bin.84
ATCACGTCGAACAACGAGAAGGAACTGCCGGACGCATTCCTGCGCCGCTGTTTCTTCCACTACATCAAGTTCCCTTAGTTAATTATCAGTCAAATTCAATTTTTTTTCAATAATCAAACCTTTAGGCTAAAGAGTGTTAACTGATAACTATTATTCTATGGAACACCGAGTAAGATCGCACATCGTTACTATCCGGTGAAACCGGTGTTTCGCGTGAGATGAATGTTAAAACAAATACCGTTCGTTTAAACCACCAAACAGTTACATTTAATCATCCAGAACGTTTTATTGAAGGCTGGTATTGGGCTATCCCTTCACACAAAATACGAAATGGTGAGGTTAAAGGGGTTTCAATTTTAGGAAAAGAATTAGTAATTTACCGGGGTAAAAATGGTAAATTAGCTTGCTTTGATGCATACTGTCCCCATATGGGAGCGCATTTAGCAAAAGGTAAGGTTGAGGAAAATACACTACGCTGTTGTTTTCATCGTTGGAAGTTTAATAGTACTGGTACCTGTACTGAAATACCTTATTTGGGTAGAAATATTCCCATCCAACTGAAAACTTGGCACGTTACAGAAAAGTACGGGATGGTTTGGATATGGACTGGGGATACTCAATCGCGAGACACTCATGTGTCATCCCTACCTTTTATTCCAGAGTTAGAAAGTGGAAAGTCTGATGTCTCTAGTAAACCTTCTATTGGGGTATATTACGCTTGTGGTAATTACTTTCAGTTGAATTGTCATCCTCATATAGCGATGATTTATACTATTGATTCTCATCACTTCAATACAAATAGTAATTTGCCCCTAGAATTAATTTTGAGTAAAAAACAAATTAATGAAAACGCTATTATCTTCAGTAATATTTCTCGCAGTAGAGAAGATTCTTTCTGGGGCAAATTAATTAATTATTTTTACAAGAACGCTTTCACATATAGTGTATGCTCTTGGTATGGAAGTACTGGTGTAGTCACATTGGGTCCAGATTTTCTACATTTTTATATTATATTTACCCTGCGTTTAAATGCTGAGGGAAAAACTGAAGGTTACAGTCTTTTTGCTACTAAGAAACGTCATGGTCTTTTTGGATGGTTTTTGAATCCATTTATATTATGCTTTACAAAGATAATAGATAAATACTTATCTGTATATCGAAGTCAAATTTTTGAAACTATAAATTTCAACTTAAAAACACCAATTAAAGCAGACCACGCAATTCTTCAGTTTATTAATCATGTTGAAAAACAAAAAACTTTATCTTGGGAAAATTGGGAAGTTTTTGAAGATATGAGTAGAAGAGTCAAAGAAGAAGAGGAAAATATTTGGCGTTCAAAAGGAGAAGGTACTGATTAAAGATATCCAACTATAAACATAAATTATTTTTATATACAGGGTGATATTATCTCATCTGACAATTTTTTCATATTTGCAGAGGTTGGTAATTGGTAATTAGTGACTAAAAAACTACATTTTTCGTGTTACTAAAATTGAAACCGTAAGGATAGAAGATTACTTAAGCAGAATAATATTTTTAAAGAAAAGCATCTATACCAAAATATCATGTTAAAAAGATTAATTAATTCCATATTTTTGGTAACTTTACTGACTATAGTTGTACAAAGTAAAGAACAAAATTATTTAATTTCTCAAAATTCTTATAAATCCCCAAAATTGGATAAATGTGATGATTTTGACCCAGATATGTTCATTGGAAAACAGAATAATTTGAAAAAATCTGATTTTTCAGACACTTCCGATCCAATAACCATACCATCTCAGCGTCTAGATGAAAATCAGCCTAATCCAGACTTTTTTATTGTTTCTTGTCCTTCCAATGGTATGGAAAAGAGTTAATAACTTGTATCGCATATTTTCACTAGAAAAAATATGCTAAATAAGAAATACTCAGTATTTATATATTTCAATTTCAGGATTTTATTGGCGATCGCATGATACGAAAATTTTCTTCGATGATAAATAAACATCTCCGGAAATTAAAGACGTGCCTTTCTTGAACCCATGTAGAGACGTTGAATTTTACGTCTCTACATTCTTTTCTGGAGATGACTGATATTTATTTGCATTGAATGGGAGGAATTCTTGCTACAAAAGGAGACCCAAAACAGGTTTAAATTTCGTCTTCATCCCCATTTACCCAAAAAAAGAAGTGGCTCAGCCACTTCTCGACAATTCCCAGGTAGAACCTATATGAAAGTATAGAGAGTGAATAAATTTCAAATCGTATAAATTGAAACGAATTTAATGAATGTGTTCATACCCTGACTAAAACAATTCAAAATTATGGTTTATTATGGTTGAGTTAAGAGTATTTCTTATTTGGTAGAGCTTTGAGGGAAACCCAACAAGAGATTATTTCTAGTTTTGAACCTTAACGGCAACGGTATTATGTCAGCTATCCATTAGTCAAAACTTAAAAACCAAAAACTAAAAACTAACCTTCCCAAGCTAACATTATTAGTGCATTGAGAATAGCTGCTGCGACAGGAGAACCACCTTTACGTCCTTCAACCCGAATTTGGGGTACGATAGTTTTTGCCAAAGCCAGCTTTGATTCTACTACTGAAATGAAACCGACTGGGGCACCAATAACCAAAGCTGGCTTTACTGATGCAGTAGTTAACTTTTCACATAGTCCTAGCAGTGCTGTAGGGGCATTTCCAATTACATATATTGCTTCGGGGAACTCCTGAAATAACTCCAGTAAACCTGTCTCGGTACGAGTTTTCCCAGGAAGAGCTTCAGAAACAGTTTCAACAGCACTAATTATTTGATTTTTGAAAGTTTTATTCATTAAACCAGTAATTCCCTGCTTTACCATTCCCACATCGGTAATGATTGGTAAACCTTGACGAAGTGCAGATACTCCAGACTCAATTGCATCTGGAGAAAACTGCACTAGATGTTGAAATTCAAAATCAGCAGTAGAGTGAATAATACGACGGATAATTGCATATTCCGTCGGATTAAAATTGTGTTCGCCAATTTCACAGTCAATCACCGCGAAACTTTGCTTCATAATTGGATGTACGATGGAACTCATAATAGACATCTAGGGGAAATTATATTTCCCAAAACCGAATGTGCCTTCCCACCAACCGATTGCATATTCCCCGCAATCCCGGTAGAGACGTTCAATTGAACGTCTCTAGATTATTACAAATCTACTACAAATCAAGACTAGCCCAGTCTGACTCTCGATAATATCGCGTCATGTCATCAAATTTACGTAATTGAACATTTTTTACTAAAAATTCTGGTGAATTAGATAACCATTCTTGGTTTAGATGAGACAGAGCTTGTGCTAATTTATTGCGTTCTAGGTTTGGTGGAACTTTACCAAAGTATCCTAGTGTAATGTGAGCGATAAAGTGGTAATTTTGCTCGATACCTAATGCAATTAACTTAGGGTTTTGGAAAATTGCACGTCGCAATTTCATGATTGCTTCATAAAACTCTTCGTTTTGAGGAACTAAGCAAATACCTATAGCTCGTGGCATAATCATTAATCCCAGCATTTGCCAGCGAATGGTATTATTTTGACTATTGCTCTGGTTTTGATATTGCTGAAAAATTTCGGCGATACAAGAGCGTAAGTCTGTTTCAAATTGGGGATTATCTTGACAAGCGTCGCTATAAGCACGGTCCCAAATCAAGTCAGCCACTGTTAAGTGAAAACTGGATGGGGGTAAAGGTGCAATCAGATTGTTATTAAATGGTAATTCGATTAATGTTTGTTGATATGACTGAATTTTTTGGTAGAATTTCTCATTATCTGTGTCTTCTTGGGCTGGTGGTGTTATTAAAGTATAACCAGGGAAAGAAACAGCTTGTCTAACCCCTCCAGGGCTTAGTTGAAACTTCTGAGACTCCTGGAGATGCTGGACTTGATTTTGATAAGTTTCTGGCAGCATCATTTTTGCTACCCGATTGAGATAAATTTGATAGTTATCGTCCAACCTTTCGTCTCCTTGGGCACTCTCTGGATAGATTGTAATCAACTTTGCTCCTGAATGACCGCAAAAGTTATCGATGAACAATTATTCTGGCTGAACGAATTAGGACTTACTCCTGTGACACATTTTTTTTACTGGTACACCGCTATGTATTTTAACCTGTTAGTGAAGTTGGAGAGAAGGGTTAGTTTTAGCTAAATTGGGATTATCAAACTCGTGTACCCTAGCTATTTTTGGCGTTTGGGTTAACTATTTAAAAGTTTCTTCAGCAGCAGCCAAAAATTTATCCGAAACATCCATATTATTAGCAGCAATATAAATTGCTAAATCAATTAATCAATTAAGTCACGGATAACCTGGGGATGTTTATAAACATTGCCTATTTGTATTTAAACCTTTATCACCTTGAACTTTTGAACGCACCGCTTGACGAATATCGTTCCAATCTTGTTCTGTTAATGGTGTTGCACTTCCAGAATTTAATCCTTCTAGCAATAAAGTCTCTAAACGTTCCTTGTCTTTTCGTTTTTGGTCTTGACGTACTAATTCACGAAAATATTCGCTAATAGTGCTATAACCACCATCTGCAACCTGCTTCTCTATGTAATCACGCATCGTATCTGGTAGAGAAATATTGATACTTTTCATGGCTATTTCAGATTAATTGATTTTATTATGGCAGTTTATGCCATTTCATGCCATGTTTGAATACAAACCAAAACCTGAGAAAAGCTACCACTACAGAAGTAAAAATTTGTAGGTTGGGTTTTGTTATCGCTCAACCCAACCTACTTACTATGCAGTTTTTCAATGATGCTTGAGGGTGCCAGGTATCGGATTCTTGAAAAGCTTATGATTTCGTAGAAATTCCTGAAGAAATAAATCTTTATTAAGAACTAGGACGTGTATATGCTAAAGTTTACAAGTGGAACTACGCAAAATACCAACCCGCACAAATGTAAAGAGACTATCATCTCTTCTACTCTCCCTACTATGCCCTCCCACGCGGGGTTGCCTGCTTTCCCCTCGTTCATCCAATAGTTCACCTTCGGCATCTGCAACATCGTCATAAAACTTGTACGGTAGTATTCCTTCAGGTGCTTGTCGATCATTTTTTTCAATTCTATCAATCACGTCAATGCGATTAAGAAAGCCTACACTCTGATCGTACCACCCAACGTAAGACGCAAAACGAAGGTAGTTTTCCCAATCCCGATCCGACCACGAATTATATTTGATATCCAGTCCGTTCCCTATCTTAACCCAAATTTTCTTTTGCACGCTAAAACCAAACCGTCCATCTGAATTCCGTGCCCAGTAATCATCGATTTTTTTCAGGTCAGAACAGGAAAATTGATTAATGCCTTCGAGATAAAATTTATCTACTTTGTCTCTATTAGCAATAAAAACCATAAGTTTAGAGGTTATTTCATCAGCTTCGCGCCAATTTT
Organism: Cyanobacteria bacterium P01_A01_bin.84; assembly: GCA_039030795.1. GTDB lineage: Bacteria > Cyanobacteriota > Cyanobacteriia > Cyanobacteriales > Nostocaceae > JBCCDM01. The sequence goes on from JBCCDM010000159.1 coordinate 5,431, forward strand.
GGTTTTTTAAATAGTAATCAAGTTTATCATAAAAGTGTTGTATTACAGAATTTATAACCTCATTCAACTGGTCATTATCTTTAATGTTGGGAAGTAACTCGATTAATCTACGGTATAAAGATTCAACAGTATTGTTGTCTAAAATAGAAACTTCTGACTTGGAAGGAGTAATTTTACTGCTTTGAAGAATATTGAATGCTTCTTGGTAAGCTTTTATTTCTTTTTGAGTATCTTTCTGTTCCTTAAGTAAATTACCTTTAACACTCAACGCAAATATCTTTGTCTGCAAAAATTGACTATCTGATTCTTTATCCGCGATTTTACTTTGATTTTCCTTCCATCCCCTTAAAAAGATCATACTTTGTTTTATCGATTCTTCTGCTGATTCCCAATCTCCGATGTATTGATAAGCTAAAGATTTAGAAGCATGGAAATATACTTGCTCAATTTGAGGATCTTTTATTTTAATATCTGCTTTTTTAAATATTTCATTAGCTTTTGCTGAGGACTGCCGAATCAATTTACTCGCTAATTCTCTTAGCTGTTGAGGATAAGCAACATAAGTGTAAGTTTGATCTAGTTTCTTTTTTGCTTCTCTAACTTGATTGTTTGCTTCTTTAACTTGATTGTTTGCTTCTCTAACTTCCTTATGAGCCAGAATTACTAAAATTAACCCTCCCAGTAAAGCCAAAACTAAAACAACTGTTCCATTCCGAATCCGTCGTTTAGCTTTAATATTCGCTTCACTCAATACCAGATTTCTTTTCTCCGCAGCTTCCCTATCCTTCTTCTCTCTTTCTAATTCTGCTTGTTGATTTCTAAGAGCTATTTCCTTCTCTCTACTAGCTGCTAAAAACTGTTTATCTTGAAAACTTAAATCCTTCCCCTTAGCCCATTTTTCCGCACTTTCTAAAGCCTTTCCTTGTAAAAGTCGAGATTCATCACTATATCCAGAAGCAACCCAAAATCGAAAAGCTTCGGAATATGGACGCAAATTCTTTAATTGAGTTTCTGCCCAATTTTTATTAAAAACCTGTTGATAAACTCGATTGTAAACCCTTAACTTTCCTTCTCGTTGAACAACCAACCCAGATAATCTTAATTCACTCGATTCAATATTTTTCTTAGCAGCAACTTCTCCCTTTTGTTGAATCTGCTGGTACAACTCCAACAAATATCCCGCTCGCTGCTCCGAGGAAAGAATTCTATCCCTGATAGTTCGTAAATGTTCTGGATCGTCGTGGGATTCCCAATTTTCAATAACTCTTGATTTGACAACTTCTTTTACAGAATCGGGATTATCTTTATCAGACTCTTCCACCATGAATTTACACAGCTTTTGAGTAAGAAATGGTTGTCCTCGAGTCCAATCGAGAATTTCTCCCATTATCCCTTGAGGGTTATCAAATCTTCCTTGCAACCCCTTAATTAAGGGTTCGACTTCATTAATTTGAAACCCATGTAATTCTATTGCTTCCCCAATATTAAAAGGAGTTTGTGTTTTATTCCGAATCAAATCACCGGGAGTTGCTACTCCCAATAAAGCAAAGGTTAACCGTTGAAAAATGGGATTATCAACCCGTTGATTCTGAAAAAACCGAATCAGTGCAAAAAAATCATCTAAGGAAAAATCTTGACTCAGCACCTTATCAATTTCATCCACAAAAATGACTATTGGTTGCTGAATTTTTTCTAATAAAACCTTTTCAATAAATAAACTCAAACATTGTACTGGTGAAAGAACGGTTTGATGCTTTTCCCACCATTCCTGCCAATCAAAATCAATCTTATCTTCCAATTGACAGCTTTCCGATAAATTGTAAACAATCCCTCCATACCACTGTTGTTCACTTACCTTGCCAATTCCCGTCAAATCAATTGCAGCACAGACAGTCCCTTCTTTTTGTAACCGCTGCATAGTCTGTACCCGCAAACTAGATTTACCCATCTGTCGCGAATTTAAGACATAACAAAATTTACCATATCGCAACTTTTGGTAAAACTCTTCGTCTGCTTGTCGCTTTACATAACTCGGAGCATCAACTGGGAGACTCGCTCCTACCTGATAAAAATTGGAACTAGTGACTATCATAATTAGAATTCCAGTAAGTCGATATCAAAAATTAAAAGTATGTCATTGCGAGCGAAGCGTTAGCGGAGCGTGTCTCTCCGGGAGATAACTGGTTCCGAGGTTGAACCTGGGAACCAGGTGTTGGAGGCTCTGCCTCCAGCGTAAGATGTGAATAAAAATAAACAATCACTGCTCACAACACACGGCGGAAATAGTCGCGATATAGTTGACAACGGGGTGTAACATGATTGTTTTCTCGTTGTATCAGCCCTAAACTGTGTAACTTATAAATTTCCATGGAGTCTAATTCCACTCCCACGGTTGAGTTAACTACTTGCTTCAAAGCTTGTACTAAATCTAAATCCCGTGCTGAACGTAAAATATCTAATAAAAAACGCAGGTGATGACTATAAATCCCAGCTTCTGTTGTGGCTGAGTGTAATAAATCCTTGAAAGTTGTCTTGGCGATCGCCACATCATACATTGCTAGCCGTAATAGATAGGGATTTCCTCCTACCATTCTCCTTAACTCTTTTAGCTGACTATCTTGAGGATTAATACCATGTTTCTTGGCTAAATCTTCCACCTGCTGCCGATTAAACTCTTCTAATTCCACGGGTACACCAGCATTAAAAGGTGATTGATGGTAATCCAAAGGAATATAAACTTCCGTCGAATGAGCTAACACCAATCGCAGTTGTTTCCAATCTTCAGAAATCTTGCCTTTTTCATGCCAAGAACGTAACATCCCGAAGAAATCTTCGACTACTTCGCTATAGGGAAATAATCTATCTACTTCATCTAAAACTAATACTAAAGGTGAATTTATTTGGTTTAATATATACTTCCTAAAATAAGCCGTGCAGTTGTCGTTACTGCCTAAAAATGAAGTATTCCAAGCATTATCGACTTGATTTTCAAGCTCAAGCTCCAAGGAAACCTTACAACATAACCAGCGGAGAAATTTGTCCAGATTGGTAATTACCTCCTTATTCACAGCACCTAAATCCAAATACACCCCTTGATAATTCAGCTTTTCTCCTTGAGCAACAATTCGTCTGGCTAAAGAAGTTTTACCCATTAACTTTGGTGCTTTAATCCGAATTAACGCAGCAGGTTTTTCTAAGGTTTGATAACAAATAGATTCAATCCCATTCCGTTCTAAATAAAAAGGAGAATCAAGCGGTACAGAACCATCGGGAAATTCCAATGATGACCTTGGCTTGATAAAAGTATTGTTAATTGTAGATTCTTTATCTTCAACAAGGGAGTTTGAACTCAGGGGTTTGAGTGGAATTTCTTCTGATGATGGAGACAGTGCGCGAAAAAACTTCTTGAATAAAGCTTTAATACCCCAACCTCTATGATTTTCCTCAGTTGAATTCGGTTCAGAATCCTGATTGATAGTTGATCTTCTTCCTTCCTCAATGTGCGATCGCCCTTTTGTCGGTAGGGGAGTTAATTGCTGTTCTAAAGGTTCTTTTTTCATAACATTCAAGATGATTCCATCTTTCGCTCGCATATAAAGTACTGGTGTCGCAAAATCCCGCTTATCAAGTCCAACTTCCATAGAAATCGTATTGCGAGTTGTTTGAATCGCTTCATCAACCGGAAACCCTAGCGCTAGAGTTCGATAAAATTCGTCAGCGAAAAGTTTGGCAGTATTATCCAAAATCGAATATTGCATCGCTACTACTGCGGGAATTCCCCGACGAACTAAATTTGCTGCCGTACTCCTCATAGCTTGATTTAAAGATACTGCTGCACCTTCACAGGAATTGAGAATAACTAACCCCAGGTTATTGTTTCCTAAGAAAAAATTAGCGAAATTCTCATCATCCAACAATTTGGATTTAGCATTATTGTTTTCAAGAGCAATGAAACCTTGATTATGTTTAAAGACACCATGTCCGATAAAATGGAAGACGTTGTAAGGTTTTTCTCGTAACTTTTGATTTATATTGCGGATAGTCGCTCCTTGCAATACATCTAACTCAATATTTCCAGCTTTTATATGCTTCCCTAATGCTTCTCGGATTAGTTTCTCTTCACCAACAAAATCTAGTGGAGCTAAATCAGTGGGAGTTGAGATAACTAACAAAACTTTCAGTGGTAAACTCGCAGCTTTTATATCGCGCTTTAGTAAAGGAACATCAATATAACGAGAGAGAACTGTTTTGGTGTTGTTTCCCAAAAAGATATTAGTTTCTTCGTCGTAGAGAAATTCCCAGGGGAGTGCTGCTAATTGAGGAGATTCAAATATTAAACGCAAGCGGACGTTTTCTTTCTTTTCTTGTGCGCCTGCCATGGCAGCATGGAATCGAGCATTAATTTTATCGGGAAATATTGCTTGGTAAAGTTGATTTCCTAAAGCTTTGAGCAATTCACTATTTGTTTGTCCAGAGTCAATTAATTGTAGAGTCAGGTTCATTTGGTTCTTTTCCCAGCGTAATTCACTTGAAACCTCTCCTTGTTCCGAAGAAGCGCGAATATTGTTGTTTTTATCAACTATTATCTGAAAATCTTGGTAATTCATTACTGTTGGATAACTATTCGATTTTGCAATATCAAAGGGAGTACACCTTTGAGGAAACACTCCGTTCGTAATGACGTAAACACGTATTCCGTGTGTAAGTCCTGTATTTGCTTTAATTCATAGTTGTTTATGCAATTGATATAGCAATTTCAATTAATTTTTATAGGGCATCCTAGGTTAGGATGAAAATCAAGAATTGGGGTAGACTACCCCAAACTTCCTATTGAGGGATTCCCCCAAACCCTCTCCGAATAATTATCACGAAATTAATTGAGTCTACTAGTGACTATATTTTTAGATTGAATAAAAAACTACTATGTCTTGCTTATTAATAGATTCACGTTTTATCAACTTATGCACTTAGGGAGAAAGAAGAAGGGATGAAATCAGTCAATGTGTCACAGCACCCTACGAAAAAATATGCCAGTTGTGTAAGTCCTGTTGAGTGAAATTGATTATATTTACTTAGCAAAAAAATATTCAATATAGACTATACTTTGGATAGAAATTTTGATGCATTATGTTGAGATTTAAAGTAAAATCTTAACAGTGGTTTGAGTTCTCAGAGTTTATCCGGAGAAATCGATATTTTGGATACATTTTGAATCAAGCTGAAAATATATTTAATAACAGTTTAAATAAGTTTTTAGAAGCAAGATAGAGACTGGTAAATCTTAATATCTGTGCTTGGAGACAATTAATGGTAGCGGTCACAGAGAACGACCAAAAACGACTTACTGTTCAAACTGTCGAAATTGCGCCCAATACAACAGCTATCCGCTCGCTTGACTGGGACCGCGATCGCTTTGACATTGAGTTTGGACTTCAAAATGGTACTACTTACAACTCATATTTAATTCAAGGCGATCGCGTTGCTTTGGTGGATACTTCTCACCAAAAGTTTCGCGATTTGTATTTAGATATTCTTAAGGGTTTAATTAATCCTAAAGCTATTGATTACATAATTGTTAGTCACACTGAACCAGACCATAGCGGTTTGGTGGAAGAGGTGTTGCAATTGGCACCTAGGGCTACTGTTTTAGCGTCAAAGGTTGCATTGCAATTTTTAGAAAATCTGGTTCACGATCCTTTTTCTAAACGCATCGTTAAAAGTGGCGATCGCGTAGATTTAGGAAAGGGACACGTACTTGAGTTTGTTAGCGCTCCTAATTTACATTGGCCCGATACAATATTTAGCTACGATACTAAAACCGAAGTTATCTATACTTGTGATGCTTTTGGAATGCATTACTGTAGCGATGATACTTTTGATGTCAATTTGGAAGCAATTGAACCTGATTTCCGCTTCTACTATGATTGTTTGATGGGTCCAAATGCTCGTTCTTTGCTGAATGCAATGAAGCGGATGGGGGACTTAGGAAAAATTCATATTATTGCTAATGGTCATGGTCCACTGCTCTATCACAATCTGGATCTTCTGAAAGATTCTTATCAAAATTGGAGTCAAAAACAAGCTACTTCGGAAACTATTATCGGCTTGTTTTATGTTTCTGGTTATGGATACAGCGACCAAGTTTCTCAAACAATTACCCACGCAATTCAAAAAACTGGTGTGGGAGTGGAAATGATAGATATTTCCTCTACTGAGGTGCAGGAAATTCAAGAAGTAGCAAGTAGAGCGGCTGGTATCATTATTTGTATGCCTCCAACTGCAAATATCGCGGCTCATGCTGCTATTAGCTCCTTATTAGCTGTAGCAAAACCCAAGCAGGTGATTGGACTATTGGAGTCCTACGGAGGAGATGACGAGCCTATCGATACACTACGTCGCCGATTCTTAGAAATGGGTATCAGGGAAGGTTTTGACGCTATTCGGATTAAGGAAGCTCCAACGGAAGCTACATTTAGTAAGTGTGAAAAAGCTGGTACGCAAATTGGAGACTTATTGGTACGGGAACGCAACATCAAGCAGTTGAAATCTCTTGATGTGAATATGGAAAAAGCCCTAGGTCGTATCAGTAGTGGATTGTATATTCTGACTGCTAAAAAAGGCGAACAAGAAGGTGCAATGTTAGCATCTTGGGTGGCTCAAGCTAGTTTACAGCCTTTAGGTTTTACAATTGCTCTGGCAGAAGATAGAGGAATTAAAACTTTACTTCAAGTCGGGGATAAATTTGTTCTTAATGTTCTTGAAGAAGGTAATTATCACGAACTTAAAAAACATTTCCTAAAGCGTCTACATCCTGGTGCTGACAGATTTGAGGGAGTAAGAACTCAAACTGCGAAAAACGGTTCTCCAATTCTTGCTGATTCTTTAGCATATATAGAATGCGAAATTAGCAGTGTGATGGACTGTGGCGACCACTCAATTTTATATTGTATTGTTGACAATGGACGGGTGTCTAATCCTGATGGTTTAACTGCTGTTCGCCATCGTAAGGTAGGAAATTACTATTAAGAACAATTGATAATTGAGTGATTTAGAACATCAGATAGAACAAAAATATAGGAATGAGAAAATCAGGAAGAATAAGAAGAGGTGAAGATTTTATTACTTTTATCCTAATCTTATGAATTTTAGGACTTACGCACTCGTAACGAGAAATAAGGCTTTGCGTTAACTACGTTATGCCACGCAAACGCGCTAGCGTGCCCGATAGGACTTATACTAACCCTACGGTCGTTCCGGACGTAAATACGTAGTCTGTGCGTAAGTCCTAAATTTGAAATCTTCCATTTCTTATTCCTAATTTCTAATACCAATTCTATAAATGATTACACCATATTTTTCTGTAGATACTTTTCTGATGAAGGTCTATGAAGAGATATGTTTGTTTCATCTTTTTTTATTGCTATGAATTCTAACTTCTAACTTCATGTTATTGTCTTTAAGTTCCAAATTCCACCTTAAGTCATATCTTGCACCAAGAAATTTACGTAATAAATAATACTTAATCTTGCCGAGCGCCTAGGACTGGAAGTCCCAGGTTTATAGACGAGGTCATCTAAAAGAGGACTGAAGAAATCTTGAGCTTATAGTATTATTTATTACTTATTTTTTTATATTTGACTATTTATACGTATAGGTGCAAGTTAGAAG
>JBCCDM010000160.1:0-13025 GCA_039030795.1 Cyanobacteria bacterium P01_A01_bin.84
AAGATAGATATATTATAGAAAATATAAAGTTACCAGAAAAAGGTATATTTGTAGATGTAGGTGCAGGTCATCCGATATATCTATCTAATACTTATTTTTTTGAACGAAACGGTTGGGATGGTGTTTGTATTGATGCAGATAAAAAACAAGTAGAACTACTGAAAACAGTCAGGAAAAATGTTGAATGGGCTGCAGTTGCTCCGGAAGAAGGAGAAATAGAGTTTTTTCAATCTTTATTACCAGAATTATCAACTACATTACAGAAAGATGAATATCAAGGGTTGTTAAAATCCCAGTTTAAAAAAGACACTGTCAAAGTTCCGGCTTTTAGATTAGAAACTATATTAGAAAAATATAATATAGGAATAATTGATGTTTTAAATATAGATGTAGAAGGAGCCGAATTAGATGTTTGGCAAACTTTTAATTATCAAAAACATCAGCCAAAAGTAGTAATTATGGAATACTATACCTGGGGTTTAGCTGATAATGCAGATAAGATTAAAAAGTTTTTCTCCAAATTACCTTATAACTTAGCTCATACTACTTGCTCAAACTTTATTTTTGTTCGTGAAGATATTTGTATTGGAGAAGTGGATTAAAGTCCTACTTTTCTATGTCATAATCAGTACATTAAGGTGTGTTTACGACAGCGTAGCCACCATTTTTCATCTGATTAAAATTATTATTTGTTCATTTAATGTTTCATTTATTTATACATATGAATTCAAGAAAAAAGTTTTCTTGGGAGCATCCCAATTTTGAACAAATATCTTAACCCGACACCACCCTTTGGGTGCGGTGTGGCTATTAAAAGTACACCTTCGTAGGTAATAATTATCGGAACCCCAGGTCTGCCTCCTACGGGATTTTTGTAAAATTGGGATAAGCCCGTTTTTGTAATTGGAAACTCCAAATTATAAGAAAATATACACCATAAATATATAAAAAATCAATGATTTTAGAAGTTGCAATTTTAAATATAAAACCCCGAATGTGTAACGAATTTGAATCAGCTTTTAAAATTGCTGAAAATATAATTAGTTCAATACCAGGTTATATTTCACACGAATTGCAAAAATGTATCGAAATGCAAAATCGTTATATCTTACTAGTACGTTGGGAAACTTTAGAAGCACATACCGTTAACTTCAGAGAATCACCACAATATCAAGAATGGAAAAAACTACTACATGATTTTTATGACCCATTTCCAGTAGTAGAACATTATTACTTAGTAGAAAATCAAAACTGTAAATAATACATCAATTGAGTAATAACATCTGGGGATAAACGCAAACGTTGCCCCAAATCTGCTAAGTTACGATAATGACCACCCGATGAGCGATTTTCTATGATTGCTTGGGCTAAAGATTCATTAATAAAAGGTACTTGTAGCAAAATTTCTATATTCGCAGTATTGGGATTAATTAATTTAACTGGTTTGTCAAGAGATTCATCATCATAATAAACAAAACTTAAAATTGGTTGTAGTGGTAGTAAACGCTGTAACGGCATATTTAAAGCAGCCGAAACATCCTCAATACAGTAAAACTTCACACCAGAGCGCGTTAAATCTGATAAAGCACGAGCTTGACGAATAGATATACCAGGTAAACGCAACCAGTCATCAACCGTCGCTTGATTAGCATCAATACGCATACCTAACTGGGCTGCGATCGCAATTTCTTCACCAGATTGTAAGCGATAATACGGGTCGTTAAGTAATTTGGAACGCAGTCTTTGCAATCTTTGGTTTGGTAGCCAATTTTTCATGATAGGTGAGGGTTTTAAGAAACCTCGTCTAGCAGCTGTCGTCGTTTTTGCTCAAATTCATACTCAGAAATTAACCCATCTTCCCGCAAAGAATCCAACTTACGTAAAGCATCAGCCATTGCTTCCACTTGATTACTAGTCTGAGTAGAATTAAGCTTTTTTCCCCCCGACTTGCCAAAATTAAAATTATTATCAAAAGTATCTTCATCTTGTGCCAAAAACCACATGAGTTCAATAGCACTAGCAACTTTAGGAATAGGTGTCCAACTTAGTAAAACATAAGTAATTCCCCACCACCATTGTCCCAAATAAAACTTATGTAATCCTGAAATAGTTAGGGTACCAGCGAAAGCAAGAATCGCGGCAACACTTCGACTTTTACGCTGATTAAACATTTTCTGTAAGAAAATAATACATATGATATTTGCTATTAAAAAGTTATAATAGCAAAGCTTTTATTTAATTAACTGTTTTTGGGAAAGGTTAAAGGGCAATAGCCGCGCTTATTAATCTTGAGTTTTGAACGTACCTCCCCTTTATACCAAGTTTTCATTTTCCCCTTTTCCCTCCAACTATTAACTCTCGACCGTCAAGTGTTGAAATTTCTGTCAAAAACCGTACCTTAACCGAAGCTTTTTTTAAAGATTGATTCCCTAGACTAAAATAAGACTACAGGGAAATGTATTGGTTACTGAGTATTGTTGCTCAGTTAATGATAAACAAAATGGGATTTTTCGATTCTGAGATTGTTCAGCAAGAAGCTAAACAGCTATTTGAGGATTACCAAGCACTAATTAAGCTAGGTAATAATTACGGTAAGTTTGACCGAGAAGGCAAAAAGCTGTTTATACAACAGATGGAAGCAATGATGGAGCGCTACAACGTTTTTATGAAGCGCTTTGAGCTTTCAGAAGATTTTATGGCACAAATGACGTTAGAACAACTTAAAACTCAATTAAGTCAGTTTGGCGTTACTCCTCAACAAATGTTCGATCAAATGAACACTACTCTAGAAAGGATGAAGTCCGAGTTAGATCAACAGTCTTAAGATTAAATTTAATTTAATTTAATTTAATTTGAAAGCTGTTAATTGTTAGCAAAAGGATAACCAAAAGCCAAAAGCTAAAAGCCAGATGACTCTAAAGCAGCATATTGCTGCTAGAGTTGTACTTATTTTCTAATGATTTACTTATTTGGTTTAGGACGAGTAAACTTAGAAGGTGGTGTAAAACTTTTAGCTGGAACTCCTTTGAGTGCTTTAAGCATAAAGTCTCGCCATATAGGTGCTACCATCCCTCCACCAGTAGCGCCGCGAGATAGTGTTCTATTGTCATCTCTACCTACCCATACGGCTGTTGTTAGCTGGGGTACTGTACCAACGAACCAAATGTCTTTTTCAGATGAAGTGGTTCCAGTTTTACCAGCAGCAGGACGACCAATTGACGCATTTTTACCCGTTGCACCTGGAGCAATTACTGCACGCATAATGTCAATTGTAGAAGCCGCAGCCCATGAGTTGAGGACTAACTCTGGTTTAGGCGTATTATCTAGCAGCACATTGCCACTACTATCAGTAACACGGAAAATAACTGTAGTGGGAGATTGCCAGCCATAATTTGCAAAAGTTGCATAAGCACCAGCCATTTCTAAAGGGGTAACTCCAATAGCACCCAAAGGTAATGATGTTACTGGAGACATGGGACTCATGATTCCCAAGGTACGGCAAGCCTCAACAACCTTATTCATGCCAACAGCTTTACCTAATTTAATCACCGGTATATTACGGGATGAGGCTAAAGCACTACGAATTGACATTGCTCCAGCATAACCACCATCATAATTTTTAGGGTAATACCAACCGCTACCGTCTCTATAACGTACTGCTGTGTCATATACAGTTGTGCTAGGAGTATATTTACCTGTAGCAAAAGCAGTATAGTAAACAAAAGGTTTGAAAGAAGAACCGGGCTGTCTGAGTGCTTGGGTTGCACGGTTAAACTCACTTTTTTTGTAGTCAACTCCACCAACTAATGCTTTAACGAAGTGGGTGCGCGGATCTACTGCTGCTAAGGCAATTTGATTTTTGTATAAACCTTGTCTGAGAAGTCTATAATGCCATTTGCTGACAGTCTGCTCTGCCATTTTCTGAAAGTTGACATCAACTGTAGTCTGGACGCGCATTCCGCCTTTAAGTAAAGCATCGCTGCCAAACTTTTTCTTCAACTCTTTTGACACAGCGTTTGTTATGTAAGGTAAAGCGCTGCCCTGAAACGACCTAATTTTACCAAGCTTAATTTTTTGTTTAACAGCTTGGTCGTGTTCTTTTTGGTCGATCCAACCCAGTTTGAGCATTCTTCCCAGAACAATTTCTTGCTGTTCTTTTGCACCCTTCATATTGCTAAAAGGGCTGTATCTTTCTGGTGCTTGAATTAAAGCCGCCATCATTGCTGACTCAGCCAAATTCAAAGATTCTGCTGATTTGTTAAAATAACTGCGGGCGGCAGTTTGCGCGCCATAATTATTGTGACCCCAGTAAACTTGATTGAGGTACATTTCTAATATTTCTTCCTTACGGAAAATTTGTTCTAGACGAATTGCTAATACCGCTTCAGCTAACTTACGAGCAATTTGTCGTTGACGGGTAAGAAATAAGTTTTTTACCAACTGCATAGTAACAGTTGAACCACCTTGGGCAACTTCTCCACCTCTATAGTTGACCACTACCGCACGCGCTACGCCTGTGGGGTTAATCCCATGGTGTGTAAAGAAGTGGCTGTCTTCTGTTGCTAATACAGCCCGCTTCAGATGGGGAGAAATTCTATCTAAAGATACGACTTCTCTATTAGCCTCACCATGAATGCTGCTAAGTAATTTTCCTTTGACATCATAAATATAAGTAGTTTCTGTAGGAGAATAACTACGTAGTTGCCTAACATCTGGCAAATTACGAAATGAAATGGCTAAACCTACCAGCCCTCCAGCTACAATAGAGCTTGTCAGCATGGTAACAGCAAGGAGTGTACCACCACTAACTTGACCTATTCCCTTCAAAAAATCGAAGGCTGATAAAGTCTGACGCTTTGGTTGCTTACGTTCAAAAGTCCTAGACGACACGTGTTTATACTTCCTCACTTGTATATATCAGTTTAATTTAAGTAGTTAAAGCAAGGCGTTTATTTTTTGCGTTTTATTCTGTAATTATCCTGTAATTATTCTGTAATTATATTTAGTCTGGGCAAATAAATGCATTTGGACATTTAGGAGTGACTATAGCAAACCCACTATCTCAAGTGCAAAGCATAATTAATAGCAAATTTCCTTTCTATGGTGCAAGATAACAGTTGGCTAAATCGGGGCATAGTAGAAATTTTTCCTCAGTCTTTAGATGCCTATAATGATAATCAAAGCTTGGAAAAGCTTTTAGAAATAATCGATAGACCTTTAAGAATTAAACTTGGGGTAGACCCGACAGGTACTGATTTACATTTCGGTCACAGTATTCCTATGCGGAAACTGAGAGCTTTCCAAGATGCTGGACATACGGCAGTATTAATTATTGGTGATTTTACTGCTCGTATTGGCGATCCTAGTGGTAAATCCCAGATGCGTCCTCAACTTTCCCAAGAAGATGTTAAGCGTAATTGCCAAACATATTTAGATCAGGTCAAACCAATTTTAGATTTCGATACCCCTGGTAGATTAGAAGTCCGCTATAACTCAGAATGGCTTTCTGAACTAGATTTAAATAAAATTTTGGGCTTGCTCTCTACTATGACGGTAGGACAAATGTTAGCGAAGGAGGGATTTGCCGAACGCTATAAGAAAGAGAATCCTATTTTTCTACATGAGTTCCTTTACCCATTAATGCAAGGTTATGATTCTGTCGCTATCCAAGCAGACGTGGAATTAGGAGCGACAGACCAAAAGTTTAACATTGCTGTAGGTAGGGATTTACAGCGTCACTTTGGGCAAAAACCCCAGTTTGGTCTACTATTACCTATTTTAATTGGTACGGATGGGGAACAAAAAATGTCTAAGTCTCTAAATAATTACATAGGCTTGGGAGAACATCCATCTAGTAAGTATCAGAAATTACAAGCCGTTCCAGATAGTTTGTTAAATCAATACTTTGAATTGTTGACTAACTTACCTTTAGATAATTTGCCAGAGAATCCCAGAGAACAACAGTTACTTTTGGCACAGGAGGTTGTGACTCAGTATCATGGCGAACAAGCAGCAAAGGAGGCTGAAGATGCGGCTAAATCTAGCGGTCAAGAAGGTAAGATACCGGAGTTTTCTTTAAAAGAGGTAGAATTTCCCGCAAAGTTATTTTATATTCTTAACGTCAGTGATTTGTGTAAAAGTAGTGGTGAAGGTAGGCGAAAAATTCAAGAAGGTGGGGTGCGCTTAAATGGCGATCGCGTGACTGAGATAGATACAACTTTTACCCAACCAGAGGAACTAGAAGGACAAGTTTTACAGGTAGGGAAGAAAAAGTTTGTTCGACTTGTCAATTAGATTTTGTTAGACGCGCTTTGTTCGCGTCTAATATTACGTTAATCCTGATTGAGGAGATAATTTAGTGGGAATATATTTATGAATGTTGATGAACGAATAATTGTTCCTTTAGATGTAGCAAATAGAGAGAGTGCGATCGCTCTTATTTCCCAATTAGAAACTGTGACTTTTTGGAAGGTTGGTTTAGAGCTATTTACCAGTAGCGGTTATAAGATTATTGAGGATTTAAAGTCTAGAGAGAAAAGAGTTTTTCTCGATCTGAAATTTCATGATATTCCTAACACAATGGCTGGTGCTTGTCGTAGTGCTGCTCGTCATGGGGTTGATTTACTGACAATCCACGCAACAGCTGGTAAAGATGCACTCAAAGCAGCTAAGGAAGCCACACTCATAGAGGCAGATAAAATTGGTATCCCACCACCAAAGTTAATTGCTATTACTTTGTTGACAAGTATTTCTTCTAGGAATCTAGCATTCGATCTAAAGGTACCGTTAGAACTACCTGAATTTGTACTTCAAATGGCAATATTAGCAAGAGATGCTGGATTGGACGGTGCTGTGTGTTCTCCCCAAGAAGCAGCACAATTACGTGGAGTATGTGGCGATGATTTTCTTTTAGTTTGTCCGGGTATACGCCCCAATTGGGCTGATAAAGGCGATCAGAAACGTACTTATACTCCTATACAAGCTTTGAATGCAGGTGCTAATTATCTAGTTATAGGACGTCCAATTACTTCTGTTGCTGTCCCTTCACTGGCTTGGGAAAGAATTTGTCAGGAGTTGAAAGAATAGTTACAAGTGTAAGTACCTACATGGAAAAATAAAGTATGTTTCCCAATATAACTAAAATTATTTTTTATTTTTCTCAAGGTTTAAATAAGACGTTTTTTATATCAATCAGCTTATTATTACTCGTTCTCGAACCAACTGTTGCTTCAGTAAAAATTAATCAGCTAAAATCAGAGCCGAATTTAAAGCTAAAACTGTACAAAGATATAATAAATTATAGTGGGAACGAGAATAATTTTAAATTATTGAAATTATCAGCTAATTTAGATTTATTATCTTTACTTTTTCGAGATAAAGAAAAACAAAAAGTAAAAAATAGTCAGAAAAAAAATTGTACAGAAAAAGATGTAAAAACTTTGGTAAATCAAATGCTGCTAGACTTGCCAGCATACACTAATCGTCAGACACAACGGGCTCGTCGTCTCAAACGAAAAAATGAAGTTTATAGTTACATTCTATTAGCTGGAAACCCAGATTTCAAACCATTAGCTCTTAATAACGAAGAATATGTACAAACACAAAAAAAATCCACAGGAGAAGTAGAGCAAGTTTTTTTTACAACTTTAGAAAGACATTATCTTAAAGATAAAGCAGTTGAATTACAGCAATTCCATTGGGTCTTTTTAACTAAATCTAAAAGCGGTTGGCGAATGGTAATGATGTTTTCCCAAATTGGCTCTTACCCTAAAGATGAAGTCCCCACACCACCACGTAACAGCAGCAATGGAGCGATCGCTCAAGCAACTAAAACTTGGTTACGTGACTGTCGGGCGGGGAGTGTATAATTTTTAGCTTTTAGCTTTCGGCTTTTGGTTCACAGCTAATAACTAACAACTAATCTCATCAAATTTGGCGCGTACTTCCTTAATATCCTGCCACATTAACCATTTAGGACGACCTTTCTCCTTAGATGGATTGCGTAATAAATAAGAAGGATGAAAAATTGGCATACATAAACGTCCTTCCCACTCTATCCAAGTACCGCGAATTTTAGTAATTCCACGCTTTTCACCAGTTAAGGCTTTCATTGCTGTAGCACCAGTAAGCAAAATTATTTGAGGATCTATTAATCGAATCTGTTCCATAATATAAGGCTTACAAGCTGCTATCTCATCAGTAGTAGGAACGCGGTTATTAGGTGGACGACATTTGGCGATGTTACAAATATATACATCTTTTTCAGTATCTAAACGCACGGATTCCAGAATTTTGTCTAGTAACTGTCCTGCCCTACCAACAAATGGTAATCCTGTTTCGTCTTCATTTTGACCTGGAGCTTCCCCTATAATCATAATAGGAGCGGTTCTATTACCCCGCTCAATTACTACATTTTGACGAGTGTCCCCTAATTCACAGCGATGACACTGATTGCAGTGTGATGTTAATTCTTCAATATTATTGTAAGTACCCGGTTGTATCGGAATTTTACTATCTGTGGGTATTAAATCTTTTTCTTCAGGATTTGAGTATTCAAATAAACTCAGTTGATTATCGTTATTCATCAATAAATATATAAAATCATTTCTTTTCACTCTATCAATTAGCGCGACTCAACAAAAATCAGTCATTATAAAATTAATATCCTTTATAAGTATTAGGGGTGGAAATATGCCATGTGCCCCATTGTTTTCTAACCGTATTGATGCTGGTGAAAAGATAGCACAGGCTGTTTATAGACTTTTTACCGAAGAGTTTAGTATTCATTCATCTTTTCCATTACCAGTTGTCTATGCTTTACCTCGTGGTGGAATACCAGTTGCAGTTGCAGTTGCAAAAACTTTGTGTTGCCCTTTAAATATTGTAGTGGCGAAGAAAATTAGTCATCCCGAGCATCCAGAATTGGCAATAGGAGCAGTCAATGTATATGGGGATGTAATTTGGACTAAAAATTTAACTAAAAATTTGACCAAAAAAAAGCTCTTTAGTGATGGTGAAGCAGAAGCTAAATTTGGTAGTTGCAGTTCTTCAGAAAAAACAAAAGCGATTGAAAAAGCAATTGAAAAAGCGACTGAAAAAGTGAAGTTGCTGGAAAAACAATTTAGCCCAGCTTGTCCTCAAGTGGATGTAAAAGATGCAATAGTAATTTTAGTTGATGATGGTATCGCCACAGGTATGACAATAATGGTTGCAGCAAATGCTTTAAGAAAACTTTTACCAGCCCAGATTTGGTTATGTACTCCAGTTGCACCATTGAGATTGTTACCTTACTTGCGTCAATATGTCAATCGTTTAATTATTTTAGAAACACCAGAATACTTTGCTAGTGTTAGCGATTTTTATGTAAATTTTCATCAAGTAGAGACGAAAGAAGCTCTGCTATATCTGCGAGAAGTCAACGGTTAATTATTCAGGTTAATAAATTTGATAAAGTTACCAGTTACCAATTATCAATTACCAAATATATCCTTACAAAAGAGTTTGCTGCTCGTATTTCATCGCTTTAGAATAATCACCTACCGCATAACAAGCAACCTTGAGACTAGTTAAAGACTGTTCTTCACTACGACGATCTTTAAGATTTCTGGCTAATTCTAAACGCTGTTCGTAATAAGCGATCGCTTTGTTATAATCTCCTAAAGCTTCACAGGCTACACCTAAACTCCCTAAAGACTGTTCTTGACCTCTAAAATCCTTCATCTGCCTAACTAATTCTAAACGCTGTTCATAATAAGCGATCGCTTTGTTATAGTTACCTAAAGCATAGCTAGCATTACCAAGGTTTTTGAGAATTTGGGAAGTATTACGGTGATGAGATAGAGAGCGAGAGACTTTCACACATTGTTCGTAGTAAATGCTGGCTCGAGTATATTCGCCTAAAGTATACCAAGCATTGCCAAGGTTTTTTAAAACCTGTTCTTCTCCCCATTTATCTTCTAATTCTCTAATAAATTCTAGACTTTGTTCTTGATATTCAATAGCTTGGGGAATTTGATTTAATACTTTACATACTAATCCTAGGTTATTTAATGCTGCAATTTGAGAACGTTTATCTCCTGTTTTACGAGCAAGTTGCAAACATTCCTTTAAAGAATTAACAGCTTTTTCTAACTTACCCAAATGACGCAGTGCATTACCTAAATGAGAAAGTGCTTGTATCTTGATATTTAAATCTACAGACCTGTTATCACATGATATAGATAAACATTGTTGCGAATAAGCGATCGCGCTTTTATAATCTCCAGAAGAATAAGCTACAAGAGATAGATAGGCAAGAGTTTGAGCTTGTTTACAAGTATTGCCAAACATTTGAAATAGTGCTAAAGATTCTTGCAAAGATTTAATAGCACTAGTCAATTCTCCACTTTGCTGATATTTAATTCCTTCTTCTAACAATTTATTTGCTTCTGACTCCTTATCCTCCTGTTCTGGGAGATTCAGTTCTTCTATTTGAGAATTTTCTGATAATTCATCTTTAATATCTTGATTTTCTTTCTCTTTCTCATTTCCTTGCAGTAGATACATTGGAAGAGTATTTTTATAACTAGCCCGACCTTTGCTCATAAAGCAATCCCTGTTCTTTATTTGGTATTTACACATATATAGTGTTCCCAAAAAAGAAGTGATTAATAAGCTCAAAGTAATCTTTAAATTTTTATTAAAGAAAGAATTTTATTTATTAGTTTTTGGCTTTTAGCTTTTACTATATTTCCAATGTTCCTTGGAAAACGAGGAATATGCAGGGACAGCAAACCTTTATTTAGTTATAATTTCTCGAGTTGCTGCCCACTGTGCAATATCTTGTTTTTCAATAGCTGCTGCCATTAATTCAGGGAATTGATTAGGAGTGCAAGCAAAAGCTGGAATTCCCATAGCTGCAAAATTTTCTGCTACTTTATGGTCATACATTGGAGCACCGTCGTCATTAAGTGCTAATAAACTAATAAACTGTACTTGAGAAGCTACTAAAGCTGCAACTTTTTTCAGCATTTCCTCGCGGTTGCCACCTTCATATAGGTCGCTAATTAGGACTAAGATAGTGTCTTGTGGTTTACTGATAAATCCCTGAGCGTATGAAAGCGCTCTGTTAATATCTGTACCACCACCAAGCTGGGTTCCGAACAGTATATCTACCGGGTCTTGAGCTTCATCTGTTAAATCTACAACAGCAGTGTCAAAAACTATAATTCGGGTTTTAACAGATGGTAACGAAGCTAAAACGGCTCCAAAGATACCAGCATAAACAACAGAAGTAGCCATAGAGCCGCTTTGGTCTATACAAATAATAATGTCTCGTAAAGAACTAGACTTCCGTCCGTAACCAATGCGAACTTCTGGAATAATTGTCCGGTATTGAGGTTGGTAATGTTTGAGATTCGCACGGATGGTGCGGTTCCAATCAATTTCATTATGTCGGGGACGACGATTACGAATAGCACGGTTGAGACTTCCTGCGATCGCTTGTCGGGTAGGGTTTGTCAGCTTGCGCTGTAATTCTTCTACTACTTGTCTCACTACCTGACGAGCAGTATCTTTGGTTTTGCTAGGCATTATATTACTTAAAGAAAGCAAATTTGCAACTAAATGCACATCTGGTTCTACAGCTTCCAACATTTCTGGCTGTAGTAACATTTGCTTTAAGTTAAGACGTTCCAGCGCATCTTTCTGCATTACTTTTACAACCGAAGAGGGAAAGTAATTGCGTATATCCCCCAACCAGCGTGAAACTTTAGGAGAAGATGAACCTAAACCACCAGAACGTTCTGAATCATAAAGTGCATCAAGGGAATTATCAATGCTGACATCTGCACCTGTTAATTTGCAACCTGTTCCATCAGCTTGTTCGCTACCAAGGATGAGTCTCCATCGACGAAGACGTTCATTATCAAGATTTTGAGTCATAATGGTTTCAATTTAATTAATTATAGATTAATTAGTTACAATACCTTTGCCAAAAAAAGAGCTTAGCGGGACTTAAACAAAAAGTAAGCCCAAACAAAGCCTAAATTCGCTTTATAGGCGGTAAATACGTCAGTATTTTTGTTTAACCTTCCCACTGAGGTGTTGCTATATTTGAGTCAACGTTAGTTATAAAATAATCAATATCATCGGCTTCTTCAAAAGTTGGAGCATAGCCTTCGGCAAGGTGTTCCACCAACATGACGATAGCTACTTTTCTAGTTCCCTGAAGACGAGATATTTCTACTTCTGTAGTTACTACCCAAACTTTTCTGGGCTTTTCAAATTGATTATTATTTCGCTGAAATCATCTGATAACAATGATTCTGCTAATACATCTAGTCTTATTTCATCAAAAGCCTTGCGAGAAACCCCGAAGGAATTTTTAGAACTGATTGTTGTTGTCCAGCTTCGGAGAAATGGGAGTTTATATATCAACTCATATATCAACTCACCCTCGTAAATTGGCAAAGGTATTGTAGTTAAAAATAATATTAGATAAATGTAAATTTAGGTAAGCAAGCTTTCGTGGGCGAAGAAGTAAATGTTCGTAAGGAAGTCGAACGTGATTCTGTTGAAGCTACAGAGACTGTTCGTCGTAAAGAATTAGAAGTGGATGTTGACTGAGCCTACTAGTTAATTTTCACTCCAACAACCAAGCAAACAAATCTCCGACCCTAAGCTGTAAATCACTTGCAAAAATGGGTAGGGGAAGTAGAGCATCGGGTTCGTCAAACACCTCAGTTTCTTGCTTGGGACGAAAAACAAACACGGTTTGCTCTAATGGATCTATTAACCAACCCATTTGAGTTCCATGCTTAAGACAATGAAGAATATTTTTTGTTACTTTTGTCTGACTTTGATCGGGTGATAAAATCTCAATTGTCCAATCTGGTGCAATTAAGAATGCATTTGCAACTTCTCCATTCTCATCACGGGGAATCCGATTCCAAACAAAAACGGTAATATCAGGTACAGTTGAGCGATCGCCAAAAGTACAGCGCAATTCGGGAAAAGCACGAGCAATACGTTTCGGTTTAACTACA
>JBCCDM010000161.1:0-12935 GCA_039030795.1 Cyanobacteria bacterium P01_A01_bin.84
ATTTTATTTAATATAGATTCGTATTTTATATATTTAAATGTAAATGTGAATATTTAGATATTTCTAAAAATTTTATCATCTTTTACTTTTTTTAATTAAACGTCCAAATCTATTAAGTAATTAAGTCAAAATTTATTATTTTCAAAGTTAAAAAGCAAATATATCTAGAAAAATTAATCCAGTTAGTGAATAATTGATTCAAGATATGTTAGAAGAAAGCAAAAAAAAGGCATTAACATCATTAATCATCCAGGGAGTCTGCCCCAAATGTGGTTCCGACAATTTGAAATATTACGAATCTGTGAGAAATAAAAAATTCAGCTTTCACTGTTCTAAATGTAATTGGACAGAGAAATATACTGCCAATGATTTAAAACTCGCATCATATTATTGGTTTCCAATTGAAGGAAAGATAATCTAATCTAATCTAATCTAATCTAATCTAATCTAATCTAATCTAATCTAATCTAATCTAATCTAATCTAATCTAATCTAATCTAATCTAATCTAATCTAATCTAATCTATTCGTCGTAAGTAAAGTATACCCGTGTAATAATATGGGGTATAAAATTTTATCTTCTTAGTGTGTAGCTAAAAAAACTATCACAAACCCGTGTAACTTCTTTTTTGATTACAGCATCATGTTGAGTATACTTTGTAATCAAAAGAGGATAATATGAATCTCAATTTTTTTGTCAGAACTGGTTTTGGGTTATTAATTCTATGTTCCCTGACCTTTGGTGTTTTGCAGTGGTTTCATATAAGTGCAGGAAACTTTCTTGATTGGGTAATTGGGGCGGCAAGTTTTTTCTGGCTTTTAGTTATAGTTACAGTACCGTGGGATATATATTTTCAAGCCAAAAAAGTTTTAGCCGAAGCTGCTCTTTCTGAAGAAAGAAATATTCAGGTAGATGAGAAGAAAATCAGATATGTAAAAGACTTGGAAAATAAATCTTTATTGGTCGCTATTAGTTTACATATTATTTCATCCCTTGCTTTATATGCACTTGCAGCTACTGGTATAAGTGCTGTTGGTTATATTAGTTCTGGTGCAGCTTTACTGTTAACAGCTTTACGTCCAGCTATTAGTGCTTATGAATATCTATATGCTCGTTTGGGAATGATTCTGAATGAGTGTAAGTATCCAAGAGAAGATATTCTCGAACTCCGGAGTCGTTTTGGTGCTTTAGAAGATACTGTTAACATAATGCATGAACAACTCGATCCTACAAAGACTTACTCATTAGTAACTAAACAAGAAACTTTTTTAGAAGAAACACGTACAGAATTAGCCCGTATTTCTGCAAAAATTGAGAAATTACGTGCAACCAACGAGCAAGAACACGAAGAATTAGCTAAAAACGCCAAACAAGCGATCGCACAATTATCTGAAGACGGACAATTTTTGCAAAACGCACGGGAAGTTATTCGATTTTTTAAAGAAGCTTAGGCAGAATATTTCCTCAAAGTATCTACTAGTAAAAGTAAGTACTAAAAATATCTAAGTGATGTGTTTCTCTAATAAAGAGGCAATATTTTCGGGATGAACTTGATTGTACTTTTTGCTACCAAGCTTTAAAACACAGTTGGGAGCCCGAGAACAACGTTTTAAACATCCAGTACCTTTAACTATTACTTTATCTTGCAAACCACTTTCCCATATAGTCTTTTCGATTTGCGATCGCAGAACCTTACTACCACGTTTAAGACAACCAGGTTTTTCACAAATTAAAATTTTGATTTTGTTGTCAGAAGTTATCTCTTGTTGAAAACAACTGTGAGAACTTTCATTCAGGGGTATTAATAACTTAGCCTTAAGTTTAATTTTCCCTTTCTTCGGAGATAAATTACTTGTACCAATAACCCGAATCTCTTGTCCTGGTTTTAGAGAGGAAGTTAAGGATGTACGTAATTTTTTTGGTAACTCAATTTTGATGTTTCCACTTGCAATATTTTGAGATGAAGTTTCATCTATTGCAAGCTGTAAATGCTTGAATTTTCCGGGTTTATTACTAATTAAACCAAGAAATTTTCCTTCAATATCGAATTCTAATGTTTTAAAATTATTATTGCCCATTTTTGTGCAATAGATAAGTGATTATCCAACCATTCGTCTTCATTATTTCATTATGAATCTATCTTTATATTAGAATTAGAATTAAAAATAGATAAGTTGGGCATTGGGTAAAAAAGCCGATAGTAAGAAATTTCTCCTATTGCAACCTCTACACCTCATTTGCCCGGTTGGTTGTGTTAAGTCAACCGCTTTGCCTCTACAGTTTTGGGTAACTGTGAAAAGTCTGGTAAATCAGGAAACATTAATTCCCAACCGTTTGCTAAGGTAAATATTTTACCGTTTTCTGACTCTGTTTCTTTAACTACTTCCTCTTCTAAGTCTTTTTTCGCAACGTAAACTACTAAAGTACCAGCAGCATTATGACGTAACATTACTTTCATGACAAAATTCCTAAGTTTAATTGATTGGTTATTTAATGCAAGTATTTGAAATGAGTAAGATTATGACTCAAAATAAATACTGATTTCATGCATGGTACAAATAGTTACTATGTAAGAAACAACTTATTCTTCACTTGTAATTTGGGGTTTTGGATCCACTGCTTCGAGTTCTCTTTTACGACAACCAACTACATAGCCTTTATCTATAAAATGAATGGCATAGATATAGGCTGTTTGTAAATATGTACCAACACTAACGATATAGCCTACATCTCCTATATTTGCTAATACTTCTCCAACTTCTTTTCCTGGAAAAGTACCATCATTTTTGATCAGTTTACAAACTCGGACTTTTTCTCCAATTTCAAAAACTGGTGGTAAATTCAGTTCTAATTCATCTAACCGCATGGGAATACCTCTGCATTCTGACTAACTCTAATAATTCTTCAGTTGTAAGACTCCGTTTTTTGTGAGTTGAATGGTGACGGACTGCATCTAAGATAGATTGGGTTTCTTCGGTATCAAGATAAATACCATACTCTTCTAATAAACTAGATAATAAGTGTCTGCCAGAGTGTTTACCCACTACTAAACGACGTTCCCAACCTACTTCTTCGGGGGAAAAAGGTTCGTAGGTTAGGGGATCCTTTAATACACCATGAGCATGAATACCAGACTCATGAGCAAAAGTATTTTTACCGACAATAGCTTTCCAAGGTGGAACATTAGCACCTGATGCGGTTGCGACTATCTCAGATAATTCTAGTAGTCGAGTAGTCTTCAGCCCCAAATCGACTCCATAGATACGTTTGATAGCCATGACCACTTCTTCTAGTGCTGCATTTCCAGCTCGTTCACCCAGACCATTGACTGTTGTATTTACTGACATAGCACCTGCTTTTAAGCCTGCGAGAGCATTTGCAGTAGCTAAACCAAAGTCATTATGGGTATGGATTTCTACCGGAATAGACAAGCCAGAAACTAGTTTTCTAATTTTGTTATAGGTGGTAAAAGGATCGAGTATTCCTACAGTATCGCAAAAACGAAATCTAGATGCTCCCCATTCTCGGGCATAATTTGCCACATCGAGCAAAAAGTTATCGTCAGCTCGGGAAGAATCTTCCCCCCCTACTGCAACCCAAAGTCCTTGATCGACAGAAAAACTAATACAGTCTTTAAGTTGCTGTAAAGTTGTCCTCCATTGTCCCTGAAACTTGGCAGCTATTTGAATACCTGAGACTGGTATACAAATATGCATACGTTTCAAATTACAGGACATTGAAGCCTTAATATCTGAAATTACTGCCCTATTCCATCCTAACAATTTAGCAGATAAATTCAAATCAGCGATCGCACTAATAGCGGTGGTTTCTTCCCTACCCATTGCGGGAATACCAACTTCTATTTCCTGAATACCTATAGAATCCAAAAACTTGGCGATCGCGACCTTCTCTTTTAAATTGAAAGCAACCCCGGCGGCTTGTTCGCCGTCACGTAATGTCGTATCGTTAATAAGGATCTGATTCATCTCATTCATCACCTATACTATTCTTTCTCCTAATCCCCTTATTGATTTTGGTCTTAGTTTTGGGTAATTACTGATAATGGGTAACATATTTGAGGAATTTTCCGCCGTTAAAAAATATTTACCCCTGATTGCGGTTATTAGTTAGTAGTCAATGTTAATGGTAGAAAACTGTAAATAAAAATCGATCCATTCAGGAGAATTTAACCTATCGGACACGCGGAGGAAGGAAGCGTTTGCTTCTGCATAACGTTAGTTAACGCAGAGTTTTTGCGTTAGCTAGCGCGTTTGCTACGCAAAGACGGAGTCTGCTCGACTATACGTCGCTATCGTTATCAAACACGGATACTCAAATCTTGTGCCTATACGTATAAATAGTCAAATATAAAATATAAAGTAACAAATAATACTGTTAATTCAAGATTTATTCAGTCCTCTTTTAGAGGACTTCGTTTATAAGTCTGGGACTTCCAGTTCTAGGCGCTCAGGAATACTGAGTATTATTTATTTACATGACTTTCTTGGTGCAAGATATGACGATATGCGGAAGCGTTAACGTCTCGGATGGAAATACGTTACTTTTGCATAAGTCCTATCTATGTTAAATAATTCCAATAGACCTCATTTCCCACAGAGGTCTAATGTAAGCGGAAAGGATATGACCCGTAGTGGTACTGGTCATGTAAATTAAATTTTAATTTTATATTTAGTATGTATTTTCAATATCTTACTTGTTTGCAGATAAATCCGGAATCGGATGGGAAAATTAGCCACAAACATTACTGATTATTTATTATTTTTTCTCAAAACCCATTCAAAAAAATGATTATTTTCCCTCTAGCGATCGCCCTCAACTAGATGAATTATTGTTGATACACTTCTTTAACTTGGATGATGTTCCATCCAATCAAAAATTCTTTCCAACTGTTCTATATTTACAAAACCGTATTGCCACAGTAGCATTGGTAACGGTCCATTATTAACTTCCGGATGTCGTAATGCTACAGCAATATCTGCGGCTGAAAGTTCTAATTCTTTCTGTAAAAAAGTAATAAATTTACTATTGCTAAGACTTTTAAGCTGCATAGTATATTTAACCTATAAACCTACAAAATCATTTATATTGGCGATATTTCGTATTTTTAGCGACTTAACTATCCGTTATCGATTTATATTCTGATTTTCTGATGGCTAGAAAAAATTAGAATAATTTAAGGTTTGGATGAAAAAATAAATTCTATGGCAGAATTTATCTGAACATTAAAAAATGTACAAAATAAACATACGTTTTTTAGTATGCAACAAAACTTGCTTTTATAAGTGGGGGGTAGCACCATCGAATCAGAATTTAGCAGAAAAAATCAAGGAAGAAAAAAGAGATGATAATCACCCATGATTAACTCATAACTTCCTGAAGAGCTATTTTCTGAGTAATTCTTTTTCCACCGAATGCATACGTAGGGTTTGTAGTTGTTTTTCCAAGTGTTCTACTCGTTCAGCTAAGGAACGAATTATTTTTGCCTCTACATCTGGTAATTTAGCGTGTTCCAAAGGAGATATGTCATTTCGTTTATGGGAAATATTTCTACCCGGAATTCCTACAACTGTAGAATCACAAGGAACATTTTTTAGTACAACAGAACCTGCACCAATACGAACGCGATCGCCGATATCAATATTGCCTAAAACTTTTGCACCAGTACCTACTACAACATTTTGACCTAAGCTAGGGTGACGCTTACCGCTTTCTTTCCCAGTACCGCCAAGAGTTACGCCTTGATAAATTAGAGAGTAGTCTCCTATTATAGCAGTTTCTCCAATCACAACTCCCATACCATGGTCAATAAATACTCCCTTACCAATTTTTGCACCAGGATGAATTTCAATACCTGTGAGAAATCTAGCAATATGGGAAAGTAAACGTGGGATAAACCTTACTTGTCGTTGGTACAAGCTATGTGCGATACGATGCATACATAAAGCGTGTAAACCAGGATAGCAAAAAACTATCTCTAACCAATTACGTGCTGCTGGGTCGCGCTCAAAAATGATGCAAAAGTCGCTCCATATTGACTGAAAAATACTTTCCCCGAGCTTTGACTCTATGAAGGATGCTTGAGCAAATTTCTCTACTGGTTCGGCTTGAGAGTTAACTATATTTTTTGTAGATTGTTGCATCAGGATATCTTAGATAAAACAGCCATATGCATATTGACGTTGCGAATTTTATATTAAATTCAAGTATTAAATCCAAAATTATTGTCACAGAAGCAGGAATATAACTCCAGAAACATTTTTGTGAATAGTGAATTCATCTTCTGATTGACGCAACGCTTTTTTGCTTATATCAGACGGCTTAAACAAAAGTAATATATCTGATGCCGATTAAGTTTGTTAAATTAATTAAGTTTGCACTCACATACCTCAAAACCAGATTTAATATAAAGTTTCAATATTTATTGGGGGGTAGGGTGCCAGTATTTAATCCTATTCCGGTACAAGATTTTTTAAATCGAGGAGAAATCTATTTACTCGCAAAGTCGTTGGAAATTATAAATTTCAAAGACAAAACAAACTTAAGTACTACTTAAGTCGTTCAAAATCTTAATAAAAAGATAAGTTTCTGTATCTCGAAATACTATTTATTATAGTATTCTCCTGGGAACAGAAAAACAAGGTGATGAGATACTTATTAAACTTTTATCCATGTTTGTTTCTCTTTTGCTTTTCTCCACCTGTTTTTGTCTTTTGTAGGAAAAGTCCATTAGCCAAAATCTAAGATAAGAGCTAAGAACTCAAAACTAAGAGCTAAAAGCTTTCTCGAATCATATCTCGTACCTTGAAAAATCCAAGCCAATACCAAGCCAATATTTGTTTAATAGCTTATAGATAATAATTCTCATTTATTTTTTGTTTTAAATTGCGTATATTGATTGGTATACCTGGTTTAACAGCAATTCTATAGGAATTATTAAGTTAATGGTTAAGAAAGTTTTAGTTGCGTTTCTTGTGCAAAAAAAGTGATATGTTAGATACATAATATAATTTCGCTTTCTTAGTAGATTAGCAATTATGTAAAAGAGTTTAGTTTCGGAGTTTAGTTTCAGGCTTTAGTTTTTCAGACTCAGACAAGGTAAAACTTCTTTGTAAATTCATCTGAGTAAACTGTTTCTAGCTATTCCCAACTTTTCTGATATCTCAAAGTTAATTTTCTAGAGTTAATTCTCAAGTTTCCATAAAGTCGTAAAGATAGCAGTTGTTATATAGGAATCGACGACTAAGAGTATAAGAGCAAAATAACCCTTAACAGCTTGCGATCGCTGTCTTATAGCCGAGTACAAGTAAGATAGTACCCCAACCTAGAAAAGCAAGTACCCGCCATTGAAAATACAAGTCCCCCGACACAAAAAAAAAATTAAAATTTTCTTAACACCCTCTGAATCTGGGTTTCAGGTTTTGAGTGCATTTTTAATAAGCTTAATAAATCTTATCTGGGCATTCTTAGGAAAGCTGTTTTTGGCGATTGCTATAACTCTTATATCGCCAAGCACTCAAAGCGTCATCACAAGAACTTATTCAGTTCTTAATTAAGTCGCAGTGAGTGAGTGGAGGGATGAGATAGCACCATGCCCCTGTGAACAGGAGTCGCGGCTGGAGGGCACGTAATACCCCAAATTCTATAGCTGACACACCAGCTTTGGATACTTGGGTCTTAAGCCTATATCTTTGCTGAGGAAGTAAATTAAGGCAGTAGTGCGTTTTCTCCTTTGCCGGAGTATTACCAGACGCGACTTCCATTCCTGGTTCAAGGATCGCGAAAACATCTTTCCTAGTGGCAAAAGCCAGTCCACCGACTTTTGCGAAATTCAATGTCTGCAACTTCTTCTAAAACTCTGAAAAACTCAACAGAATCCGGTAAAGTAAAAGCTTCTAGTAATTGCGGTAGCGGATGCAGCAGCGATGCTCCCATGGAAATGGATGATACAATGAAAGAGCGTATTGCTCAACATCCTTGCTACAGTGAAGAAGCTCATCACCATTACGCAAGAATGCACGTAGCGGTTGCACCTGCTTGTAATATCCAATGTAACTACTGCAATCGTAAATACGACTGTGCGAACGAAAGCCGTCCGGGAGTCGTAAGCGAATTACTAAGTCCCGAAGAAGCAGCCAAGAAAGTATTGGTTGTTGCTGGCAAAATTCCTCAAATGACCGTTTTAGGAATTGCAGGTCCTGGAGACCCATTAGCAAATCCAGAAAAAACTTTCCGCACCTTTGAATTGATTGCCGAACAAGCACCAGATATTAAACTTTGTTTGTCAACCAATGGTCTGATGTTACCCGAATATGTAGACCGGATCAAAGAGTTAAATATAGACCACGTCACAATCACCATTAACATGGTGGATCCCGAAATTGGCGAAAAAATATATTCTTGGGTTCACTACAAACGTAAGCGCTACAGAGGTATTGAAGGCGTAAAAATTCTCCATGAAAAACAAATGGAAGGTTTAGACGCTCTGCGAGAAGCTGATATCTTATGTAAAGTTAACTCGGTGTTGATTCCAGGAATTAATGACCATCACTTACCAGAAGTAAACCGAGTCATCCGCTCTAAAGGTGCATTTTTACATAACATTATGCCTCTTATCTCTGCACCAGAGCATGGTACTCACTTTGGACTCACCGGTCAAAGAGGTCCAACCCCCAAAGAACTCAAAGAAGTTCAAGAGAACTGTTCTGGTAACATGAAATTGATGCGTCACTGTCGTCAATGCCGTGCAGATGCTGTAGGATTACTAGGAGAAGACCGTTCCCAAGAGTTTACTAAAGATAAAATTCTGGAAATGGATTCAGAATATGATTTACAAAAGCGCCAAGAAGTTCATGCAGGCATTGAAAAATTCAGAGAAGAACTCAACAGCGCTAAAGAGCAATTGAAAGCAAACGATATGAGCGTTAGCACCCATAAAATTTTAGTTGCAGTTGCGACTAAAGGCAGTGGGTTAGTAAATCAACATTTTGGTCATGCTAAAGAATTCCAAGTATACGAAGTAGACGGTAACGAAGTTGTTTTCATTGGTCATCGTCGGGTAGACCTTTATTGTCAAGGTGGTTATGGTGAAGAAGCAACTCTAGACAATATCATCAAGTCAATTTCTGATTGTCAAGCAGTTTTAGTTTCTAAAATTGGTGACTGTCCGAAACAAGAGTTAAATAAAGCTGGTATCCAAACCGTAGAAGCTTACGATTCCATTGAAAAAGTTGCCTTAGAATTCCATAAGCAGTACCTTGAAGGACTGACAGCTTAAAATATCAGTTAACAGTTAACAGTTAATAGTTAATAGTTAATACTTACACCAAGTAATCCAAAAAATACGCTATTAACGAACCTGATATGGTGTTCCTCAGTGCAACGATGCACATAACTGTTAACTGTTAATTGATTGAAATAGTTAGTACTCATTACCCAAAACTTTACCTTTACCTTTGCCTTTAGTTTAGTGGCATAGTACACCCATGGCTTATAAAATTACTACAAAGTGTATTTCCTGCGATTTATGTATATCCCAATGTCCTACTAAAGCTATTAAAATAGTTGACGAGCGACGCTGGATTGATCCTAATCTCTGTACAAATTGTGTTGGTAGCATTCACAATGTAGCTCAATGCACTGCCAGTTGTCCCACATTTAAAGGCTGTATTAAAGAGCCTCAAGATTACTGGGAATCTTGGTTTGATACATATAATCAATTCATAAACAAATTAACAAAACAACAAGATTACTGGGAAAACTGGTTTGATTTCTATTCTCAGAAATTTTCAGAACAACTACAAAGTCAACAAAAGCAAAATTTAGGAACGCAAACATCATAAATTTGCATCGAATTATTTGAATCAAATTAGTATTATGTCTGCTATAATATTATTAGGACTTTAGTACTAAAAATTTTTTAGGCAAGCAGTTAAATAGACTTAATATAAAGGTATGGCATCGAGAGTTGAGTTTAGGGGTAGTAGCTCTCAACAGTTAAGTCTAGAATTTAAAAACGTCTCAGACGAGTAAGCAAAAGCCCAACAAAAAGTTCAGTTGCAAGACAATTATTAGATTTAGTTCGAGGAAAGTTTATCTATCGAGTGTCTGCTGTCAAAGGGAATTTTTACTTGAAATTGTATTTACACTTATATTTATTTATTCCCGTTGATTCCTACTGCTTATAACTTCAAGAATTAGATAGATTCTTGGTTTTGGTGAAATAGAATTAGAAACAATGCAAAAAGACTGTATTTATTTAGACAATAATGCGACTACAAAAGTAGATCCAGCCTCAGTATCTGCAATGATACCTTATCTTACTGATTATTACGGTAATCCCTCAAGTATGCACTCTTTTGGTGGACAAGTCAGTAAAGCTGTAAAAGAAGCAAGAGAAAAAGTTGCAGTACTACTTGGTGCAAACGAATCAGAGATTGTTTTTACTAGTGGTGGAACCGAGGGAGATAACGCTGCTATTCGCGCTGCACTACAAGCACAACCTCAAAAGCGACACATTATTACTACTCAAGTAGAACACCCCGCAGTACTTAATGTCTGCAAGCAATTACAACATCAAGGTTACGAAGTTACATATTTATCAGTCGATCGAAGAGGACAGCTAGATTTACACGAATTAGAAGCTGCGCTCACGGGTAATACCGCTCTGGTAACTATAATGTACGCCAATAACGAAACTGGTGTAGTCTTCCCTATCGAAGAAATTGGTAAGTTAGTTAAAGAATACGGGGCAATATTTCACGTTGATGCAGTACAAGCAGTCGGTAAAATTCCGATGGATATGAATAGTAGTACCATTGACATATTAACTATGTCTGGTCATAAAATTCATGCTCCAAAAGGAATTGGCGCTATGTATGTTCGTCGGGGAGTTAGATTTCGTCCTTTATTAGTTGGTGGGGGACAAGAGCGGGGTAGAAGAGGTGGAACTCCTAATGTACCAGGAATAGTTGCTCTTGGTAAAGCCGCAGAACTAGAACTACTGCATTTAGAAGAAGCCACCGCAAGAGAAAGAAAATTACGCGATCGCTTAGAAAAAACAATTCTTGAACTTATCCCTGAGTGTGAGGTTAACGGTGGGGGTACCGAAAGATTACCTAATACCACCAACATTGGTTTCAAATATATTGAAGGTGAGGCAATTTTGTTATTGCTCAACCAAGAAGGAATCTGCGCTTCTAGTGGTTCGGCTTGCAGTTCTGGTTCTTTGGAGCCTTCTCATGTATTGCGATCTATGGGTTTACCATACACCATATTGCATGGTTCTATTCGCTTCAGTCTTTGTCGCTACACCACATCCTCTGAAATCGATAAAGTCATAGAAGTGTTACCTGGGATTATAAAACGTTTGCGGGAAATGTCACCCTTCAAGAACGACGATGCAAGTTGGCTCAAAGAACAAGAGCAAGTATTAGCTCATTAAAAAATTAGGGTAAGGGTAAATAGGCACCCCTATTATCTTCCTCAAACTTACTCTTCCACTCCCTTACCCCCTCACTACTCCTCCTATCACTCACTCATCACCTTCAATAAAGTTATGTGGGAATATACAGATAAGGTATTAGAACTCTTTTACAATCCTAAAAATCAAGGTACACTAGAAGAAAGCAAAGATGAAGTCGGAACTAAAGTCGCCACAGGAGAGGTTGGAAGTATTGCCTGCGGAGATGCCCTGAGACTACATATTAAAGTTGACGAAGATACTGATAAGATTGTTGATGCTAGATTCCAAACCTTCGGTTGCACCAGTGCGATCGCATCTTCCGAAGCTTTAGTAGAAATAGTTAAAGGTAAGACTTTAGATGAAGCTCTTAATATAACTAATAAAGATATTGCTGAGTATTTAGGTGGACTACCTCAAGAAAAAATGCACTGCTCTGTCATGGGGCAAGAAGCACTAGAGGCAGCAGTTTACAATTACAGAGGTATTCCCTTAGAAACTCACGATGATGATGACGAAGGAGCATTAATTTGTACCTGTTTTGGTGTTACCGAACCGAAAATTCGCCGTATTATTCAAGAAAATAGTTTGAATACTGCTGAAGAAGTTACTAATTATATCAAAGCTGGTGGTGGGTGTGGAACTTGTCTGCCAAGTATTGATGACATCATCATCGACATACACCGAGAGTCAACCACAGCATCTACTGTGAGAGCAAATAATAGTAGCACTGACACAGTTACAAAAACTCTGACTCCAGTACAAAAGATAGCATTAATCCAAAAAGTATTAGACGAAGAAGTTAGACCAGTTCTGATGGCTGATGGTGGAGATGTAGAACTTTATGATGTAGATGGCGATAAAATTAAAGTTCTCCTCCAAGGTGCTTGTGGCTCTTGTTCAAGTAGCACTGCAACCTTAAAGATAGCCATTGAAGCCAGACTTAAGGAACGTATTAGTCCGAATGTGGTAGTAGAAGCAGTTTAAGTTAGGCTGCCAATAGTCTACCGAACAAAAAGAAATTCTGAACCACTTTAATACTTAGTAGTAAATAGTAAATACAAATGATTGATTTGAGACTTTCGGTTGAGCGATCGCCTCCGGCGGGTACGATAGTACCATCGCCTCCTGTGGGTACGACAGTACCATCGCCTCTAGCGCGTGCCTTGCACCATCTATTCGTTCCGGCGACGAAGGACACGTGCTTTTCACTAGCAGGCTCTTCTGGTGTACGCAGTACCCATCCATCCCAAGGCGACGTTCTACTAACGCTCACATCTACGAATGGGCGCAAACAAACAAAAAACGCAGATAAAACCCTAAGCTCCACAGCTAATCAACCAACCAATTACAGGAGAAAATCATGACAGACGAAAATATCAGACAGATAGCATTCTACGGTAAAGGTGGTATCGGTAAGTCCACAACTTCTCAAAACACCATTGCTGCTATGGCA
>JBCCDM010000162.1:0-12857 GCA_039030795.1 Cyanobacteria bacterium P01_A01_bin.84
CCCACCCAGATCCACTGTTTACTACAACCTGCTGGTCTCCTTTGTGCCTCTGACCGTGATATGTGCAACCTAGAATCTTCTTAAAAACGTTCTTATGAGCCGTCTCTACATTATGAATGCGATAAATGTCTCTTGTAAAAGTGGAAATCTGGGGACTAATTTGTATTAACTTAAATTTTAAGTCTTGATAGCTTTTAGATTATTAACCTTTTTCCTTTAGTTTGAGTAATTAAAAATAACTGTAAATTAGATAATAACTATACAAAAATTAATTTAACGCGATCGCTAATTTCGGTAATCTTGGATGCTTGATTATCTCTATAGGTAGATATTTATTAGGAATATCAATGGGTTTAACCAACCAAACTCAAGGACTGAGAAAGGTAAAAGGTAGAAATAAATTTGTGATTCTTCTTAACCTGTATTAATGTTTATTTTTAGCCTTTGGTTCTAAAATTTTTTCTTCATATGATTCTTTGTATCGAACAAGTTCTTACTGCTGACGAACTGAGTTTAATTATTTCTAGCATTGAAAATGCTGAATTTATAGATGGAAAGCTAACTGCTGGATGGTTTGCCAAACAAGTTAAAAATAATAAGCAATTATCAAGAAATAATTCTGCTGATAAAGAATTGCAAAGTGTTATTGTTGAAGCCTTGAAACGAAATCATTTATTTCAAGCTGCGATTAGACCAAAAATCATCCGTCCGACAATTTTTAGCTGCTATGAGGTAGATATGTACTATGGCTCTCATACAGATAATGCTTTGATGGGAAATGAACACCCCATGCGTTCTGACGTATCATTTACACTATTTCTTAACTCACCCACAAGTTATAAAGGCGGAGAACTAGTAATTGATACCAGTTTAGGCGAACAAGCTTTTAAGTTAGAAGCAGGTTCAATGATTGTATATCCCTCTACCACTATACATCGCGTGGAAAATGTGACAGAGGGTAAAAGACTAGCCGCAGTTAGCTGGGTACAAAGCTTTGTACGGGATGCTAGTCAAAGGGAAATGTTATTTGACTTGGATACAGCAAAAAAGGTGATGTATCAAAAATATGGTAAAACTCCCGAATTCGATTTAGTTGCCAAAACCCATGCCAATTTATTAAGAAAATGGGTGGAAGTTTGATGATTGATGGGGTAATTGGTAATTGATATTTCTTCTCTTATTCCCAATTTCCCAACTAATTAACTAAACTGTTCCCAGCATCGAGATTGAAAAGCATCTGTAATGTCTGCATACATTTACGTCTAGCCTCTACATCTTGTTGCGATCGCAGTTGTACCATGGGGTCATGTAAAATTTTGTTAACAATCCCCCTAGAAAGGGCTTCGATAACTTCCTGGTGTTTATCGGCAAATTCTGAACCAAGTCTTGATAAAGCTTTTTCTAATTCTTGTTCGCGGATAGTTTCAACTTTTGTCCGTAGACTGCTGATGGTACTAACAGTTTCTAAACTACGCCACCAAATATCAAAATTATTAACTTCTTGATCTAAAACACCTTCTGCTTCTAAAGCCATTTGACGACGACTTTCCTGATTTTGGGCTACTACCGCTTTCAGGTCATCCACATTAAATGCTTGCACTTGTTCGAGTTCGCTAACATTTGCGTCGATATTTCGCGGTACGGAAATATCAAATAACATTATTTTCTGAGACGGTTCCAATGTCATTTCTAACTTAGAACGGTCAATAATTGGCTCAGTAGCAGAAGTACTGGTAAATACCATATCGCTTTGGGCGATAACCCCAGTCATTTCTGTCATCAAGCAAGTACGAATATTTTCTACTTGTGAAAACTGTTTTGCTAATTCTTCAGCCCGTTTTAGAGAACGATTTACAATACAAATTTGTTTAGCACCTTTAGAAGCTAGATGTTTTACTAGCAACCGGGACATTTTTCCGGCACCAATAATTGCCACCCGACAACTTGCCAGATTTTCTACTTTCATTTGTGCTAATTCTACAGCTGCGGAGCTGATAGAAACTGCACCAGTACCAATACTAGTTTCCGTTCTTACCCGTTTACCGGCTGTAATTGCTTGCTTAAATAATCGATTCAAAATTGTTTTTATTCCCTTATGCTGCTGTCCTAGCTTATGGGTAGTTTTCACTTGGGCTAAGATTTGCCCTTCTCCTAATACCAAACTATCTAAACCCGCAGCAACTCTCATCAAATGCATAACAGCATCTTGATGTAGCAAAACAAATAAGTGAGGAATTAAATCAGTTGCTGACAACTTGCTGTGTTCAGCAAGGAACTGATTCAGGTCTTTTACACCATATTCTGCTTCTTCAGAGACGATATAAATTTCTAAACGGTTGCAAGTACTGAGAATCCCTACTTCTTGGATATTAGGACAGCTTAATAAACGAGCGATCGCGCCCTCGATTTGCGGTTCTGGAATACTAAGTTTCTCCCGTACTTCAACTGGGGCTGTTTTGTGGCTCAAGCCCACTACTGCTATATTCATTTGCTAAATCTTAATTACTAATGGGTGTTTGGTAATTAGTTATGTATTTGGGTTGATCGGGAATGAGAATCAAGTATGGGGTTGAGGAAAAATTAGGAGCGGTGCACTTAGTTGACTCTTCGTTTTGGTTGATCCTCTGGATCTAGGGAAAGTTTTTTTCCTAAAAAATGGCTAAAGTCAAGAAATGCACCAAATAAAATAGGAATTCAGAATTACAAAATAAAGCTTTTGAATTTGAAATTGGGAGTTTTAAATTACTTCTTAAACTCAAAATTTTAATTCTGTCTCCTATATTTTTATATTTCTCCTTACTCTTTCAACCCCATTCATCAACTAAAAACTATTTACTTACCGCAGTTCTATATTTTCAGGACTGTCAGACATATGAATGGTATCCACAAAACGAGCGGTCTGAGACTGACTAGAGATTACCAAGCTCTGAGTTCTAGCTCCTCCATGGAAAAAGCGCACGCCTTCCATTAAAGTTCCAGGAGTAATACCACAAGCTGCAAATAAAACTGTTTCTCCATTGGCTAATTCATCTGCATTGTAAACCTTATCTGGGTCATTAATACCCATCTCCTTGAGTCTTGCTAGATTACTTTCTTTGCTTTCCCCGATTAATCCTGTTTTGACAATTTCTGGATCGTAAATCAATTGTCCTTGGAAGTGAGCGCCCAAGCAACGCATAGCAGCAGCAGAGATTACTCCTTCAGGTGCTGCACCGATACCCATGAGAGCATGAATATTAGTACCTCCAAAACCACAAGAGATAGCAGCAGAAACGTCACCATCGCTAATCAGACGAACTCTTGCACCTGCATTACGAATTTCTTGAATTAAATCTTTGTGACGGGGACGATCCATAACCACTACAACCAATTCTTCTACAGAACGGTTCAAGCATTCTGAGAGTATTTTCAAGTTTTCAGTAGCAGACTTGTTTATATCTACTTTTCCTTTTGCTTGAGAAGGAGCTGCTAATTTCTTCATATAAAAATCAGGTGCAGCAAACAAGCCACCTTTTTCAGAAATTGCCAGCACAGCCATAGAACCGTTTTGACCATATGCTACTAGGTTGGTACCTTCACAAGGATCGACAGCAATATCGATTTCAATTAATTCTTCTGGGTTACAAAAATTTTTGGCATCAGTACGAGTACAGATACCCACTTCTTCACCGATGTAAAGCATAGGAGCATCATCGCGTTCGCCTTCACCAATTACGATGCGACCGCGCATATGAATTTGATTCATTTTCTCGCGCATCGCTTCTACTGCTACTTGGTCAGCAGTATTCTTCTCACCTTTACCCATCCAACGTGCGGATGCGATCGCTGCTTGCTCAACGACCTCAATAATCTCTAAGCCAAGTGTATTTTCCACAGAGTCTACCCTCTCAATTGCTTGATTTCGCGTCGTTTCCGAATACGATTCGCCGTTTTCAAGTCTACCAAAGCACGTATACCTCTGGAAAATAGTCTTGGTTTTGGTTTGTGTTAAGTTTTACTGCTTTTTTTTGTTTGCTTTTATTAAATCAATAGTTTTTTAGTACTAAAGTATCTATACCAACCGCCATGTTACAGCCCTAGACTTATAGCCTGCTAGCTTTTTGTACAATTGGAAAGCTCCTTTTTGATATAAGTTTGGGATAAGCTCAAACCTCGATCGAATTATTGCTTTATATTGTTGCTTTATATAAATTTACAGGCGAGATATTTTTGGTATTTCTCTAAATTAACCAATCCATTCAGTGAATTTCACCTCCTACAAAAGAACTAGTAAATATTGTAAAAGCGTAATTCCTATCTAATAAAATTCAATAACCATAAGTGATATTTTCATAACTTAAACAATATTTCTATATGTCTATAGAACTACTCTACAAAATAGGGAAAAATATACTTTAATTAAACTTTTACCTTTGTAGGATTTACGCAACCGGCATATTTTTTTGTAGGGTAATGTGACACTTAATTGAAATTTGAATGTAATAATGAAGGTTATGGTGTCACGCACCATCCGAGTTTTATGACACTTGCATTTTGCCTGCTTTGATTTTATTTTGACTTTTAGAAGCTACAATTCTATATACATAAATTACACTATAAATAAATACAGTTTATTAAAGGTTATTGTCATAAAAATAGGTACTCTTCAAGACTTGTCAACAGCGCGATCGCCCGTGGCTAAGGTTTAGTAGGATACTTCTCTAGCAAGTGATTTGGTACTAACTTAACCGTATTAGACTATAAATATTTGAAACAAAATCATTACAAATTCAACTATGCTTGATTTCCTAAACCCTATCCTTAATCGTCATCCAGAACGTGTCAAAGCAAACGTAGAGATTTATACTTGGCAAACCTGTCCTTACTGTATACGTGCCAAAATGCTGCTGTGGTGGAAAGGTGTAAAATTCACTGAATACAAAATTGATGGTGACACCCAAGCTAGAAATAAGATGGCAGAACGTGCAAATGCAAAGCGCACAGTTCCACAAATCTTTATTAATAATCAGCATATAGGTGGTTGTGATGACATTTATGCATTGGATACTCGAAATCAACTTGATACACTTTTAGCCCAGCCAGCAATTTAAATAATTTTGCGGGACTTTTTACGATCTTTGGAATTCTCCAGATACCACCGAGCTTTGCTACGGTGTTGGATGAATGCTAGATACAGCTCAATTTTGAAAACTAGGAGAATCCATTTACCTTATAAAAAAGTCAAATATTGTTTTGATAGGACAGATTACTTACTGTCCTTTATTTTTTATGAAATAAGCAAGAAAAGTATTCATTAAGCTTATATTCATCAAATTTATGATTTTTATGTCTTCCAGAACTTGACTTTCATGCTAATAAAATACACAGAATATATTATACATAAAAGATGGATGAATCATGCCTTAAAACTCGCTCAAATGGCTGGCGATGTCAGTGAAATCCCAGTAGGTGCTGTTATTATTGATTCATCCGGAAAAATAATTTCAGAAGGTGAAAATAGAAAATATAGAGACAAAGATCCAACCGCTCATGCGGAAATCGTTGCTATACGAGCAGCAACACAAATATTACAAACCTGGCGTTTACATGAATGCGCTATGTACGTAACCCTAGAGCCATGTCCAATGTGTGCTGGTGCTATCGTACAAGCGCGTCTAAGTACCTTGATTTATGGGGTAGACGACCCAAAAACTGGTGCCTTGCGCACAGTTACTAATATTCCTGATAGCGCTGCTTCTAATCACTCTTTGAGTGTAATTGGAGGCGTTCTTGAATCTGAGTGTCGCCAGCAACTACAAGCTTGGTTCAATAATCGACGACATAGTAAAAACTAGCGGACAGAGGTAAAACTGTCCAGGTAGTACTACACAAGTCAAGAAAGAAAATTTACGGTGTTATTAACGAGGAATTCAATACATTCTACCTTGAAATCTACAATCACCGTAATGATACCAATCGATTCTGCATTTAAATCTTGTCATCCCAGACCAACAAAGATGCCATTTACCAACGAAGTTGCACATATTACAAATGGAGTCTCTCCTTGGTTAAGTCCCATAGCTTATACATTGGGACGTCATTTGTTAATGCCTCTTTTTTTCGGCAGCGTACAAGTATTTGGACAGGAAAATATCCCTAAAAGTGGTCCGGTAATTATTGCCCCGACTCATCGTTCTCGTTGGGATGCTCTTGTTGTTCCTTATGTTGCAGGACGCTGTGTTACAGGCAGAGACCTACGTTTTATGGTCACAAGTACTGAATGTCGTGGGCTGCAAGGTTGGTTTGTTCAACGTATGGGGGGCTTTCCCATAGACCCAAAGCGTCCATCTATTAAGACTTTGCGATACGGAGTTGAATTACTCAAGCAGGGAGAAGCTTTAGTAATTTTTCCTGAAGGTGGCATTTTTAGGGATGGTGAAATTCATTCTCTGAAGCCAGGAATTGCACGTTTGGCTTTAGGTGCCCAATCTAGCAATCCGGGATTGGACGTAAATGTTTTACCTATTAGTATTAGTTACAGTACTCCATATCCCCGGTGGGGTACAGATGTGAGGGTTGATATTGGTTCTGTAATCTCAGCCAAAAAATTTACTAATGGTTGCCCCAAAAAAAATGCAAAGTATCTAACAGCAAGTTTAGGTAAAGCGCTGCAAAAATTAAGCAATCGGCAAGTAGAAATTAGCGCTCATGGATTTGCTCAAATCCCTAATAGCTAATTATTAGTTATGAATTTAAATTAAGTTGAAACTAATTAAAACTAATTAAAACTAATCACAACTAATTAAAACGATAAAGATAATTCCCATTTATTGAGAGTTCCGATATCTTGCGGCGATAAATCTATAATTAATAGTTGCCATGTACCATTAACTTGAATAGAGAAAAGTTTATTCAGAACCGGATGCGATCGCGTAGTATAAGTTTTTTGCAAGCTAGTACTTCGTCCTAGGGTTCGACTTTGTAACAATATACGAAAGTTATTGGGAGCAATTAAATAAATTTCTAAATCCCCTAAGAATTGGTGAGTGATATCAA
The DNA here is from genome assembly GCA_039030795.1 of Cyanobacteria bacterium P01_A01_bin.84. GTDB lineage: Bacteria > Cyanobacteriota > Cyanobacteriia > Cyanobacteriales > Nostocaceae > JBCCDM01. Next base: position 7,036 of record JBCCDM010000162.1, read on the forward strand.
CACTGACTTGAATATCTTTGACTAGGTTAGGAGCGGACATGGCTATAGGAGAAGAACGACCAATGGCGATCGCGCTTTTTATCCCTCGGGGATCGTTATCTGGAATCGCAATTCTGTTATGGTTATACCCTTCTATATCACGCGTAACACCAACTGAAGCAATCCTTAACTTGTGTGCGGCTTGTACGGCTTTGGCTGCATTCACTTTTCCGTATCCAAACCATTGAGAATGTCCGTTCTCATTGTAGCTACCCAAGTTTAGACCTAATTGTGGATCTGGATCTAGGTCAACGATTTTATCAGCAGTTTCTTCTAAGAGACGCTTCACTTGCTTGGCAGTTAAGTCAGGGTTTGCTGATAGAACTAATCCTACCACGCCAGCAACTACAGGAGTTGCACTAGAAGTACCGCCAAAATTATTAGTATAATCATCGTCGCTATAGCCCGGATCCCCTAACTGGTCTGTAGTCAACATACCTCTTCCATGTAAAGGTTCAGAAATTCCCGGCTGTGTATATATAAAACCAGTTTCTTGGAACCATACTCCCGGATTTGCATTATTACTAGGGGCGCATATAGAAATATGATTTCCCCAATTGCTATAGGCTGCTTTCTTTTTTAGACTAGTTGAAGCAGAGACTGCGATCGCATCAGTATGTGCAGCAAACCCACTCAACCATTTAGTATTACCGCGTACAATATTTTTGATCCAACCCCGCTCGTAAACATTGCCATTAATTGGGCGATTAGCATTGCCAGCAGCAAATAAGATAACGCATCCTTTACCATTGCGTCCATCAGTCGCAGCGCGAGTTATAGCAGCACGTTGACGCAAGGAAAGAGGAAAGTATACAGCAGAGGCTCCCCAACTACAAGAAATTACAGATGCACCTTTAGCAACAGCCCAATCAAAAATATTTTCGATAGATTCATCATCCAAATATCCAGTACTTCTAATTGGCATTAAACTACAGCCGGGAGCTACTCCCACAATACCTTCACCATTCTCTTCAGCTAAAGCAATTCCCGCACAAGCTGTCCCGTGACTCGCTGCATCTTTTTCTCCTGGAGAAGGTAAAAAATCCCGTTCTTTAAAATCCTTGGGAGCAACAATTTTCCCTTTACCTTGAAAATCGGGATGATTTAAATCAAAAGAATCATCAACCACTGCAACAACAGTAGAACGATTACCACGAGTAATATCCCAAGCCTTTTCTACAGCAATATCAGAACCCGTAGCTAAGAAATTACCCCCATTATGGGCTAAATACCATTGACGGGAGTAAAGAGGGTCTCTGGGTTTGTAGTAAGGCTGGGTATGGACGAAAACATTAGGTTCTGCAACCAACACCTCATCGAGTCCCATGAGACGATTTGCAATTTTAATAGGATTTTCCGTTGCTTGCTGGCTGGTCAAGAAAACAAAAGTATTAGCTAAACCCGCAACTTGCTTATGTCGCAGCAAACCAAATTGAGTTGCAATTGAATTAATGCGAGCATCACCTTGCTGCTCTAGAAATTCAACAGTAATTTGATCCCCCAAATAAACAAACGTTCCAGGATTATCCTTAAGCTTATACACGTGACTCGCAAAAGCGATCGCCTCATGGGTACGAGCATTAGACATGGCAGATTCCAGATTCTGAGAACTGACCGCAAATAGTTCTAAATTAGCTGGAGCAATTGTCTGATGTTCCTTCGAGTCAAACAAATTTTGCAGCGATCGCTCAACTGAAGAAATACCATCCCTAGGACGAGCAGTAAATTTATCTTCAACCTTCTCGAGAATTAACTCTTCGCCACCACGTTGTAATATTATTCCTAAACTATTTTGAGAAATGCCAGACATAGGATAATCAAATTAAGTAAGTGAGTAAATATAATTTTAATGGCTGCAATTCTCTCATTAAATTCGCGATCGCGGGAACTCTAATTAGAACATTTTCAGTCTCAAATCTCAGAAGATCATTTCCCAGGTTAATTTCCAAACTTAATTTTTAGAACTTAGTATGTGGCTTTGCTTTGTTAAATAGCAAAACAGAGTTAAGATACCCGAAGTTTCGATCCCTATCTGTTTAAATTGTTGTTTCGTATTTGTTGTCGCACATATTTGTCTAATGAAATTTGCTGCAACTGTTCCCTGGTTTAGTTTCCTTCGTCTTGCTTCCTTAGCAGCGATCGTTGCAACCTTCAGTTTTGTATCACCCATTAATGCTCAATCACAAACTTTACCCAATGGTTCCAATCCAGTACAACCTATTGACCCAAACGACCCTAACAATTTGCGTCCTACAGGTCAAAACAGTAGCATATTGAGCATTGAAGGTGGAAAACGCCTGATGAATGAGGCTAGCACTGCTGTCTCTTCACAACAATATGCGGTAGCACAAAAAAAACTTCAAGAAGCAAGAGTTGTTTTCAACCAACTATCTAACTTTTATCAACAGCTAAATTCAAGCTTTTCTGGAATAGATAATAAAGTTGCTGATAGTTTGCGCAAAAAAGCTCTTGAAACTGCTCAAATGCGTGATGATGCGACTTATCAATTAGCATTAGTACACAGAGCGCAAAATCAAACAGCATTGGCAGTACCCCTGCTAGTACAAATTGTCAGAAGTCAAAACCCCACACGGGACTTGGGTTTAAAAGCTTATCAACAATTAGTAGAGTTAGGTTTTGTAGATACCCAATATTCTGCTCCTGGTCGCAGAAATTCTTCTTCATCCCAAAAGTAACTATTCATCTGGATAATGATTGTTTAGTGCGAGGTTAATTGACACTCTTTTGTATTACAGCCACCTCGGTGAAACAAGAATCCCCTCGGTTTGACCTATGGGGAGTGTCAATCAGTCTTTTTATCAAATGAATAGTACTTTTGCTCTATGGATCTTTACCATCATCAGAATACCAAATCCAAAATCTTTAATTTCCCAATATATACACCACCGTCTTGGAAATTAGTCGGTGGTTTTTAATTAGGGCTTGCTGAAAAAGGCTACGTAATGAAAATAGAGTCCACACAGTTCTAAAAGTAGTGGATTTCCCAGTTTGGTTCCCAAATTTCCCCAAAAATTTCTCATAAAAGTGCGAAGGCTTTAACCCTATATTTGCTATGCTTATCCTGAATAATTGTTAATTATATTTTCAGTTATTTTCAGCTATTTTTGGCTATTTTTAGCGTTTATCCTCCCCAATCGCCAAACACAAATTGCTGCTTGCTTTGCTTCAGCTAGTTCTTTTACCCATAAGCAAGCAATAGGGGAAGGCATTGATTGTTGTTACAGCTATACTTTCCATGGATAGAGATTGCACAAAACCTCCGATTGTAAACGAGTGCAATATATAAAAAGCCAACAGCTAACAGCCAACAGCTAATAACCCTAGAATCTATTCTCAGAAATTAATAACTCCTTTTTAATATTTGCTAATAATATAAAAGAAGTCTTTCTATAAACCGTAATGATTAGTCCGCAGCAAGTTGAAGCAATGATTAAGGCTCAAATGCCAGATGCTCAAGTCCAGGTAGAGGATTTAACTGGTGGCGGCGATCACTACCAAGTGAGTGTGGTTTCATCCCAGTTTACAGATAAAGGACTAGTACAACAACACCAACTAGTTTATAGTTCTCTCAAACAAGCTATGTCTAGTGAAGCAATTCATGCTTTAGCATTGAAAACTTATACCCCAGAAGCTTGGCAAAAATCAACTTCAAATAGCTAAAGCCTTAAATCAAGAGCTTTTGCCATTATTCCTTAGTAATTATTTTAGGTTTTGCTTCAACTTGCAATAATTACTTTGAGAGATATTGATGCAACTGTTTTTAGAAAAATCACTGATACTATTGTCCAGCTAGAAATTACAGGAATACTCTCTATGACACCAGAATTGAAAGAACGTATTAACAGTTTAATTACTCAAAACAAAATTTTGATTTTTATGAAGGGAAGCAAATTGATGCCCATGTGTGGCTTCTCAAACAATACAGTACAAATTTTTAATTCTTTAGGAGTTCCTTTTGAAACAGTAGATGTTTTGGAAGATAATGATATTCGTCAAGGAATTAAAGAGTATTCTGAATGGCCAACAATTCCTCAAGTTTATATCAATGGCGAATTCATTGGTGGTTCAGACATCATGATTGAGTTGTATCAAAAAGGCGAATTACAACAAATGGTAGAAGTAGCCTTGGCTTCTTAGAAACTCTGAGAATCATGTGAAATTTTCCCTTGCTTAGGGGTAGGGCTGTTTCATTACAGGACTTACGCAAAAGCAACGTAATTCCGTCCGAGACGTTAGCTAGCGCTACACTGCGTGAATGCGTAGTATGTCCGTTAGGACTTTCCGTTTGCGACGTAATCACATAGTTCTTGAGATTGCTAACCCTACACTCCCTTCCGGTCGCAATGACAAATTGTTCTTGCGTAAGTCCTACATTACTGTAAAGAAAAACAAAAATTAGTCATAAAGAGTTATTTTTATTTTCTTATTTGTAGGAGGTTGGGAGATGCAAACGTCTACCCAATAGAGAATTTGGGGGAGAATTCTCCACTTCTCGGTTTTTCTTAAAAAACGTCCTAAGCAAATTTATTAGCCCTATAAAACCCTTTGAATTTTTCCTTTCTAGAATGAAACAGCCCTGCTTTTTTAAAGAGGGTTGAGGGAACTAACGGGTAGCTAGATAAATAACTTATAAGATATTTACAAATATTTACTTATAGATATCTACCTACAAACATTTACATATTTACCAAAAAATCCCTAAATTGAGCCTGGGAACTTCAGAATCAATTTAGGGATTTACTTTACAATATTTTAAAATTTAGTACTCTCTAAGTTCAATCAGTTCTTGGTAGATATGCTATAATAATCCGGTCTCACTTGATGTTGTAGATTTTGTGAACTGATTCAAAAGAATTTAATAATAGTCGTAATCAGGTTCTGGTTGTGGTTGAGTTTCGGCAAAGTTGGATGCATCATACAGGTAGCGCGTAGCTTCTTCTTCTAATCGATGTATTAGATAAGGTTCAATAATATTTGCATTTCTCAGTGCGGCTAGATATCCATCCAAATACATCCGCATATCATCTGTACGATAACCGCGATTAGATAGTTCGACGAAGGCGTCAGTTAGTCTCTGGTAACAGCGAATAGTTTGTGTGTCTTGGAGCATAACTGCTATAAAATCTCTTTGGAATGAGAATTGTAAATTATTTAGACTGTTATGTGAAGTAGTATTCGCATCTGTTTGTAGTAACTTTAAGTTCTATAAACTTTTAAGATGGATCTACTACAAATAGCTACAGCCTACCTCTATCCTATTCCAAAAAATTCAGTAAAGTAATATTAACCAATAGAATAAATACGTTTCCACCCGCCATAACTAATGAACCAACCTGGTAAATTTAAATATTTAAATCGATGAAAACCTTGATTAAATAAGGGTTATAAGGGATTCTATCCATAATGATTATTTTTTGGTTGCTAAAAAATAATTCACTACCTTGCAATTTGTTAAGGCAACTATTTACACCTTAACTCATCTTAACTTTTTCATACCTTTACACTATTTTACGTAATTCTAACAAAAATTTCATAAACTAATCGAATCATACTTAAAGTGGGCATTAATTCAAACTTTCAGGACAATTTATGGGAAAACATTTTCAACTAAAATCAATAGGGGTAACAACGGTTACAAAACCATTAATAGACACTTTGATACTTTGAAAATCATACACGCTAAGGGGTCTTGCCACCGTGGGTTCGGTTTGTATTGAAATCGTTGAGGGGAATCCCCACTTGAGGTCATTACTTGGTTGGCA
>JBCCDM010000163.1:0-12774 GCA_039030795.1 Cyanobacteria bacterium P01_A01_bin.84
TAGCAAATTCTGCGATCGTTTCATTGTCAATCCCAGCACAGCCTCTGTTTTCCTTAACCTTTGACCAAGCTTGCTGAAAATTAAACAGACCCAAAAACTCTTCAATATTTATTGTCATCTAGAGAACATTTCTCAAATCAAAACTGTAATGATTCTAAAAATTCATCGGAAATGCCCCGTTCCATTGCAGACTTAAAATCATACTGCGTAATACAAAAATGTAGTTTATGAAACGAAATCTAATTAAAGATTTATTTGACCCTAGCAAAAATCTCCCGCTTTTTCTTCTAATTGGGTATGTAGGTCTGCCAATATTTTCTACTGTAATCAATGATTTTGTCCTCAAGAATTTTGGCAGCTGGGTACAGAGTAAGTGGGGAATCAACGAAACTATCTTTCGGGTAATTTTAACAGTAGTAATACTTTCACCACTTTTAATAATATTTTCAATAGCTAAAATATCAGAGTTGATTGGTAGTTTTTCACGACCTGCAATAAACAAACCTCAAGATTTAAAAGAAACCTTCCCAGGGTTAATTCTCCTGGCTAGTGCTTTCGGTATCAACTCACCTGCCCATGTAGCGCTCAAGCATCATTGGAATAATGGAATTGGAAATCTAAATTATTGTTGGATAATTTGTGGCGGATCTGTATCATTAAAAGCTGCTAGAGAATTACTGCATGATGAATTTGGAATTAATGTCAATAATCAAAGAAAATTTGAATATGACATATATACTCCTGGGAATAAAAACCGTAAATTGAAAGTAATTCTCGAAAATCTTTCTCCGCCTAATAACGATGATCCTCAGAGAGTTTTACTGTTAATAAATAAAATTTTTCGAGATGCGTATAAGAAATACAACCTTAATGAATCAGAAATAATTGCTGATTATACAGGTGGTACAAAATCTATGACATCAGGTGTTATTCTCGCCTGTGCTAACCCTCAAAGAAGACTGCAATTTATGAAACCAGGTGGCTATGTTGATGGAGGTCGTGCAGATCTAACCAAAAAATCTATCGCTACAGAAGTTCAAGTTGCCTTTAAATTAAAGCCTGTCAAAACTAATAAATAAAAACGTAATCTAGTTTACAAAAAATCTAAAGAAATACAGAAAAAATGCTGAATTTAAGTAGATATAGATAATTATGGTTAAATGCCTTACTACAACCGACATACATAATTGATATTTAATAAAGCTTAAAAAAACAAGATAAATAGACTTAAATTCTAAATTACTAATTATGGATGATTCAATAACGGTGGCCCTTACATGGTGTTTAGCCTGGGGTGAAGGAAAAAACCCTCCTCCAGTTGAAATCGGCAAGTTAAATCAGATACGCGAAGACATAACTAAAGTCGATCCAGAAACCCAAACACTAGTTAAGCAAGTCCAACAGCTTCAAAATGCTAATGAAGTCGTGTTTCCAGCACTAATCACTGACTTAAAAGAATATGCAGAATTGTGGCAGCAGAATACAAAAATTGGTCTAGTGTATGGTGGTGCGACCAAAATCAAAGGCTATGTCTTTGATTCTGCGAAATTACCTGAAGTTAGGGGTGCATCAGCCATACTCGATCGCATTAACTTAGTCGATTTACCCGCTTTCTTTCGTGGGGAAGAATCAGATCGTTTTCCTGAATGTCAGCAAGCATCTGAATACTGTCGGAATCTTAGAAATAAATTATCCCAGGAAGAAGACAGTGCATCGCAACTATTCAATGCTTTAATTCCTGAATTGATTATTTACGCTACGGGGGGAAATATCCTGGCGTTTTGTCCTGCTGCTTTTGTAGACGATCTGGCTAATTTAATCGAGAAACAATACACTAAAGAAACTTTGACCGCAAATAGCTGTGCAGTGGGAGAGACATTCAATCTTTTAGAGATTCGCTTCGGATTGTTAAAGGATAATATTGCCGATACTCCCTGGTTAGGCTTTTATCAGCAGCACAAAGATAACGAGATAGTTAAAATTTATTTTAAAAATCAAGAGATAACCTTAGATGAGTTAGAGAACAAGAAAAGCTTTAATGAAATAGCAGGCAAATTAGCTACTTGCTTCAATCAAAGACGTAATGGCAATAATATTTATGATCGCCCTAGTCGTCGCTATCCTCCCATGTTTGAAACTCATCCTTACTTAATTAGGGATACAAGCGATCGCGTTTCAGCAGAAGCAATAACCAAATTACCCGACGAGCCAAAACTGTCAGAATCCTTAGCAAGAAAGAACTTTATGGGTCGTAAGGCAAAAGTAGAAGGCAATCAACCCTGGTTTGAACACGCGGGTTTTGATTGGAAATCAGGAGAAATCGTTAGTTGGGTTAAAAAATTTGAGGCTTATTTAGCTGACAATCCTGAACAGTCGGAACAATACTATCAAGAGAAAAAATCGAAAGAAGTAAAAGAAGCTCTCAGTTTAGAGGAAGTCGGCAATAATGCGAAAAATTTTGTAGCTTTTATCTATGCTGATGGCAATAACATGGGGGGATACATTCAAACAATTAAAACTCCCCAGGAATATATGGAGTTTAGCCGAGATATTTTTGAGGCAACCGAAAAGTCAGTGTATCGAGCTTTGGCAGAACATCTTCATCCTCATGAGTTAAAAAACCTGATTAAACTCGAAGCAGACAATCGTAATGGGAGGATAATACATCCCTTTGAAATTATTACCATCGGCGGAGATGATGTCTTATTAATTGTCCCTGCTAACAAAGCTTTAGAAATTTCCCATACTATTGGTGTTGAATTCGAGACAATTCTGCTAAGTAAAGGAGATAAATATAAACTCGAAGATTCAACCGCGATCGCAAAATCTATTGATTGTCACCGCTATAAAGGTAACAAAGCGAAACCTTCAGAATGTAAACTCAGCACTTCCATCGGGGTTCTAATTACCTCTTACAATACTCCAATTTACTATGCAGATCGTTTAGTAGAACAGTTACTCAAGTCAGCTAAGAAAAAAGCTAAATCGCTCAAGCAAAATAAAAATTATCAATATCACGGGGGAACAGTCGATTTCTTGGTACTAAAATCTGTAACGATGATTTCCTCTAATATAAATGCATTTCGCGAGGAAGGATTGGAACAAATCAGAGGGAAAGACAAGCTGAAACTATATGCTACCCCCTATACACTCCAAGAACTAGCAGGATTAATCGATACTGCTAAAGCACTCAAACAAGCAGAATTTCCGCGATCGCAACTATACCAAATTCGTAGCCTCCTCGAACGAGGTAAGAATACGGCAATGCTTAACTACCGTTACTTTAGAGTACGCCTAACTCCTCATGAAAATCAAAAGTTATTAGAGGAAAATTTTGAGCAAGCTTGGTGCAAACCTAAAGATGAGAATAACAAAGGTAACCTCGCTCCCTGGATGTCTATTCTCAACGAGAATGGCAAAGTTAGTTACGAAACAATTTGGCGAGAAATAGTAGATATTTATCCCTTTATCGAAACAGAAGACAAGCAAACTGCCGATCGTCAAATACAAGATATCTCTGTAGGTTCTGAAGCGTAACTATCAAATCAAAATTTAAGACAAACATGATTGATTTAAGTAATTTAACTACTAACTCTATCGAGACTTTCAATTTAAAAGCGATCGTTGAAACAGGAATGTGTATTGGTGCTGGTGGTTCGTCAGGTTCGCTAGCTGACAAACCTGTTGTCCGCGCTGCAAACGGAAAATTGTTAATACCTGCATCCCAGATTAAAGGTAGATTGCGCCATGAATGCGAGAAGCTAGCTAGAGGGTTGGGTTGGGCAATATGTCAGTCTCCAGCAGCAGAAAATATGTGTCCCCAGCGAAAAGAATCGAAGCAAGACTTTACCAAAAACAATCATCCAGAACACAAGTTCCACTGCCTTATCTGCCAGATATTTGGCAATCCTGCTTTACCTTCACGGATCATATTTGACGATCTTCTTTGTGAAGAGTCACCCAAAAACCTTAAAGAAGTAATTCGCCCTGGGGTCACAATCAACCGTCGTCGTCGCATCGCCGAAGCAGAGAAGCTTTATTACTTGGAAACTACCCCTACCAATGCCGAAGAACTAAAATTTTCTGGTCAAATCCATTTTCTACCTGACTGTCCAGATTATACAAAAGCTTTAATTCTCGCTGCTCTAAAACATATTCAGGCTTTAGGCGGTAGTAAATCTGCGGGTTTGGGATGGTTGCGTTGGGAGATAGATAAAGATTTAAAAGTTAAAGAAGAGACTTGGTCGAAATTGGTAGCTGGGAGTTAAAAGTGAAACAAATAAATCTGACTATTACGGCATTATCGCCATTAGCAATCGGCACTAAAAAACCTGGTTCGGTTAGTGAAGCAGGAGAATATATTCCAGGTACAGTAATTCGTGGGGCAATCGCATCCCAAATCATTAGACAATCGGGATTAAGTAAAGATAGCGATTTTAGTACCGATGGTGGAGATTTTAAAACTCTTTTCTTAGACGACAACTCGGCTATTTTTCATAATGCCTATCCCGCCAAGAATCTTCTACCAGCAACAGCAGTAAGCTCTAAAGCCAAACCAGGTTTCTACAAAGAAGAAGACGGCGAAATTAAAGCTAATGGAGTTTTTGATTCCTTAATCGATCGCTTTCTCGCAGAGCAATACAACCATCCTTACGATCCTAACTGTCCATTGGATAATGGCAGGGTAGAACCCTTTAGTGGATTTTATAGTAGGGAAAATAACACCTACAGAAGCTATTCGGTTAATAAACGTTTACTTACAAGAGTTGGCATCAATCGTAAACGCAATGTCTCTCAAGATGAAATTCTTTATAGTCTCGAAGTTATTGATGAGGCTCAAGGTAAAGAAAAACTACCAGTAATTTATTACAGTTCAATTTTGATTGAAAGCGATGATTTAGCAGAAAGCTTAAAGGGATTTATTGAGGTCAATAAAAATAATTTTCGCTTCGGTGGTTCAAAATCCAGAGGACTAGGCAAGGTTGAAATTAAAGCAGGGTTAGAAACGATAACCCTGGAAGAGAAAAAAGCAGAAGTGCGATCGCAAATAAAACAGTTTAATGAAAAATTAAATGAGCGTAAGAGCTTATGGTCAATATTTGGCGATGCTGAAGCAAACGACTCAAAAAAACAATATTTCACGATTAATCTGCAAGCAAATGCCATTTTGAATGAAAACTGGCTACGAACCACTGTGATTACTGAAGAAATGTTGCCTTCTATTTCAGATATCGAAAGTAACAAATTAAAACTAGAAACAGCCTATAGCAGTTATGGATATGTTTCAGGTTGGAATAATGCTTGGGGACTAATGAAAGACATAGAATTAATTACTAATAAAGGAGGACTTTATTTATTTAGTATAAACAACTTAGATGGCTGTATAGAAGCTCTAACAAAATTAGAATTGTTTGGCATTGGTGAAAAGACAAATGAAGGTTTTGGAAGGGTGAAAATTTGCGACCCATTCCATCTAAAATCACGTGAAAGTTTACTAGAAAATAATTAAATTTATTATGAGTTTATCAGTTGGTCAAAAATCTGCTTTAGAGATACAAAGGGGCATTCTTCAAGCTGAAGATGATATTGTTTTGGCTGTACAAGATGCCTTAAATAAAACAACTACTTATGGCAATTTAGAAGAATCTCAATTTAGAAATTTAGTTCGAGTTGCCGACAGTACCGAAAGTACCGAGGCAATTAAAAATTTTCTTCGCTACCAAACTGGAAGAGATAACAAATGGGGAACAGGCAAAAATTCTTTAGCAGAGAAGCTGATTGAAGATTTTGAGCAATTATTGAAAAAGCAGGCAACAGACATTGCGAATAAAGCTAAGACAGAAGATATCAAATCAATTCATATCAAACTAATACGCCTTTATCTAGGTTATGGTGCCAGACATCTTAAATACCTCAAGCCTAGTAATTAGTCTAAATTAGTAGCAAATTTTAAAAATGAGAAACACAGTAATTTGTACAGTTGGTACGAGTTTATTAAATAATTTGAGATTTTCTCCAGAAGACGCAATTCAAAAAGCATTTGAAGAAAATAACTTGAATCAGTTAGCTTTACTTTTAGTAGATAAAGATAATACAGAAAGAATATGTGGTGCTGAAATAAATTCGATAACTAGCATTTGCGATCGCAATTTTCTCAGTCAGTACTTGAGATTAATCTTTTTAGTTTCTGATACAGATGATGGTAAGAAAATAGGCAAGTTACTCAAGCTTTATTATGGCAACTTTAATAACCCGTTAAAGTTTGAGACTATTGATGTTCGTATACTCGAAGGTTTAAAAGATGATGATGTTAAAGCTTTTAAACAACAAGGACTTAAGAATTTAGTCAAAGAAATAAGCACTGAAGTCAGAAACTTCTCACCAGAAGCGATCGCCATTAATGCCACAGGCGGTTATAAAGCTCAAATCTCATTTGCAGGGATGATCGGACAAGCCTTAGAAATCCCTGTATATTATTTATTTGAGAAATTTTCTGAGGTAATTGAACTACCGCCCCAACCTATTGCTTTAGATCTTGTATTTTGGCTGAACAATTATTTATTGTTCGATCTTTTAGAAACGGAGCTAAATGTCAGTAAATCCGAAATTGAACAGTATTTAGATAACGAATATATTCAAAGCCTAATTGATGAAGAAGTTATTGATGATGATATACAAATAAGTCTATCCGCAATGGGTGTATTATTTCACGAGCGATCGCGATTGCAGTTTGCCAAACAAGAAACAACTCTATTATCTTTAATTCCTCAAAGTAATCTTCAGCCAGAAAAGAAAACAATCAAACTCCGAGACGATCACGGCAAAGATAAATTACAAGATTTTTCTGAAAAAATCCGTCATTCTCCTTATGTAGAAAAAATCACTAATTCTTTGCCCTTCAATCCTAAACAAACCAATCCAATTAAAGCATCTTCAGCAGATGGGATAGTTGAATTTGTTTTGACTTGGACAGATGCAGGTTTAGGGCTATGTATTCAAACTACAGGACGCAATTTAGTAGAAACAAATACCATAGCCATTCATTTGTCCGAAAAATACGGTAAATAATACAAATAATTATGTTTGATACTTTTAAAAGTAGATTAGAAATAACGGGAACATTATCAACTGTTACCGCCCTACTTATTGGTGCAGGAAGCAATCCTGAACCCACTGGTTCGGATTTACCTGTAATCAAAGATGCCTTGGATAGACCTTACATTCCAGGTTCGAGTTTTAAGGGTGCATTGCGATCGCGCTTGGAAAGTTTTTTGCGAGGGATTTTAGGTAGCGATCGCACTATGGTTGCTAATCCTGCTAATAATGATGAATGGTCAATTACATCGCAGGAAATAGGCGATTTAAGAGACCTGAATTTTGAGCAGCTAATTAAGCTGGAAAATGCCAAAAAAGATAATAGATATAAGCAGTTATCTATATCAAAATTAATAAATGACAATATTGAGGAGTTACTAACTGAAAATGAACTAAGAAGAATCAAAAGTGAGGAATTTGAAGATGCTGTATTAACGAAGATAATTATTCAACATACTGATTTGATTTCTCGTTTGTTTGGTTCTCCTTGGCTGGCTAGTAAATTCCAAGTTAGAGATTTGACAGTAATTGCTGAGGATTGGTTTGGACAATATCAAGAAAGAGATGGAGTTGCGATTGATCGCGATACGGAAATTGCTGCTGATGGGAAATTATATGATTTCCAAGTAGTGCCAGCGGGGACATCTTTTGAATTTAAAGCAGTTGTTGAGAATGCTGAAGAATGGGAATTAGGTTTACTGGTAATTGGTTTGCATCAGTTTGAGAGTGAACAAGTACCCCTTGGTGGTGGTAGTTCTCGCGGTTTGGGAGTTGTCAAGTTAGAGATTGACCGCATGAAATGGTTTGACTATCCAGCAGATCGACCAGATTTCCTTTTGGAATATCTACAAAAGCTAGTTAAAGATGATGATTCTGCCTATGAAGATGCCACCGATTTTAAAGACCAATGGGTATCCGAACTAATGGAACATTTGAGGCAGGAAATTTCTACCAAAGAAATAGTAAATAGCTAGCAACACAAATTTTTTTTCTATTACTCAACCATGCACAAAAGATTAGTCAATCACTGCGCAATCGATCTTTCAATTATTCCCGAAGGACCAATTTTAGTTAAGTCAGGTCAAGAAGGTATCGATCCTACTAAACCCCAAATGGAATTTGTGGAAACCTTTCATCAGGGAGGAAAAACAATTTATTTGCCTGGAAGCGGACTAAAAGGTGCTATTCGCTCCCATGCAGAAAGAATAGTCCGTACTGTTGGCAAAAGCAAACGAGATCCCAAAAATCCAAATTTACTGTGGGCGGGGAATCCCTTAGAACTTGATAGCTATAAATATTTAGATAACGAGCATTTAGATCCTTACGTAAAAGAGTTATTGGAAACTGAAAAAGTAGACCCTCGTAGTGATGAGTACCAATATATTTTCAGTACTCGTAAAACTGCTGCAATTCATCATTTGTCTTCTTTTACAGATCGCATGTTTGGCAGTACTGCGATCGCCAGTAGAATTAGAATCGAAGATGCTTATCCCGATCTAGAACAACCTCTAAAGCTAGAAGAACGTAACGGAGTTGCTATAGATAGAGTATATGGTTCGGTTGCTGTTGGTCCTTTCGACTATCAAGTCTGCACTTCAGGAGAATTTCGTACTAAAATTCACCTCAAAAACTTTTCCTTGGCACAATTAGGTTTGATGGGCTTAGTTTTGCGAGATTTAAATGAAGGTTGGTTTGGTTTGGGATTTGCCAAGTCTAGGGGTTTGGGTACGGTAAAAGTGAAATATAATTCGGCTTCTGTAGAGTATCCAGGTTGTCAATTAGTCAAAGACAGCAAAGAGTTAAATTTAATTGGTCAAGATCGCAAGTTTCCTTATAATCACTTATTGGGTGCAGGAGAATTCTTAACTGATTCAGAAGCCACGAACTATGGATTTCCAAAACCTGACTGTCAAGCTACTCCCATTGCTGCTCAACCTATGATGTATGGTTTCGGAGTACAACAGAATTGGATAGGAAGCAATGAAACAGGCGTTCCTAATCTATTTCAAATTGCCGTTAGAGCCTGGAGTCAAATACTGACTGGAGGTATTGCAGCACAATGACAGAACAAATTAAAGCATTTGTTGGTACGAAGAGTATTGATTCTCTTGAAGAATTAAAACATTTTTTAGTAAATCTAAAACAAGATAGTAACTATTATTTTTTGAGATCGCCTCACAAAGTAAGCGGTATCAAATCGGAGTTATCAGAGAACATAAATTCCGTTATGGAAGGACAAGTTTTTAATTCTCAGTGGGAATTACGCTGGAAGAAAAACAAATCTGGCTACACTCTATTGCTCTTAAGTAAAGAAACCACCGATATTTGTAGCCAATTTAAGCCAATTCCTTTTGACTGGAAAATTGAAGACCGCAAAGCCTTATTATATGAGGCGAATGAAAAAATAAGCGACCGAGAAATTCGCTCTAAAGAAACCCGCTTTCCCAAAGGATTCGAGCATAATTTTGCAATCAAAGAATCGGAAACAAATAAACCTAAAATTTGCCAACGGTACTTTTTAAATAGCCAAACCTCAACGGTTCACTTTGTTGCTTTAACTGTTCCAGAGCAATAAACTCATTTTGAAATTTTTCAATTCCTCTTAAACTTACAAATCTGATGTCCAACCAATTTAACAGTAGGAATCGCCAGCGAGACGATCGCAGTCCTAAACCGTATGCAATGGTTAGCTTTCCCCAAAAGCCAATCGTCCGCAAAAAACCAGCAGGACACGAGCGATACTTACCTCAACACTGTCATGGAACGTTATATCTAAAGCTTACAGTTAGAACTCCACTTCACGTCTCTACGGGAGTTGTAGCAACTGGGGAAGATGTTAATAAACGCGGTATTCCATTAATTAAAACAATGGAAACCAGAGATTCTCAACAATTGATTATTCCAGGTAGTTCTTTTAAAGGAGTAGTTCGTTCAGTATACGAAGCGATAACTAACAGCACTTTAGGTGCTGTCAAAAGAGAGCGGGGAAAAATTCCTTTTACAATCCCTAGAGATCGTCATCCTTTTGATGGTAGAGATAGAGGAAAAGGAATCTTATTATGTCCAGCAGAGCGAGTTTTTGGCGCAATGAACTGGCAGGGTTTAGTCAGCTTTAACGATGCTAAATGCGAAAAACAACAGTTTGCTATCGGATTTATGCCTTCTCTTTATGGTCCCGATACAAGAAGAAAAGCTTACTACAAAGGTAAGCATGTAGCTGGAAGAAAATTTTATTACAATTTCAGCCGAGCAGTTGATAAAGGACAAAATAGAGGAGTTCCAGTTCAGCAAGCGGGGACAGAATATACTTTTACAACCCAGATTCAATATAAAAATTTGTCTGAAGCTGAATTGGGGACATTACTGGTGATTTTGGGACAGGATAAAAATAATAAGATCGCTCTGAAAATTGGTGGAGGAAAGCCAATTGGGATGGGAACGGTCACAACAGAAGTTACTAAATTAGAAAACTATCAAAATATCCGCGATCGCTATACCAAATACGATACTTCTGCGGATACTGTCTCTGGCGAGCAATTAAAAGAATTAATGGGTAAGTTGATTAATACTGCACATCAAAATTTAATTGAAGCCCCTCAAATGAAAGAATTAAAAAATATTCTCAAATATCCTACAACTACCAAACCACCTGAAGGAATGTACTAAGAGATATGATTAAAACAGAAGAATTATCTGATGCACAATGGCAAGCAGCACATCAAATAGCTATTAAGCTGGCAAAGGGAACTGATGTCAACGAATTTCGTAAGGCGATCGCTTACCTTAAAACAATTAGCGATCGAGAAAATGCAGGACAAAGCTTTTTTTCGTATCTCAATACTTTGGCTAGAAATGGCGACAAAATTGGACATAGTAAAAGAGCTAGAGGCTATTATCAAGATATTCTTGAAGTTTGTGACAACCATCTAGTTGATTTTCAAACCGATGCTGCTGTAATGCTTCAAGTATTAGGTTGGGGAGCTAGATTAATTAAATATTATAAGAAAAATCCAGTTGGAGAAGACTTTATTCCTTCAACAGCAATTACTGAGCCATTAGTTTCAAAAAGACAAGAAGAAATTGCTCGGGAAATAGCTACAAGTAATTTTGCCGAAGGTCAAATAGTAGATGCAGTGATCACGGGAAAGAGTACTACAGGTAGTAAAGTAACATATACTATTGCGAATACTACTATTAGGCTAACTAATAGGGAACCTAAGCTTTTTAAAAGCTTATTAGATGGACAACAAGTGAAAGTTAAAATTGTGAAGCTAGATGATGGGAAAGTGAAGAAAATAAAGTTATCTTCATAGCTTTGTGAATTATTTAATTAAATCATAAATTAAGTAAATATCTTATTAATCAAATCTGGTAATTGATTACAAATAGTTACCATTGCAGCACTAGGAGGAAGTGCTGCCGCTGTTCCTCGCAGCATTTTCATTGCTCTCTTTGCTGTTTTTTTCATAATTCCATCCTTTGAATTTTTTAAAGCCTCAGCAATTTCTTGAATTTGCTCAAAAGTTTCTTCTGTTTCTTCTTCATCTAAATTTGACTCTAAAACCGCACTATATAGTTTAGAAAGTAATTCCTTTAGTTCCTGTTTGTCAGGTTCAGCATCAAAATTAGGCAACTGGTTGATTGAATTAACAACTGTTCCACTCGTATCTCCAGTACTAAATGCATTTGCACCACTATTACGAATAGTACTGTTTGTAAAATTCTGCTTTCGACTATGATCGTTGGTAAAACTTGACATGATACTGTTACCTACTTGTTCTTGATGATTATGAATTGTCACAGAGACCATAGATTCCCTAGATTGATTTATATCATGAGAGATGATACTTTCTTCTTCTATATCGTCTTTTTTCCAATAGACAATATCATCAATAAGGCTTTTAACATGAACCATGATACGGCTTTTTCTACATTGAATATAAGGTTCTCCAGCTTGCTCAAAATCTTTTAATTCTTTGAAGTCGTAAAATTCTTTGTCTTTACTTGATTCACATTTATCACAATTACAGGGAATAAGTTGTTTGTATTCTAGTCTCTTATATGATTTATTAATTTTCTCTAATTCATAGTTAATAATAGTCATTAAATCTGATTTATCAACGCCAATAATACGAATTTTAATTACTCTTTTTGCGTATTCTTCAATTATTTCAGCTCTAGTATTATCTTTACTTAGAATAACACCACTTTTCCAAACATATTGATCCTGCTCAATATAGTGATGCATAATTACTATAAAACGGCTAATAATGCCCTTAGGCATGAAATCAGCATACGTATATCTTAATATGAGATTATTTTTTTCTTCCCAATCATATTCGGGCTGATTATCACTTAGTAGTTGAGGAGCAATAAAGTTACCTTTACTATTAGGTATTTCATAGCAAAGCTGAAATTTTTTCATTAATTCTAGCAATTCACTATGCATAGATAAATATTTATCTCTATGCCAGATATCTTTCAACTCTTTTCGGCTAAAATATCCTTTATTATTTATTATTTTTTTATTATATAACACTTTATAAACAGCATAAGTCCCCCACTCTGGTTTAAGGATGACTCCACCACGTCGGCGGATGACTCTCGCCACGGCAGCTCGTTGCTGTGATGTTCGTAAGGACCGATGAAAACCACCGGCCTGTTCTCCTCGGGTGTCGA
>JBCCDM010000164.1:0-12730 GCA_039030795.1 Cyanobacteria bacterium P01_A01_bin.84
GATTGGGATTATCCCATTGAAAGTATAAATCGACAATTGATGCTAGCAAACCTGCGATCGCAAGATATCCAATCCAGCGTGAAGAGGTTCGCCCTACAATTAAATCGACAATTAGGACAGACAAGAGGGTAATAATTACAATTCCCTCTGGAGCAATTGTTCCAGCATTTAACTGGGATGCAAGATTAGCAAAATCCATGAGATATTGAGGCTTTGGCTAATAAGATATTAAGGCTAACTGTGTTCATTCTATTGTATGAGGCTCAAACTGCATAAAATAGACTGCTACAAATGCTTCGATCTTCTATCTCTCATCAAGCATTGATTGGGGCAGCAGTCTAATTGAGGATAGCAGCTTTTCCTCTTATTTAGTTTTAAAGCTGGATTTTGGAATGATGAACAATTTTGCGGAGAGTTTAAGATATCAAAAAAATTGTATTTGTATATACAGAAATTATGTATAAAAGTAAACACATATAGACCTGAGCAACTACATTTTTCTTTAAGTGGAGAGGAAGTATCCCTGATTTCCAGACATTATTCTCTGAATAGGAATTTCAAAAAAGAACTTCCGGGAGTAGATAATCCAATCTGCTATAAAAAAGATGAAATTGCCCTTGATAAACGTTTATATTACTCAATAGTGATAATTTCTGTAAAGACCGTTCGTGAGTACTTCAATTTCTAGATTGCGGTTCTAATATCCTGTATTTTTCCCTTTACCCCAACTTCCACCGCCACCACCAGACCGATAATTACTCTTTTCCTCCCGTGGTCTTGCCTTATTTACTTTCATCGAGCGACCCATCCATTCTGCCCCGTCTAGGGCTTCAATTGCAGCAGATTCTGCATCTTCTGAGTCCATCTCTACAAAACCAAATCCGCGCGAACGCCCTGTTTCTCGATCTAAAGGCAATTGAACGCGCTTAACACCACCATATTCAGCAAATACTTGGCTTAAATCTTCCTGTGTAACGCTGTAGGATAGGTTCCCAACGTAAATCGACATGAAATGAAAATCTCCGAATCAAACTATTCAAGAGATGCTGATTCGGAAAGTTCTTTGCAATTTTCTATAAAAAGAAGAACCATACTACCGAACTAACTTCTCATGAATTATCCTAACACAACAAAAATCTAGGCAAGCCCAGATCGCTAGTTGAGCCTAACTTAAATTTTGCAGCGTTATTTTTTATGAAATTTTTGGTGTTTCCTTTGAATTTAACTGTTTTAATTCTCGGTCTAAAACTTTTGATTTTTTCTTGAAATTGTTTCAACATTAACTTTATAGGACTAATCTTAATACTTAATTAATTTATCCGCCATAAATGCTAGCGATCGCTTTGATGCAAAAGCTGACGATCGAAGCCCCATGAATTATTTAAAGAATTGAGGTACATAGTATCTTGCTCATGAAATTTGTTTACGATGGATCGCTGAGGACAACAAATTTCATCAACAAGTTAAGTCAATAAGTTAAAAAACTTAAAAATGAAACTTTGCTGACTTTTAGGCAGTTTCTACTACGGTTAACAAAATTTTTTGTTGGTTGTATTGGCTGACTCTTGTATAACAGAGAAAGTAAGTCCTCATAATAAAAGGATCTGTAACTGCGTTTTTGGTTCCAAGGATGCTGTGACAAGCTGGAAATAAAAACTTAGTAAAAGACTGCTTGTATAATATTCGTTTACTTGTGCGGATATTCACACTTTTGCTAAGTCTAGCTTATCCTGTGGAAAGGACTATCCTAAAAAAGTGAATGCTTATCACAAACACAGCCAAGAATTTTTTAATCTTGATAAGTGGTTTTTGTAAGCAATAAAGTGCATATCATGATAATAAAGTCTTATCTTGACATATCGCTTAATTTATCCCAATTTGACTATTTAGCTTAAGAGCTGTTCTTTCCTGAAACTTCCATGTCAACTCTTGTCATCGTCGAATCACCTACTAAAGCTCGTACTATTCGCAACTACCTACCGTCAGGTTATCAGGTAGAGGCTTCTATGGGTCATATACGTGACCTACCTCAGTCATCCAAGGAAATTCCTGAAGCTGTAAAAGGAGAAAAGTGGGCGCAAATTGGGGTAAATATAGATGCCGACTTTGAACCGTTGTACGTTGTTCCGAAAGATAAGAAAAAAATTGTCACTCAGTTAAAAGATGCCCTTAAAGGAGCTTCTGAACTGATTTTAGCAACTGATGAAGACCGTGAGGGAGAAAGTATTAGCTGGCATTTGTACCAGTTACTCAAACCCAAAATTCCAACCAAGCGAATGGTGTTTCATGAAATCACCAAAGATGCCATCCAAAGAGCATTGCAAGACTGCCGCAGCATTGACGAACAATTAGTTCGTGCCCAGGAAACTAGGCGGATTTTAGATAGATTGGTAGGTTATACTCTGTCTCCACTACTGTGGAAGAAAATTGCCTATGGATTATCTGCTGGACGGGTACAGTCAGTTGCAGTTAGACTTTTGGTTGTTAAAGAACGCGATCGCCGCGCTTTTCGCAAAGGTGGGTATTGGGATTTGAAAGCTGCTTTGCTTCCACCAAAAGGTAAAAAAAACCAGACCTTTAGTGCGACTTTAGTAACCTTAGATGGAAAAAAACTGGCAACCGGTAGCGACTTTGATGCTGCGACTGGTAAAATCTCCAAAGGTAAAAATGTAGTACTGCTGACCCAAGAACAAGCGGAAGAATTAAAAGAGCGCTTAGATGATAAAACTTGGTCTGTAGCAGAAGTTGAAGAACGTCCCGTCACTCGCAAACCAGCAGCACCATTTACAACTTCTACACTGCAACAAGAATCAAACCGCAAACTGAGACTTTCTGCACGGGATACCATGCGTACTGCTCAGAGTTTGTATGAACAAGGTTATATCACCTATATGCGTACTGACTCAGTGCATTTATCAGAACAAGCGATCGCTGCGGCTCGTAGCTGTGTTGAGCAATTGTATGGTAAAGAATATCTCAGTCCAAAAGCCCGTCAGTATACAACAAAATCTAAAGGCGCTCAAGAAGCACACGAAGCAATTCGTCCTGCTGGTAGTAGTTTCCGTACTCCCCAAGAAACTGGTTTAGGCGGTAGGGAATTACAACTATACGATCTCATATGGAAGCGCACTGTCGCTTGTCAAATGGCAGATGCGAAGCAAACTCAGATTACAATGCATTTGCAAGTAGAAGAAGCAGGCTTTAGATCCTCAGGAAAACGAATTGATTTCCCAGGTTTTTTACGGGCATATGTAGAAGGTTCTGATGATCCAGAAGCAGCATTAGAAGACCAAGAAGTAATCTTACCCAATCTGAGGGTGGGAGATCATCCTACTCCTCAAGAATTGGAAGCAGTTGGTCATGAAACTCAGCCTCCTGCAAGATATACAGAAGCTAGTTTAGTAAAAACCCTAGAAAGTGAAGGTATTGGTCGTCCTAGTACCTACGCTAGTATCATCGGTACCATAATTGATAAAGGTTATGCCCAATTAGTCAGCAATGCTTTAATTCCTAGCTTTACTGCCTTCGCTGTTACAGAACTATTAGAAAAACATTTTCCAGATGTTGTAGACCCGAGTTTTACCTCCAAAATGGAACAAACACTCGATGATATTTCGACTGGAGAAGCACAGTGGTTGCCATATCTTAAAGATTTTTATCTTGGAAAAGAAGGTTTAGATACTTTAGTTAAAGAACAAGAAAGTCAAATAGATGTAGCCGAAGCTAGAACAGTAGAGTTAGAAAATCTGGATGTAAAGATTCGTATAGGTAAGTATGGTGCATATCTAGAAAAAGAGAATGGCGAAGAAGTTATCACCGCTTCTATCCCCAGAGATTTGACACCAGCTGACTTAGACCCAGAAAAAGTAGAAAAACTACTAAGACAAAAAACTGAAGGTCCCGACCAAGTAGGTATTCACCCTGAAACAAATACACCAATTTATCTTAAAATTGGACCTTATGGTCCTTACGTACAGTTAGGGGAAAAAACAGAGGAAACCCCAAAACCCAAACAGGCTTCCTTACCCAAAAATATTAAGCCAGAAGAAGTAACGTTAGAAACAGCAGTAGGATTGTTGTCTCTGCCAAGAAAATTAGGAACTCATCCCGAAACAGGTGCAACTATTCAAGCTAATTTAGGACGTTTTGGTCCTTATGTTGTTCACAATAGCAAGGATGGCAAAGATTATCGCTCTTTGAAAGCTGATGATAATATTTTAACTATTACTTTAGAAAGAGCTTTGGAGTTACTCTCAACTCCGAAAAAAGGACGAGGAGCCGGTAGAAGCAAAAAAGCCCTTAAGGAATTAGGCGCTCATCCGGAAGATAATGAACCAGTTAATGTTTATGATGGTCCTTACGGTGCTTATGTAAAACATGGGAAAACTAATGCGGGAATTCCAGAAGGAAAATCAGTAGAAGAGATGACTTTAGAAATAGCATTGGAATTGTTAGCAGCTAAAGCCTCAAGTAGCAAATCTACTCGCAAAGGTAGTAAATCTAAAGCAGCTAGCACTAAAAAGTCATCAACAAAGAAGTCCTCTGATTCTTCAAGTTCAACTACTAAAAAAAAATCCCAAAAAAAAGTTAGTTAGTTAGCTAGTACTCCACCCCATTAATTCTGATAGGTTGATTAATTCTGAAAAGCTTGATATTCAATTGATTCCGAAAAATATTATCTGTCATAACTTATGTGGTCAAGTACTAGTACCAATATGTTGTATTAGTAATACCCGCGACAGGGAAAGCAAGCTACATAATTCGTAATTATTTTCTCCCAAGGGTTTCAAATTCCTGGGGGAATGATTCGGGAACACGCTTGTTGCATTAATGAAAATAATATTTAACGAATTGGAAACTAACAAAATCTGGACTTCTGTAATAAGCTGTTATGAATTTTTGCATTTTTAATGCACAACAGCAAACCATTACCCATAAGAAATTTTGCACTCTTTTGCTCCTTCTCCTTTTTCTTTCCTGTCCTTAGAACTTGCAAGACACAGGCAGTGGATTACTTGAAAATAGGTGCGTCCAGAATACCCCTCTCTGTGCTACTTAAGTCAATCTGTTAGTACAGCACCCCTTATTGATATGGAACTGTAAAAAACCTAGTATCTGGGATATTCTTTTTTTGGAGCATTAAAAATGGGTGGAAGTAATTGATTAATAATATTAATTGAGCAATAATATAAGTAGCAATAATGATATGCTAATTTATTATGCTATCTTCATAAAATACTTCCAGTACTGTTGTGATGTGATAATCTAAATAGTAGGAGTAAAAAACACAGGCTTTTTTATGCATAAGTTGATTTAAGTAAAGAGAGCAATGCTTCTATATTTGATGAAATTGTGTAAATAGCAGGTGTATCCTTCTGGAAAACCATTAGTCGTCAATTGACGTAGTGTCTTAGGAGCGGTCAGTTAAATGGACTATATCGATAAAGTTCTCGAAAAGCTGAAAGAATTAGGGCGAAAATTAATTGAAGCTCTTCTTGGTCCCGAAGCTGAACAAGAACCGGAATTGATTCCAATCCCTGTAAACGAACGCTCAAGACGTCGATAAGAGTAATTTGTGCGTGCAAGAGTTGAATCAATTGTCCCTAAGTGTATTAGTACTGCACGGACCGAACCTCAACTTGTTAGGAAGAAGAGAACCAGGAATTTACGGTTCTCAAAGCTTATCTGAAGTAGATCGGTTATTAGAGCTTGAGGCTACAAAATTACAGGTAAAGTTAACTTCCATTCAGTCAAATCATGAGGGAATTTTGGTAGATGCAGTACATGAAGCTTTAGGAAATCATCAGGGTATCTTAATCAATGCCGGTGCTTACACCCATACCAGCATAGCTTTACGAGACGCGATCGCGGGCGTAAATTTACCAACTGTAGAAGTGCATTTAAGTAACATTCATGCCCGTGAAGAATTCCGTCATTATTCCTACATTGCTCCTGTAGCAGTAGGTCAAATCAGTGGATTTGGTGTTAATAGTTATTTGTTGGGTTTACAAGCATTGATAACTTATTTACAGGTAAGTCTAGAAAGTAAAACCTAAAGTACTAAAATTATAGAAGTTAAGGAAGCAAAAATGTAATTTATACTTAGCGATCTGTACTTAGCTTCAATTTTTCATGTACTATTCTTTAATTAGTCAGTTTAGAGGAGCTTTATTCGGTTCATATATCGGAGAAGCTTTAGATTTTAACAGATGTGGATATCAGCAAAATCCTCAGCAATACGACGTTTTCAAGTTGAGTATAGAGGGTTTAATTAATTCAAATCTTCTTACTGTAGAAAATTGGATTGTTTATCAGCAACAGCTTTGGTCAGAACTCAACTCCACGGAAGGTCTACCATTACAGTTAGTTTTTAATTTTATACCAACAGTACTATTATTTCATGATAGTCCTGTTAGGCTTCGTCAAGTTTTAGTAAGTGCAATAAATAATTCCGGTTATAATGCCACAATACAAGACGGAATATTAGCGGTTGCATATACTATTTCTCAGTCTCTAACTCAAAAGCTGTATATTGATAAAATAATTCCCCAAACGATCGATTTTATTGGTCAGACAACAACAGATTTACCATCAAGTCTTTTACAAGTTAGTAATTTAATAGGTAGTAACAAGAGTTTGGAAGAAGTTGGAATAAATTTAACTAGTTACCATAAGCTAACTCAAACCATCGCTACAGCATTTTACTGTTTTCTCTCAACTACAGAAGACTTTCAAGCATCCATTTTACGCTCTCATTTACTAAGCGATCCGTTGCAAGGCTTAAGTGCCATAGTAGGAGCATTATCTGGAGCTCATAATAATATTATCGGCATTCCATCTAAATGGCTCTCAGGGCATCTACCAGTAAAATCAACTGTGACTAATGGACTCACTGACTATTTCCAAATGCTAGAATTAGCAGATGTACTTATGGCTATATGGTCAGGAGCTTGTAAATTAATGCCTTATTCAAGGCAAACTAACGAACCATTGCAAATAATTGCAAATGCTAGAGCTATGGGCTTGCGTTAGACGAGTTAGATAACCGAGAATTAGTAGTTAGATTTATATATCTAATATTTATTGTCAGTATTGTAAATCCATTCACTTTTGAGGATTTTCTAGGCAATATTAAATTTTAATCGTAATATTTTATACTATTAACTGTAAACGTAAACTTAACTTTGATTGTATAGATAAATATGGCAGTAAATTATTTTTCAGCATCTTTGTGCTTAAGAATTTTTTGTTGGAAAATTTTTAGGTATGAATGCGGTCATAACTAATGAAAACGCAGCCAATTTTTCAGTCTTTGACCGATCAGATAAATAACTGGGGGCAAAAATATAGAGCATTACGCAGACTATACTTGTTAAAAACAAGTAGAAAAGAAGAACAACATACATTAGATACAGTAAGCTTATCTGCAAAATCGGTGAAAAATAAAAGAGGCATTTATGCAGTAAGTATGGATTATATCCCCGAACGTTCTCCTGTAATTTTTGCAATAGCAGTTTTGTCCCTAACAGGGATTATGGGGCATAAGTATTATAATCAACCTCATTTACAAGTTGGAGCGATTGCCCCAGAAACTATTTATGCACCATATAAAGCTACAGTAGAAAATCGACAAGAAACTGAGTATTTGCGCGAAAATGCTAGTCAAAATTCTTTACCAGTTTTGATGCTAGATGTCTCTGTTACCAACCGCGTCAAACAAAATTTAGCAAAGCATTTGGATAAATGTAATCAAATTCGTGCGAAATTAGGTCCTTTCCCATTTTTTGATACTTTTTTACTCTCAGTTAGTACCCAGCACTACTTACGATCAGCCCCCTTAAAAGAATGGGAAGCACTTTTAAGAGTTATAAACAATCAAAAAAAGGATTTAGAAAAACTTATTTCCGAACAAAAACAAACTATTACAAATGTTGAAGCAACGATTCAGGAATCAGAAAATAATGCAACCCTATTAGGGAATAAATTAGAAGAAACTGCACAAATAGACTTTTTTGCAAAATCTGATTTTAGCAACGCAGTAACAGAATTAACCGCTTATCGATTGCGAACTTCTCAGAACAATTTATCTGCGCTAATAGAAAAAATTGTTCAAGCACGGCAAAAATTTGCTATAGCTAAGAAAGAAACAATAAATAGTCAAGACATACATAATGAAAGTAGCCTGCTAGAGCTTGGAAATGAAGAATGGACACAAACACAAATCGGAATTCGTCGTAGCGCAGAACTAATTTTAACCCAGGGTATAGCTCCTGGATTACCCCAGGATTTACTCAAAAGTGCAGTTAGCTTGCAAGTACAACACTCAGTACCAAAACAAGCTCATCCATTAGCAATAAATATTTTACTTTCAGTACTTAAAACAAATTTAACTAAAGATACGCAGAAAACGGAATTACGAGCAAAAAAAGCCGCAGCACAAGTTCAGCCAGTAAAGGTGATAGTGCAAAGAAATCAAATTATAGTTCGCAAAGGAAATGAAATTACTCAACTAGATTTTGATATTCTCGAAAGCTACAAACTGAACCGTCGTGAAATCAATTGGCGGAGTTTGATCGCTTTAGGGATAATGGTAACTGGATCTGTCGGCTTATTTGCTCTCACAGAAAGACGCATTAAACATAAAATGCGACAAAGCGATCGCATTCTGATTTTACTATTAACTTTAAGTACCCCCTTGATTGCGATCGTCGGCACCCCCTACACTACTTGGAGTGGAGTTGGTTTACTTTTAGGTAGCTTTTACGGACCAGTGGCTGGAGTGGTGACAATCGTCTTACTTTTGTTTTTGTTACCTATAAGTCTAGAAATTAGCAAAGTAGCATTACTTGCTGGTGCCGCTGGTGGAATACTAGGTAGTTTGTTCGCTAAAAAATTGCGATCGCGCGAGGAACTAGCGCTTCTAGGTTTAGCGATCGCTTTAACTGAAGGCGGAGTGTTTCTGATAATCAGGCTAATTGTTAGTGCAGCTTATGGGTCAGCAGGTTATTTTGTTCTGCAAGAAGCTGCTTTATTTGCTTTATCAGGATTAGCTTGGAGTATCGTAGCTTTAGGTTTAAGTCCTTATTTAGAAAAAATATTCGACCTAGTTACTCCCATTCGTCTTGCAGAATTGTCAAACCCTAACCGTCCACTACTAAAACGTCTCGCAACAGAAACACCAGGAACATTTCAACACACCTTACTAGTCGCAACTCTTGCAGAAGCGGCAGCGAAGAAACTAGGTTGTGACGTAGAATTAGTTAGAGCTGGCACACTATATCATGACATAGGCAAAATGCACGATCCCCAAGGATTTATTGAAAATCAGATGGGAGGACCAAATAAGCATGATACAGAAATAAAAGACCCTTGGAAAAGTACAGAGATAATCAAAAAACACGTTAGTGCTGGCATCACAATGGCGCGCAAACACAGCTTACCATCTGCCGTTCAAGCATTTATACCAGAGCATCAAGGTACGATGCTTATTGCCTATTTTCATCATCAAGCCCAACAAATGGCAAAAGAAAATTCAGATTTAGAAATAGACGAAACATATTTTCGTTACTCTGGACCAACACCCCAATCCCGGGAAACGGGAATAGTAATGTTAGCAGATTCTTGTGAAGCAGCGCTACGTTCTCTAAGAGATGCAACACCAGAACAAGCTTTAGTAATGGTTAATAATATTATGCGGGGTCGGTGGCAGGATAATCAGTTATTAGAATCTGGCTTAACACGTCAAGAATTATCACAAATTGCTGAAATTTTTGTAGAAGTGTGGCAACAGTTTCACCATAAACGCATCGCTTATCCTAAAGCGAAATCTGCTGCACCCAATTCTAATACCAATACTAATAATTGATGAAGAAGCAACGTCGGGGCTTCTAAATAAAAAAGTACAAAAATATGAAAATATAAATCGTGTTGGATGCTCTTGTGCAAGAGGTTAGGGGAGCAGAGGAGCAGAGGAGTGAGGGGAAAATAATTCATACCAATGCTATAGTTTGTTTGGATACAGAAAGAATCTCTTTTCCTCACCTTATTTGTGTCGAGACTTGAATGCAGCGATAAATATAAGAAATAGAGCGGTGGGGCATTCCGTTCTTAAAGCTCGGTCAATGTCTCTATAGGAGAGTCGCCGAGAAGCCCACACCATAATCATAGATTATGGTGTGGGAGTATGTCACAGTTCCATACCCGACCTCAATTTAAAATTGCTTTTTCTACCTGTGCTGCTTGCAATTCCCTACCAATAAATACTAAACGTGTCTGACGTTCTTCATCTTCAAGCCATAGACGATCGTAAAAAGAATCAAAACGGTTTCCAACACCTTGTAAAATCATTCGCATAGGTTTGTTGGGAACATGAACAAATCCTTTGATGCGATAAATTTCCTGTTGCTTAACTAGTCCTTGGAGTCTATTAATTAAAGCTTTTGGTTCAAAAGCCTCATCTAAAATAAATTGGACAGAGTTAATTTCATCATCATGCTCGTGTTCTTCTTCATGAGCGTGATGAGTGTGACGAGTATTTAGGTTATCTTCAACAGCAGCATTGAAACCTAGCAGTAATTCTGGAATTATTTCACCATTCTTAGCAGAAATTAATTTCACTCCTGTTGGAACTTGGTTATACAACCATTTTTGAACTTTGGTCAAAGTCAATTCATCAAGTAAGTCAGTTTTAGTCAACAGCACCAAGTCTGCAAAAGCTAGCTGTTCTTCAAATAACTCTTCTATAGGTGTTTCATGTTCAATGCTCTGGTCAGCTTGTCGCTGTGCTTCAACTGTTGTGCGATAACTTTCTAAAGGGTTAACTAAAGTATTTTCTAATATCTCTTTAGCAGCGATCGCTTGTGCGTCTACGACTGTTACCACTCCATCAACAGTGGCTCCATTACGGATTTCATGCCAACGAAAGGCTTGTACCAAAGGTTTTGGTAAAGCTAGTCCAGAAGTTTCTACTAAAATGCAATCAATTTCATCTTTCCGTTGAATCAGTTCCTGCATTACAGGATAAAACTCTTCTTGTACGGTACAGCAAAGACAACCATTAGTCAGTTCAACAATATTACTTAGGGTTTCTGTTTGAGGATCGCAAACTTGACACGAGCGTAATAATTCGCCGTCAATACCGACTTCTCCAAATTCATTGACTAAAACAGCGATCCTTCTACCTTGATTATTTTGTAATAGGTGACGTATTAGAGTTGTTTTGCCTGCACCGAGAAAACCTGTAATTACAGTGACTGGTATTTTATGCATTTTGATTAGAGTCTGAGTTGAAATTAGTGATAGTTGAGAGTCTTTTAAATTCAAAGTTCAGAATTCAAAGTTCAAAATTCAAAGTTCAAAATTAAAAATTAAAAGACAAGAGTAAAGAAAAGAGACGTTGCTAGCAACGATCTATATTGACCCTATGGTCGCAATTGATTTTTTGGGTCGCTCAAATCTGGGGTGAAGACTTAGTACAGTCAAGTCTTGAACTCCAAATTAGTAGCAAGATTCAGCAACACCAAAAAAACTTATACAAATATCTAATGATTTAAACCAAAGGAGGAATACGAGCTATAATCCCTTTTCTTAAAGCTTCTGGTCTTTCTTTCCAAGATAGTATTCCGTCGGATTTGGCATGATATTGACCAGCACATTCTAGTATTGCTTGTGCAGTATCTTCAGAAGATAAATCTCCAAATACATAAGTGTATTTATCTGTTGCAGCAAAAGAAACTGCACAAGGACGATTACAAGCACTCATGCATTGTATTGCTTGAATATGAAATTCGGCTTCTAATTCCCAGTCTTCATATAAGCAAGAAATTTCTTCAAATAGCTTTTCTCCACCACTTTCACCAATTTTCTTGCCATCTTGCCATTTACTTGCACAGGTTGTACAGACGAATAGGGTATGTTTAATCATAAAATTTTTTACTGCACAAATATTAGCAGTAATTTCTCTGAAGTAAGATTGGTATAAAATTAATTAATTACACACCAAAAAATTTGTTTACAGAACTTTTTGCTTACTATGTAAGTTCTGTTTTGATTATTATTCGATCGTTAATAATAATTTTGAAACTATTCTGAAATCATATTTTTAGTTACAACTAAAATATTTAACACATACAAATCCTGAGTTTACCGATGATAGCTAAAGCTTTCGCTTTCTCTATACAGCAAATAGCTAACATCTCTAAGAAAAAAATTACACTGTGAATTTTTATTGGAAATTGTATTGGAAATTGTTCAAACACTACCTGTACCTCGCAGAAGTATCTAATTGCACTGTCTAATTGCATTGTTTACTTGTATTGTCTATCGGCGGGCATTCTGACTTAGAAATTATCATCTCAAATTTCATTACAGTTGCGGGACAGCGTCGGATTCTCACCGATAACCTACAAGGTAATGTAGGCTACTTTCCCCGTTACCTCTAATGGCTGGTCCCCATTAGAGCCGATACATTTACTGACATTACCATAGTTATGTCAAAGTAGTGCATTTATCTTCAAAAACTTACGCAATACTCGAGTTAAAAACTAGTATCTCAGACACACATCTTGATCTTGCACCAAGAAATTCTAATTCTACTAAATTAAGCGACTTTGTACTTATACATACAAGGTATGAGCAGACGTTTATATCCCAATAATATGTGAGGAGAATAGGCCGTCCAAGCCCCCGAGTCATCCCGGTGTAAGACGCGAGTAATTTGCTGGCGGAAGCA
>JBCCDM010000165.1:0-12696 GCA_039030795.1 Cyanobacteria bacterium P01_A01_bin.84
AAAGTTGAAAATAATGAATAAAAATAATGACATTGTCTCAACACTTCCCAATTTACCAATCATCTCCAGTCATGAACATAAATGGGAAACGATTCAATTTGCTTATTGCACTCAAAGCGCTTTTTCTATTCCCGAACATCATTCATCTGACCATAGCATTTGTATTAATGCAGGAAAAGTCGTTCGTTTAGAGCAAAAGATTGAAGGAAAACTAATTACAATTGATTCAGTCCCTGGTGATATTGCTATTTATCCAGCACATTCGAGTCAGTCTTTTGCTTGGGATAAAGATGCAGAATTTTTATTAATTACCCTTAAATCTGACTTGTTAGGAAAGTTGGGTTATGAGCTTTATCAAAGCGACAACGTAGAAATTATACCCCAACTAGGTAGTTTATTTGACCCTCTAATTCAACAAATTGCTCTAGCACTGAAAACTAGTTTAGAAATCAAAGAAATTAATAACCGTTTATACGCAGATTCCATGGGAAACGCATTAGCCCTACATTTGCTATCCCATTATTCCAATCGTAGTTATAAAATTAAACCCCACAACCATCAACTTTCACAAACACAATTAAAACAAGTTGTTGAATACATTGATAGCAATTTAGATCGGGACTTGAGTTTGGCACAATTAGCAGCAGTAATACAATTGAGTGAATATTATTTTGCTCGTCTATTTAAACAAACTACCGGCATTACACCCCATAAATATCATATTAAATGTCGAGTTGAACGAGCAAAAAAATTACTTTTACAAGGAATAAATATTTCTGAAGTTGCTCAAACAGTAGGTTTTTGTAGTCAAGCACATCTTAATTACCATTTTAAGAGAAACGTGGGAGCCACACCAAAACATTTTTTGCGATCGCTCAAGGTAGGTAAATAGTACCATCGCTTCTTTAGGAGGAACTACTTAAAAATTAAAAAATTCCGGTATGGCAATAATTTGAAAAAATACAGCAAGAATCTGGAATACTAAAGCCAGCAATATTTTAGATACTGAACTCACATTCAATAAGTTCAGGAAATAATTAAGATGCCTGTAAAACAAAATAAAGAAATAGCACTTCGTCTAGCTAAAGATGGTTGGGGAACAGTTCCTGGTTGGGAGAAGGTTTGGGACGAGTTGGTTGCATTCGATATGGTGCAACATTTTTGTAGTTCTCAGGAACTAATTTCTGGTTTAGAAGCAAATAAAGAATTTCAAGCATCCTTATTCCAAGGTTTTCCTCAACTCAAACAAACTATTGAAGCGGTAGTCACTGAGGATGACAAAGTAGTTTATCTTCACACCTTAGAAGGTTCCCACACTGGAAATTTTATAGGTGTTCCACCTACGGGTAAATCGGTGAAAGTTACTGGTTTTACTATGGTGCGTATTGTTGAGGGTAAAATTGTAGAAATGTGGTATGAAACCAACTTATTGGAAGTAATGCAGCAAATTGGTATTATTCCCAAGAATAATTGAGCTAATTACTTAAATCCATACTAATATGGTTCGGATAAGCCAAAAATTGAAAAATATTGTCGTTTGTAAGTCTTATTTTCAAGTGTTTTCCCCTTAACCGAAACGTATTGAATCCAATATTTCCTCAGAGCGATCGCTCTAAGAAAACCTTCTCTTTTAGGGTCATCGCTTCTGACGAAGATTACTGTGTCATCGTTTGTCTCAACAAGTCGATTTATCGAAAAACATGACTTTATAAAAGTGTCAGGACTTTCATTACTTTTTATAATAGGTCTATTCACTAATCATTTAAATTATTAAATAATTTATGGTTGTTACATTGTTATGTAATCTTGATATAAAATCGTAAATTTACGAAGAAATAGTACTTTCAGGATGAGATAATTTTAATAATCACGGGAGGCGTGTAAGTTTTATTATTTTGAGGTCTGAAAGTATTATTATTACGTATATATAAAGTTCTCTTCTTCATATAAACATCAAAGTTATTTTTTTACGGTTGACAAAATTTATTTTATATTTATCTATTGTTTCTATCTTCAAAATAAAAAATTAAGCAAAATTCTAATTAATCTTAGTTAAGAAATTCTGTGGGGTCTTCATCAAGCGATCGCTAGATAGGGCTTGCTGAATAATTAGCAAAGAGTCACTACGTTGTGAGGGTGAAGCTACGGGATTAACCCAAGATCGACGGCGAAAGTTGGGTAACGCTGTCGCTCTACCCAACCTACAATAGATATCTTGTCCCAGAGGTTAAATTTAACGTCTGGGACAAGGGTAGAACTTACGCATTGACAACATGATGAAAATGTGGGGTATGTATTTTAGCCATTAAACATCAATTATTCGATATTTTTTATGCCTTCGCTTTAATCATAGGATGATTGACAATAGCCTGAAACAAGGTAAATACGTTGTTTCAGAATAGTAATTTTGTACAATGCGTAAGTCCTAAAGGGTTATAGGTTGCACATATTTAATTTCTGGATCAGCTAAAAGCTTTGAAATCGAAACCAAGAGAAATAGAAATGACACTTGATCGCCCTTGACAGGACAACTTATGCTTTACCTACTTGACTGTACTAATAGCAAAGTTAACCGTATAAGGTTCCTCTAAGGATTGTCCGGTACTGGATTTAATTGCATCAAGATAGCTGCGTAAATATTGTAATTGCTCAGCATTTGGTCGATAAGAAACGCTACCTTGTTTTTCAAACATTGGGGCATTTGGAATTGTTTTATATTCTTTATTTTCTAAGGAACTGCGAGTTATCCAATTACTATCTACATTATTAGGTATTAAACCGGAGGGTAGTTTTCCTTCTAAAAAGGCTAATAAACGTTGCTGACAACTGCGGGTGTTGATTCCCCGTTCTTCAAATAGCTGAATAATTTCTCCAAAAGATACTGCTCTTGATGGTAAAAGTCGCAGTAGTTCGGTAAATAAGAAGTAATCGGTGTACTGTTGTCTGGGTATTTCTAAAACTTGGGGATGCAATGGTAACAAAGCTAAACCGTAAGCGACCCTAGTACATTGAGGAATATTTGGTTGATTTTGATGAATATCTTGAATTATTTTGGCATTAGGAAGTTTTTGTCGTAACCACCGGTTAACTGCCCCTAATGCTGACACTCCACCAGTGAGGATAGCTTGGTTTATGGCTTCTGTGGGAATACCTTTTGCCACTAATAGACGGTTAATTTCGCGGTTTAGTCTTCTGACAAATGGGACGAAGACCTGAGCTTCTAGGTCTCGACGCTGTAGAGTCCATCTTTGATCTGCCAGTTCTATGGTAAATGATTCCTGCTGTTGTAAAATTAACTTTAATGCTCCGGCAGCATCGAGTAATGCTTGTCCGAGAACGGAACTTTCTAAACGTTTTTGTAAAAGAATGCGAGTTGCGGTGTCTGGTTCTCCGGCTTTAGGTAATGTTACTTTATCTAATCCTAGACTAGATAAACGCATTTGCTCTAGATTGGATCCAGATGAACGCCAGTTCCAAGGTTTGGAGTTAGCTGCTGGGTTTTCTACTGGGGATTTGCTGCGGAGCGATGGTGTAACAGTAGCCGCTATAGGCGATCGCCATTTTTCTGGTATCAATAACTGACAAACGATATCTTGCTCTATACTTTGACCTCCATAGGAAAAGTTATGGAGCATAAAGTCATCGTGAGTAAGTTCGTGTAAGTGTTCTGGAATATCTACAAGTGCCATTTCTGTAGCACTTGCACCAATATTAACAACTAGAGTACTACCATTAAATTCCCGATCCCTAGTCTGAATATAGTTGACTCCAATTTGTCCACCGAAAGAAACTTGTTCGCCGGTTGCACCATCAAGTTCTGGGAGTAAACTAGCGATCGCTTCTTCGATAAAGAATACTTGTTGGGGATGTTGAACTAATTTACTAGTTAGTAATGCTTCCCGGATGTTGAAGCGATATTGTTCTGTCCAGTTGGAAGGACAATTACAAATCACACCAGCTAAATTATCAATGATTTGTTCAAAGTCGGCGGTATTTAAACCGTCGGCGGCTGCTGTTAAACTCATTGTGGTGCTTTGATTGTCTGATTTGAGAGTCAGCAATAATTTTGAGAGCGATCGCACTACCCAAACTAGAGGGACGATGGAAAGTTCGTTCATCTGTAGTAAGGGTTCCCATTTATGTTTGGCAACTCCATCCACATAAGTGCTAATGCTGCGATAGGGTAAGGCGATATTTAGATAAGGTTTTAGCTTGGCAGAAAATAAATTATTATTTAAGCTTGGTGCTGTTTTAGATGTATTGGCTTTTTGCTCTGTTTTTTCTTCTTCAGCTACAGTTACGGGTGAAATTGAAGAAGATAGTTCTTGATTTTCTGTTTCTTTTTGAGCGATCGCTGCTGTTGGTAGATAAACTTCTGTTGGTAAACGAAAGGAACTACTGAGTTGAGGTGCTTGAGATTCATCGGTCGTTTGCCAGTATAAAGGATATACTTTTTGGTTGGAACGATTAAACAGTACAGCGCAAATACCTGTAGTTCCTAAGTCTATTCCTAAATACCAAACTGAGTCTAAGGGGTTGACGCTGGTGATGGTAGTACCTATAACTTCAGAATTTACAGGTTTTGTATCGGTAGCTTCTGGGTTAGGTGTATTTTTATTTTCGTCTTCGGTAATTAAGTCTTTTACAGGACTTAAGTCTAGTTGGGTATTTGCTACCCCTTGTTTTGATATTTCTTCTTCTTCTGTTTTTTCTTCCGTAATTATTTCTGCTCGATTATCAACTATTTCAAGGTTTGGTAAACTTTCTTGAATTTCAGATTCTCGGGTTTCAAGTTGTTGAATTTCAGATTCTTGGGTTTCAAGTTGTTGAATTTCAGATTCTTGAACTTCAGATTCTTGGGTTTCAAGTTGTTGAACTTCAGATTCTCGGGTTTCAGATTCTTGAACTTCAGAGTCTGCTTGATAATTGTCCTGAAAATTTGCCAAATCCAAATCTAATTGATGCTCTTGTACCCGATTAAGAGTTACTTTTCTAACTACCGCTTCTGTCTGTTGATTTTCATCAAGTAAATTTTCCGATGCAGAAGCTTTAACATATTCTTCTTGAGGAGTTGATATTTCTTCTAGAGTAACTTTTTCTGAAGTAACTTCTTCTGAAATTTCACTGACAGAATTAATACTTGATGTTGTTGGTGTTACAGAAGTAATAGGAGGATCTAATAAATCGGTTAGAAGCGTAATTGTATCGGTACTTTCTGGAGTTACTTCTGTAATTGTTTCTGGAATTGCTTCTGGAAGTGCCTCTGGAGTTAATTCTGGTTCAGAATAAGTACCAAATTCAAATGTTTCGCTAGCAAATATATCATAGCGTTCTGATACTGTATCTTTGGGAACACTAGTTTGAGAATCTTCAGTTTGAGAATCTTCATCAAAGGAAAACGTATTCCAATCAGAAGCATCCTCATCAGTTTCCTGAGAAATATTACTTTGAGTAGAAATATTATTTACATCTGTATTTATTGGGGTTTCATCTACAGCGACCCAAGGGTCAGGTAAATTATTTGCTTCTACTTGATTTATCTGAACTTGTTGATTTTCTAATGCAGTATTATTACTTTCATTAATTGCATCATTTATATCATAAATATCATTAATATCAGCTAATGGTGCAACTTCTACTTGGTCAGTGATGTCTAATTGTTCTAATTCTTGGTCTTCACGAGTATCTAATTCTTGAGTGCGATCGCTTAAACTGTTTTTATCTAACTCATTTAATAATTCCTCTACTACCTGATTTTCAGGATTTTTAGCTAAGTTGGTATTTGTTTGTTCTATATCAAATAAACTAGCGTAGAGTTCTTCAACAGCATCGTGGTTGTCATCACCTGAAGCAAGACTGTTTTGACTTTCTCCAAAACCATCGCGACCGTCGTCACTATTGCTACTTTTGTTTTCTAATCTCGAATCTAGATTTGAAGTATTTTCCCCACTCATGGGGTTTAAGTCTAAAGTAACTGTATCCAGTTCAGGGGTAGAAACCAACTCTTGCAAAACTTCTGGATTCTTGGCTTGATAATTATCTGCAACCGTTGTTAAAGGATCGCGATCGCCAAACTCAGAAATAGAATCTCCAAAAGAATTGGCAATACTTACCGGTTCTACTGGTTCTAAATCAGCAGCAGAAGGTTTTAATTTGGTCTGTGGTGATTGTGGTTCTGATTGTGGTTGTTGTTCTGATTGTGAATCTAAATCCCCAAGTCCTGACAAACGTTGTCTTAAGCCATGAATAAAATTATTTAGTAGCTCGTCACTTTGGATACCTTGACTATGCATTCTAGCGATCGCAGCAGATAAGGACTCGTTATAAGTATTAACATTCCTTTCTAAAGCTTCAAAAACAGTATTAACTGTACCATCTAAAGCCAGCAAGCGTCGGTCTAAATCGCTAGTGAGACGGTTTAAATGCTGTAAGCGATCCAACGAGTTAGATACATCAGTTTGATTGTCAGTAAGATTTGCTGGCAATACTTCCTTAGCATCCACCACGTTTTCACCTTCCTTAACTGGTTTTGATGTCAGGGAAGACTGAGAAACAACACTTTCGTTACTTGATGACATCTGAGGTGGTAAACCATCACGTACCCGACTTGAGAGTACTTGTAAAAACTCAGAAATCATTTGCTCTTGGTTTGCAACCTGCTGTGCCAAAGAGTAATTTTGTAGTCGCTTTTGCTCTAATTCTCTGACTTCATGACCCAGTTTCTCCTTTTCTTTGAGCAAAGTCTGGATTTCAGCTTGTACTTGGGGAATAACGCGATCGCCTTCACCATTAGCATTTTGGCTACCTTGACTAATAAATCTGGCTAACAAAGGAGATGACTGCTGTTCAACTTCAGAGTTTCCTAAAGCCACTTCACTTTCGAGATTAGCCAAAAAGCCACGAAGTTTTTCTAAAGTCTGTCGAGCCTCTTGTCCCTGGGACAGTATTTTATTTAAACGTTTACCCTTATTGGCAAGTAAATCGTCAATATCTGCAATCAGCGTTTGAATTTCAGTTACGCGAGAAGTCACTTTATATTACCGTTTTCTTGAACTATAGGTTTGATTTAGGTTTGATTTAAGAAAAATAGAGTCCAGTTCAGAATTATTAATTCAAGACTCAAGAATAATAAAAGAATAAAAAAGTTATCAACTGTATTGTTGGAAAATGGGAGTGAGGAAACAAAATAACAAGACTGGGAGACGAAAATAATTTAAAATTCAAAATTTAAAATCCAAACTTTTAAATTCAAACTTTAAAATTTAAAATTAAACAACGAGATAGAAAGAATAGGAGACTCCCTTGGAGACGAAAACAATTCCCGCATACCCTAAGGGAACGTTTTCCTTGCTACGTAAGAAGCAAGCTATAAAATTCTGGCATTAGAAACAAGATTAGGACTAATACCCATTACCCTTGATTTTCACCTCACATACATTCATATCAGCGAAGTGTTTTTTATAAATACGGCATTCCCAATTAATTTCAGTTTACTAAGATAATTTTGCACAGATTATACCTTGTCCATAACTTTTGAGTAACAAAGGTTCTTCAAGTAAGTTGCTATATTCCCTATCTTCAGTACTCTTCGGTGGGCTGAGCTTATTTCCGGTCAGCTCTGTGTTTGCAGACAGTCAAACAGGACTTGACCAGAGTTTCGCCCATCCTAGACCTAGTTTTGTTATGCTCAGATATAAGCCGAATAAATAATATAAACTTCCCTAATTTGATTGACAACATACTTTATTCCCCCAAGTCGTGACAATGGATAATAACTCTTTTCCCTTCTTGGAAAATCCCTGTATTCCCTCAATATGCCTAAAATAGCGTAAGAATAAATCAGTTTGAGTATCATTAATACTATTGACCTATTCCCAAAGGTAAATCAAGCGGGTAGTAACCTCATAGCTATGGTTTCCTTATGGCAGACTAGAAACTGACTCAAACAAAATTTTTACACTTATAGCTAAGTATTGTTGAGAAAAAACTTCCCGATCGTTTTTATGTGTAACATAGTGCAGGCTTTGTAGTTTCATGAAACTGTGCTTTGATAGCTTAGGCTTAAAAGGTTACTCTTGTTTGTTATGTATATTGCAGCTTTATTAAAGATGTTGTAATGGATCACTCTTGGATTCTCTGTGCGCCTTTTTTTCAAGGTTTGCCACAGGAGGTTATAGAACCAGCTCTCACACATCTTGTTAGCCGTACACACCCAGCTAATCAAGTAATTTTATTAGAAAATGATTGGGGTGGTTCGGTATATTTCATTTTGGATGGATATGTCAAAATTCGCACTTATAATTTGGAAGGTAAAGAGGTGACGCTAAATATTCTCGGTAAAGGAGAACTATTTGGTGAAATGGCTGCTTTGGATGAAGTACCGCGCTCTACTGATGTAATAACTTTAACCTCAACTGTTATTGGCAGTATGCCATCACAGGATTTCGTGAAATTATTGCACTCTGAACCTTTAGCTGGAGTCAGGTTATCACAGTTAATGGCAATCCGCCTGCGACAGGTGAATAGACGTTTACGTCTACGAGAGTCAGATAGTCAGTCTCGCGTTGCGGATACATTGTTATTCTTGGCAGAAGGACAAGGTAAGAAAGGGCAGACTGGAACAGAAATTCCTAACTTACCACACCGAGAACTCAGTAGTTTGAGTGGATTAGCCAGAGAAACGGTCACACGGGTTTTAACCAGAATAGAGAAGAAAGGTTTGATTAAAAGGACTCAAGAATTTATTTGTATTCCCGATCTATCAGCTTTGGAACAAATGATAGTCTAAGAGTTCTCAATCAAATAAATCAAATCAAAATAAATCAAATCAATCAAGTATGAGTATTTCAGGTTCGGTTCCAGATGAATCGGAAGATAATAGTAGCAAACCTAATTTTACAGGCGAAGACACACAATCATCTGTTGGCATTAATAAATGGTTTAACGATGGAAACCGTCTTAGAAGTCCCGATTTGAAGGTTGATGCACCTTTGCGAATGGTAGAAACAGCCTTTTTGGCAAGTACCGCTAGTTTGATTTGGTTTATAAACTTTTACTTCCCATTAGGTTTGTTACGAGTATTTTTTCCTCTACCTGTAGCGCTGGTTTATCTTCGTTGGGGAAAGCGAGCATCATGGATGGGGGCACTAGTATCGGGAATGCTCTTACTAGTGCTTATGGGACCAACTCGGAGTCTATTATTTGTTATCCCCTACGGCTTAATGGGTGTATTACTCGGAGCGACTTGGAATCGTCGAGTTCCCTGGATTGTATCTATCAGTCTGGGAACACTTTTAGGAGTCCTAGGGGTATTTTTTCGCATATGGTTACTATCTATACTAAGTGGTCAAGACCTGTGGATTTACGCCATAGACCGAGTTAGCAGTATTATTGAATGGTTATTTTTGAAGCTGGGTATATTATCTACTCCTAGCGTTCTGATCATTCAACTCGGCGCGATCGCTCTTATTTTATTTAATAATTTTCTTTATTTGTTTGTGGTACATCTAGTTGGATGGCTACTATTTGAACGTATTGGTAATTCTATTCCTCGTCCACCTCGTTGGGTGAGCGTTCTTATGGATTATGAGTAAATTGATTTTTTATTTTTATTTTTTATAAAAAATTCAAGTAATTAAGTATTGTAGTGAGTAACTTTACAGTCTTAGAACCAGACAAGTTATCAAATTACCCATATAAAACTTTATCCGATCGGGTTGAAATTTTACGTTTTAACGTCAGAAAAAAGATTGAGAAAGTTCAGGAGGTGAGTTGGTATCAATTACACCCAGAAGTTTTTGTAATGGCTCCTATTTTCGTGATTTCCGTCAAAAATTTCTGGAAATGATGGCTTTATATCAAATTCATCTTTTTGAATCTAGGAAAGAAGCTTTTCACGAAGATGAAGTATTACAAGAAACAGTGATTATTCATGCAGTTAAAGAAACCATCAAAGCCAAAAGTGTAAAAATTAGCATCAGCGATCGCATTGACGATGACTTTTTTAAGGAGAATAATTTACCCTACGAAGAAGTTGTTATAGATTCTCATGGCAAGATGCCTGATGTCATCATTTATTTTATAAATAAAAATTGGTTAGTCTTAATTGAAGCTGTAACTTCCCACGGATTGATTAATCCCAAACGTAAAAATGAACTTATAAAGCTTTTTAAGAATGCAACAATTCCATTAGTGATGGTGACTAGTTTTCTTAATCGTCAAGCAATGATGGAATATTTATCGGAAATTGCTTGGGAGACAGATGTATGGATAGCGGAAGACGCAACACATTTGATTCATTTTAATGGAGAGCATCTGCTGCAATCATAGGATATATGATTAATATCTACACTCAAATCGAACAGGCTGAAAAATGGTTACAACAATACAAAGGTTGTCAGCCTATTTTTGCTTGTATTTTAGGATTTACAGAAACTGCTCTGATCCCAGGAATTTCAGCAGCTGGTAGCACTCCAGAAGATAGAAAATACACAGCGTGTGCGGATGCTGAATTTTTATACTATGGTGCCTCCCATCAGCCCCAGTATCCTTTACCACCATTAACTGCCGGTGCTTCTCCGGTATTTATTTCTCGCGCTGTCGTAGAACATTTTCATATCCCCGTGCGAATTTTTAATGCTGGTTTACCCCAACCTCCAGAGGTTCCAAACGTTGATGTTGGTGGTATTCCTGCTAAATGTTTAAGTACTGGTAGAGCAATGGGAATTGATACCGTAGAGCATTTATTTGAGCAAGGTTTGATTTGGGGTGAAAAGTTGGGGAAAGAGTTAAAAAATAGTTACCTAATTATAAGTGAATGTGTTGTGGGAGGAACTACAACCGCCTTAGCTATTTTGACAGCTTTAGGGATAGATGCAACTGGGAAGGTAAATAGTTCTCATCCTGTTTGTAATCATTCGCAAAAATTACAGGTAGTACAGACCGGATTAAAACAATTAGCTGGTTTATATCCAATAGATTCAGATATACAAAATCTCAACCCTTTACAAATAGTAGCAGCCCTTGGGGATCCCATGCAGGCGATCGCGGCAGGAATGATTATAGCAGCTAGTCGCGAGTGCGGGGTACTCTTAGCTGGAGGAACCCAAATGCTAGCCGTATATGCTTTAACTCGGGCGATCGCTTGTGTTAATAACCTATACTGGCAACCCCATGAAATAATAGTTGGTACCACCAGCTGGGTTGCAAAAGACCCAACCGGTGATACCGTAAAGTTAGCCAAATTAAAAGGTAAAAATTCCATTCTTTCGGAGGGAGTTACACCACCTTTATTAGCTACAAAATTAAATTTTACAAATTCTCGTTATCCGCAATTGCAAGCTTACGAACAAGGATTTGTTAAAGAAGGTGTAGGTGCTGGTGGTGCTTGTATTTCGGCATCTATGATTAATAATTTACAACAGCACCAGCTTTTACAACTAATAGAGTCCCAATTAGAAGCGTACAGTTTGCTGAATAGTTAATAAGTTGTTGGATTCACTCAATAGTTGGTTCGATTTTTTTGATGAATTTTGATTAACTTTGATCGACTAAATTATTTTATTTACCCTTTGTCTTTCAACAGTGAAACTCATTGAGTGGCTAAATAGCAGTTTTCTATTGAATGAAATATTTATATGGTTATTTTTCAAAGCATCACAATCACCCATTATAGAGTTTTGTATGACATTCAATTGAAAAGCGCTATAATCTAGAATTTATAAGTACTCTGGCATCAGGATTATTGAATGAATCTGCCAAAGAATTTCCGCATTTGGCGAATTAAATTGCGAATTACATTATTTTATCAAGTAAATGTGCTTTCCAAGTACCTTAAAGGTTGCTGTTGGGAACTTTAGCAAAAGAATTAACCTTACCAAGGAAACCTAAGATTTTATTCTCTTAAGCAATAACTGTTCTTCTAATGCAGCAATGCGATTATACGCTGCGGTCAATTGTGCTGTAAGTCTTTGAATTTGAATTTCTGGTGTAATTTTATTCTCTCCTGCTTCTGAGGCTCCTTCTAGATACATACCATCACTTAGAACGTCTTTATGCTCTAGTTCAGAATTAACTCTGATTTCCCCTCTTAATCGGCTGTTACCGATAGTACCGCTTTCCCAAAATTCGTCTTCCACTTGTTGTGCCCCTAAGCGGCATTCTGACAAAGTTTGAGAGAACTTGTTATCAAGTCGTTCGATTACTTGATAGAGGGAGTCGAGTTTTCCAGCCAAAGCCGTAACTTGGTTTTGTAATGACTCCATTTAATACCCTCGTAGACGTGATTTCTTCTATGTTATGCAATAAGAGCAAGAAGTTAACTATACTTATGAATTATTTAACTTTTAACATTTTATTTTTAATTCAGACAACATTTTTCTCAATTAAATATTTTTCTAAATATTTATGGCGCAAATGCACCCGGTGCTTGTTAAATAGCGTTAAATTTTTGTTTCATTTATAAATAAATTGACTAATATGTTAACTAATTTTTATTAATTCTTAAGAATTGTAATATTCTTGGTTCAAAACTCACGAATTAAGGGTTTTGGCAATAAATCTAATTTCTATGTGAGTTGATAAATAAGGAATAAAAGACGAATTTATGAGAGTTTGACTATTTGTTGACTGTCTAAGGTTGTATAAGCATCATTTTACGGTTTTACTCTCAAATGATTCTTATATCGTCTTTTATGT
>JBCCDM010000166.1:0-12671 GCA_039030795.1 Cyanobacteria bacterium P01_A01_bin.84
CATGAATCATCAACCTTGATAATTCGATCCTAATTATTTCTAACTACTGTTTTTATCAGTGAGATAATTGCGACAAAAAGTAGCGGATACATATTATAGCTAGTAAACAATTATATTTACAAGTAACTAAATTATTATCCCCAGCTTATCAGAAAATTATTATTAGATTAATTATTGATAACACTTTATACTGATTCACTGAGAGTATAAACTTCTCTCAATAATGAACCCAGGGGTTAAATTTTTAGATTTCCTAATCAATATCAATTAAAAAAAATAAGAGGAGTGTGTTTTCATGGATTTTTTTCGGCATTGGTCATCCAAAATTACTTCTTTACTAGCTTTTGGAGTTATATTTGCTACAGCTAACTCTATATTTATTTGTAATCCCAGCACTGCTCAAACAAAATCCCCATCATCGAATCAACTAATTAGTCAATCACCCACATCAGCTAGCTTCTCTGACGTACCAGCAAATTATTGGGCAACTCCCTTTATTCAAGCCTTAGTAGAGAAAAACATCATCGCTGGTTTTCCTGATGGTACATTTAAACCAAATCAACCAGTGCAACGTGCCGAATTTGCAGCGATGATTGAGAAAGCCTTTAATCAAAACGTAATTCGTCAACTACCACCAGGAGGATTTACAGACGTTCCCTCTGATTACTGGGGAGCATCTGCAATTCAAAGAGCATACGAAACTGGCTTCATGAGTGGATATCCAGGAAATGAATTTCAACCCACTCAAGAAATTACCAAAATTCAATCCTTAGTTGCAATAACTAGTGGTTTGAGATTAACTGCTAGCAA
Organism: Cyanobacteria bacterium P01_A01_bin.84; assembly: GCA_039030795.1. Lineage (GTDB taxonomy): Bacteria > Cyanobacteriota > Cyanobacteriia > Cyanobacteriales > Nostocaceae > JBCCDM01. The sequence continues at coordinate 811 of JBCCDM010000166.1, forward strand.
CACCCAGAATCTGGATACTTACTATAATGATGCATCTGCAATTCCTGAGTATGCTCTAAGTAACATTACAGCAGCAACAGAATCGAATATAGTTGTTAACTATCCAAATGTAAAAATACTTAGTCCCAATGGGATTTTAACCCGTGCCGAAGCTACAGCACTTTTATATCAGGCTTTAGTAAAACAGGGGCAGGCTCAACCACTAGCAAGTAACGTTCTTGCTGCCAATTATATCGTTGGCGGAGTTGGTGAAACCACTACTACAGCTCAAACTAGTAATGGTAATATTGTTGCGATCGCTTCCTCTAGTAACTCTTTTTCTACCCTTACCTCCCTACTACAAACAGCAGGACTAGCAGATATTCTTCAAGAACCGGGTCCCTATACAGTTTTTGCTCCCACCAATGCAGCATTTGCTGACTTACCTCCAGATGTTCTCCAACAGTTACAACAACCAGAAAATAAAGAAGTCTTAATAAAACTTCTTAGATATCATGTAGTCCCAGGGGAATTAACTGCAAGTCAACTTAATAGTGGAAATTTAGAAACATTTGAAGGTCAAAATCTCAACATTCAGGTTGATTCTGGTAATAATAAAATAGCAATCAATAACATAGGGGTAATTCAACCGGACATCAAAGCAACAAATGGTGTGATTCACGCAGTTAACCAAGTCCTGATACCACCAGATTTGACAGGTCAGCAAGCAGAAAATGAAACAGATAATACTGACAGCACTGATACAGCTAGTGGTGTCAAACCCGGTAGAAGAACTCGTGGTGGTTCTAGCTACATCGGCGTATCTGGTAATATTGGCTTAGGTGGCGAAACAGCATTAGGTGAAGGTAGCTTTGGAGTTATTAGTAAAATTGGGCTGACCCGTCGTTTTTCAGCTAGACCATCGGTAATTATTAATGACGATCCAGTTGTTTTGCTTCCTTTAACTTTTGATTTCGGTCCAAAGGGTACACCATCTGTTGCAGGAAAATCATTCAGTGTGTCTCCTTATATCGGAGCGGGAGTCGCAATTGAAACTAGTGACGATGCGGAATTTGGGTTATTACTAACCGGTGGTGTGGATGTACCTTTAGGTTCCCGTTTTACCGTTAATGGTAGTGTAAATGGAGCTTTCTTAGATGACGATACAGACGTGGGAATCATGTTAGGTATCGGATACAATTTCTAGGAATCAATTGTATGGAAAATAATTGAGAATCATCTATTCTTGTAGGGACACAACAATGCTGTGTCCCTAGGTACTTATCTAATTTAAGTAATTGAGTAATAAAACAACCATCTGACATAAAGGGATTACTAATACAAATTACCCCAAACCCTCAAACTGCAACCAACACATATACATTGCTCTGGGTACATGAAAACAACCCTTCCACTTACCACCTTTAAGATTCATCAAGACTTCTCCACGACGATTTAAATAACCAAACCACTCTCCATATTCAGTATCAGCAAAATGGTTCCAAGCGTAATCATGCATCCTCTCATACCATTCCCAACACTCTTCTCTCTGGGTAAGACGATAACCCATTGCTAATGCAACTAAAGATTCTAAATGTACCCACCATAGTTTTTGATCCCATTCGAGTTGTTGGGGAGGATGTCCGTTTACATCCATAAAATAATATAAGCCGCCATACTCTTTATCCCAAGCAAAATTAAGAATATTCAAAACTACATCAACAGCTTTCTCAATTAAATGCTTATCTTGACGATGTTGAGCAATGTCCATCATAAACCACATTGCTTCAATACCATGACCGGGATTAATTAACCTTCCTTCAAAACAGTCAACATGGGAAGCATCAGGAGCAACATTTTCAAACATTAATCCTAGTTCTGCGTCCAAGAAATCATTCATGACTTCTTTGATGGTTTTATCTAAAATTTTTTCTAAAGAAAAATTCCTAGGAAAATGTTCTTTCCAACTAATATCGAGGTTGTCTTCCTCTAATAACCATTCCATTTCCAAAGATAAGTTAGCTAAAATCATCGGTACCGCTAAAGATTTCATCGGACGAGTACCGGGATAAGTTTTGTTATATTTACCCTTTGGGTTTTCTTGACGACGTAAAACATTACTATAAGACTGTAATGCTAACTCTTTTGCCCATTCCTCACCAGATGCAAAAGCATATTGACTAAAAGCCATTGCAGCAAAGCAATCAGAAAAGATATTGTAAGGCTCTACTAATGCTTCACCCTCACGATTCAAGGAAAAGTACCAATTACCTCTGTCATCTGTACCGTGTTTGGCTAAAAAATTTGCACCATTCCCAGCTATCTTTAACCAACTTTCCCGTTTATCTAACTGGTTATAAAGCATAGAAAATAACCAAACCTGACGATTTTGCAGCCAAATGAACTTATCTGTATCGTAAACTTTACCCTTTCGATCGAGACAAGTAAAATAACCGCCTTCTTCTGAGTCAATCGAGTACTTTTCCCAAAATGGAAGTATGTTATCTAGGAGAGTTGTTTTATAAAGCTCTGCGAGTTGGTTATACTTTTTTCCCATTACCTGTGCTTTTACAGCAGCATCAACGAGGTTAATTATCACCCCGTCCAATATTTGATACAAGTGTATTTTATTATTGGATTTTTACAATTAATTGTTGCGATCGCAAATGTCGATTATCAACGGTGAAATTATAATGCAGAATTTAAGGAAATCTGTAATTTTGTTGCTTACTAATCTCACAATATTGGGTAATTTTCGGGAATACTGACTTTAAATCTTAATTTTAAATATCGTTTCCTTTACATTTATTAATGAAAAGTTAACACTATAGTTTAGTGGGACAAAATAATTTGGAATGATGTTCAGAAAAATTAAAGGATTAGTTTTTGTCGGTCTAGGATATATGCTTTCACCCTTGTCGTGGTGGAATGATTTATTTTTTAATCTACCAATTGCTTACTTGTTTGGCTATGGGGTGAGTTGGATTTCTCAAGATTTATTTCTACCTTTCACGATTATCGGTTACTGGATATCAAATGTTTTAGGTATTCTAATGATGCAAATTGGTGTTACAGATATTATTACTCAAGAAGAAACCCATAGGAATTTTAAGAAAGATTTACTTATCGGTTTAGGCAGTTCAACTGCTTACACCATTTTGATTGTAGGATTATTTTACTTTCATATTCTTAATGTACCAAGCTTTTTAAGTAACCAATAGGAAATTATTGGTAATTTTGTTTACATGATTTAGATGTTAACTATCATCAAAGTTAATTAATATTATTGAGTTGAATATTTCTAAGTTGAATATTTATAAGTTAAATATTTCTGAATTGAATATTAATTAGTGTGACCAGAATTACTGCTATCAAGTTTAGTTTTGTAAGTATTTTGCTGCAAAAGTTTTTTAGTTATTACTAAAATTAGTACTAGTAGAAGAAGCTGAATCTCCCAAGGTGCAATTACTAAGCTAATAAGTATACTTATTGCAGCTATTAAACCGGCTAAATAACCAATTTCATCTACTGATTTTTTAAAAATATAGCCGCTTACTAAACCTGTAAAAAGTGGAATTAAAAATAATAGAGGCATATTAACTTTCGGTTGATTTCAAAATAAGTTGTTTATAGGTATATCTAATAGTCTTTATTTTACATCCTTAATGGTTATTGTTACAACATATAAACTATAAAATATTTGTAATTTTTATTTTTTGCTCAAAATATCCCTATATAAATTTATACATTTTTCAATTATTTCACCAAATTCAGACCCTAGAAAAATATTACGGAAAATATTACAGAAATTTTCGGGAATTATTATTTTTAGTAAATCTTAGCGGAAAGGTAGTGAATAGTTAAAATATTGTCAAATATTGTCAAACCATACTCAGTAATTAGGCGGAGATATTATTTTTGTGAGAGCATACTATATATCAAAATGATAGTTTTCTTTATTTACTTACTTACTGGGTTTCATATATAAGTTTTATTTACTAGTACTTTTTTTAATACCAGAGATAAATACCAAAGATAATACTATTAGACGTCTCCAAAAATTAAATACGTACTTTTATTGAACCTAGTAGAGACGTTAAATTTAACGTCTCTACATTATGAATGCGGGAGATGTTGATTAAATATAAAATTGATATCTCAACATAGTCAGTGGCGAATATCACAGATTTAGCGTGATACTGATTTGGTAGGAAAATAATATTAAATCTTGAATTTATGTAATAACTAGGAAAGTATAATTACCTATAATAGATGTGTTTTATTTATTACCTGCTAAATCCTTTGAATTGATGGGTTACGCTACACTAACCCATCCTATATTTAATTAAACCCTTCTATTTATTAACCCCAGGTTAAGCTAACCCTAAGAGGATGTTTCGGCAGTTATGAAAGTTTTACTTTGTTTCAGTCCTGAAAGTATAAAAGTATAAAATTTACAAGTATAGATATACATTTTTCGTTTTCAGTAAAATGAAAAAAATAAGTTAAAAGGCTTACAATTACAATTCTTACTGATATTCTATTTTTATTCTGATTGTTTAATAGGCGTGTTTTTATAACTCCTGACTTCTGAGAAATATGCTCAACATACCTCAATTACTTGCAAATGAACTTGAACTTCAGCCATATCAAGTGCAAAATGCTCTAGAATTATTTGCAGAAGGTGCGACAGTTCCTTTTATTGCTCGCTATCGAAAAGAACGTACAGGGGAAATGAATGAAGTACAGCTGCGTTCTTTGAATGAGAGATATACTTATCTTTTGGAACTGGAAGAACGTAAGTCGGTAATTTTAAAAGCGATCGCTCAACAAGATAAGTTAACTGATGAGTTGAAAACCAAGATTAGCGGTTGTTTACAAAAAACGGAATTAGAAGATTTATATTTACCATTTCGTCCCAAGCGTCGGACTCGCGCTACTATTGCCAGAGAGAAGGGTTTAGAGTTATTGGCTAGGTGGATCGAGTCGTTGAATGTAAAAAATGGCGGCTCGGCTAGTTTAGAACAAGAAGCTTTAAAATATGTTGATGAGGAAAAAGGTGTAAAATCCCCAGATGATGCTCTTAAAGGTGCTAGGGATATTTTAGCTGAAGAAGTGGCGGACAAGGCAGAATTACGGGCTTATTTAAGAGATTATTTTTTAAGGAATGGTAATTTTGTTTCCCGAATAAAAAAAGATTACCCAGAAGGAACGACAAAATATGAAATGTATCGGGAATATCAGATTAGTGTAAGTAAAATTGCTCCTCATAATATGTTGGCATTATGTCGGGGGGAAGCCGAGGGAATTCTCAATTTTGAGGTCGCTTATGATGAAGATGTGGTTTTATCTTACCTAGAGTCTAAAGAGATACGCACTAGGGAAGCTTCTCTTCATAACTTTTATCAAGGAATGCTCAAAGACGCATTTAATCGCTTGATGAAAAATTCTTTAACCAGTGAAGTAATCTCAGAAAAGAAAACCTACGCTGATATCGAGTCTATTAAAACCTTTGAAACCAACTTACGAGAATTATTACTCTCAGCACCCGCAGGGATGAAACCGACTATGGGAGTTGACCCAGGTTTTCGGACTGGTTGTAAGGTTGCGATTATGGATAGTACGGGTCAATATTTGGAATATCAGGCAATATTTCCCCATACGGGAGAAAAACAACGTCCCCAAGCAGCAAGGATTCTCACAGAATTTATTCAAAAGTATGACATTCAATTGATAGCTATTGGTAATGGTACAGCCTCCAGAGAGACAGAAGAATTTATTTCCCAGGTACTAAAAACTATAAATAAAAAACCAATTACAGTTATCGTCAACGAATCAGGAGCATCAATATACTCAGCATCCAAAGTTGCGATCGCAGAATTTCCCGATTTAGATATTACTGTCCGTGGTGCCATTAGTATCGGTCGTCGTTTGCAAGACCCTCTTGCAGAATTAGTCAAAATTGATCCGAAATCAATTGGTGTAGGACAGTATCAGCATGATGTAGACCAAAAATTACTGAAGAAGAAATTAGAAGAAACCGTTGAAAGTTGCGTTAACTATGTGGGGATTGATTTAAATACCGCTTCTAAGGAATTGCTAACATTTGTATCCGGTATTACCTCCACCGTCGCCAATAATATTGTTACTTATCGCAACCAGAACGGAGCCTTCAAAAACCGCCGTCAACTGCTAAAAGTACCAAAATTAGGACCGAAAGCCTTTGAACAAGCCGCCGGTTTTTTACGTATAAGAGATGGAGAAAACCCACTTGATAATACCGCAGTCCATCCGGAAAGTTACCCAGTAGTCAAAGCGATCGCTTCAGATTTAAGTTTACCATTACAGCAAATCGCCACAATTGGTAAAGAACGCCATCAAATAGACCTAAAGAAATATATTACTGATACTATTGGGGAACCTACATTAAGAGATATCCTGAATGAACTAGAAAAGCCAGGAAGAGACCCCCGGGCTGAATTTAAGTATGCGACCTTCAAGGAAGGAATTAAAGAAATTTCCGACCTAGAGGAAGGAATGGAATTGGAAGGAATGATCACCAATGTTGCAAATTTCGGTGCATTTGTAGATATTGGGGTACATCAAGACGGTTTAGTACATATTTCCCAACTTGCAAATCACTTCGTTAAGGACCCTAAAACTGAAGTTAGAGTCGGACAAGTTGTCAAAGTCAAAGTATTAGAAGTTAACCAGAAATTAAAGCGAATTGGTTTATCTATGAAGCAGGTAAAACAGTAATTATCAGTTATAACTTTACTTTACAGGGGGTGGGGAAAAAGGAAAAGGAAAACGTCCCAACCACCGTGGTTTATCTTCAATGAGAATAAAACCAATAGCATCAAAAGCGATCGCCACTCCGGTATCATCCAATTACCAATTCTGTCACCCTAATGTCACATTTATACCTCACACTAATAATTGTGAGTCGTAAGAACATTTGAGGGAACTCAAGATGAAATCCAGACTACTGATTTTAGCTGCATCTACCGCTCTGACTATAAGTCTTCCTGCGACAGCATTAGCTTGTCAAGGGAAAAAAGAAGCAAATCTGACTCAAGAACAAAGAACTGAGCTTCAACAAGTTAAAGCGAATGCACAGACAGAAGTTGAATCAATTTTAACCTCCGATCAAAGAATCCAGTTCCAAAGTGCTTTACAAGATGGTCAAAAAATGAAGTCTGCATTAAACAGTTTAAATCTTTCTTCCGAACAAGAATCTCAAACTGACGAAATTATGCAGTCTTACAAACAGCAAAAACGTACTATCTTTAACCAAGGTTAAAGCAAGTTGAAACTTTGTACTTGCTAAATGTGGTTTTTATTCATATTATTTTTCTTTTCTTCACACACATCGTCTTAAAGACAGAATTCTTATTTCTGTCTTTTTTTTTATTTTGATATGATGTCCGTAAAAATAACCGTCATTGCGAACGGTTCGGAATTATATTTTTTCAAACGCAAAGTAACGCGGAGGTAAGCGCAGAGGAGCGCAGAGTTTTTTAAACTCATATATTTTATCATTCCAATGTAAGCGGAAAAGATATCAGTTCTTAACTTATAAATTTTCTTAACCCGGAATCATGTCTAAATAGACTGACTAACTGGTATTTCAATGATAAATTTTGCTCCCCGTTTTGGATGAGATTGACAGTACAATTTACCACCATGTTTATCTACAATAATTTGATAACCAATCGATAAACCTAATCCAGTACCTTTACCAACATCTTTAGTTGTGAAAAAGGGATCGAATATTTTTTTTGTTATCTCGTCCGGAATACCATAACCATTGTCATAAATACCAATTCGGACAGTATTATTATTTAATAATGTTGTAAAAATGCGAATTTGGGGAGTAAAATTCTGAATTTTAAGGGTTGCTTCTTCTAAAATATCAATAGCGTTTATTAATATGTTCAGAAATACCTGATTTAACTGACCGGGATAACATTCAACTGGAGGTAATTTGGCGTATTCTTTAATGATTTTAATTTCTGGATAATCTGGTTTGACTTTAAGACGATTGTGTAAAATCATCAAAGTAGATTCAATACCTTCATGTATATCAACTTTTTTAAAATCTGACTCATTAAGACGTGAAAAATTACGTAAGCTAAGAACTATTTTCCGAATACGAGATGTTCCTTCTTCCATGGAGCGGAGAATTTTTGCTACATCCTCTTTCAGAAAATCGAGTTCTATCTCTTCAATCTCATTTTGAATTTCTACTGGGGGTTGAGGATAATATTTTTGGTAAAGTTTTAACAGTCCAAATAAATCTTGGATATATTTTTCAATATAAGTAAGATTACCGTGAATAAAAGTAGCAGGATTATTGATCTCATGTGCTATACCTGCTACCATTTGCCCTAACCCAGACATTTTTTCACTTTGAATTAGTTGGGTCTGAGTACGTTGTAGTTCGGTTATAGTATTTTCTAACTCAGTAGCTTTTTTCTGTAATTCAATTTCTGCACTTTTGCGATCGCTAATATTTAAAGTTGTGCTAATTAAGCGATAAATCTTACCTTCTCTGTCTCGGAGGGGATTGATTTTAGTCAAAAAATGGGTCTGTTTTTCCTGTACTCTTAAACATTCTTCATATGTAATAGCATGACCTGTTTCAAGACACATAGAGAATTTTTGATGAATTGTTCGCGCTGTATTACGATCAAAAATATCTTCTATATTTTTACCAACAACTTCATTAATATTTTTACCTATGGTTTGTAGCCCAAAGGAATTCATACCTACACATCGAAACTCCTTAGAATTTAGAACATCTATGACAAATATACTATGATGAATTCCATCGTAGATGCTCCGTAAAAACTGCTCTTGTTCCACTAATAAAGCTTCTGCACGCTTGCTTTCTCGTACCTCAACTGCTAATGAAATGATATCGGCAACCGAACGGACAAAGTTTTCATCTTCCGGATTCCATTGACGATTTGAACCAGTATGCTCGACACAAATTACACCCAAAGTCTTTCCTCTGGAACGAATAATACTATCAAGCATGGAAGTTATACCCAGGGAAGTTAAATAACTTTTGGAAAATTCACGAGTTCTTCGATCGGTATGAGCATCATTTGCAGCAATGATATTTTCTGTTTCTATAGCCTGGAAATAAATGGGATAGTCTGAGACAGAAAGTTTTATCCCTTGAGTATGTTTATTAAGCGATCGCTCAAATAAGTTTATACATTTTATACAAGTTTTCTGCTCATCATATAACCATATACTGACTCGTTCTACATTCAAAATTTTAGCAGTATTGATGGTAATGATTCGTGCAAGCTGCTCTAAAGCACCTTGATTAATAGTCTGGCTCCTCGCCAGTTTAGTCAAGACCGTATTTTGAATGCGGAGTCGATTCGCTCGCTGCTGTAGAGCTTCCTGTGCTACTTTGAACTGACTAACATCCACCATACAAGTATAAAAAATAATGCTATCATCATCTTGTACTTGGGGATGAGCGATCGCTTTTACCCATTTTTCTTGTCCATCTGATTTAATAATCCGCCATTCACATTCCCAGTTTTCTAAATTTTGTAAGGAATTGAGGTGAATTGTCTTCATCTTGGGTAAATCATCTGGATGAATGCAACTCAAGAATAAAGCTGCATCTTCTTGAATTTGTTTGGGTTCTAAACCTAATATTTCCCGACATCCCGAAGAAACATAAGGGTAAGATACTGCACCTCTGGTATCCACGCGACACTCATAAAGCATCCCTGGAATTTTATCTGTAAGTCTTTGCAGTCTTGCTTCACTTTCATACAGCGCTGCTGTACGTTCTTCTACTTTAGCTTCTAACTCTTGATTTAAATTTGCTAATCTTTCCTCAAATAGCTTACGCTCGGTAATATCTTCAATAGTTACTAAAATACCAACTATATTATTATTCCCATCACGCAATGGAATTTTATTCGTATCTAACCAAGCTTGTTTACCATCTTCTACTTGTTGATAAGTTTCAATAATATGCAGTTCTGCTTGTCCGGATTCCATGACTCGCTTGTCACATTCCCGATACCAATCAGATTGTTCGGTAGTCGTAGATAAATCATAATCATTTTTACCAACAATTTCCCCTGGACAACTCATTCCCACCGCTTTTGCAGCATTAATATTACAGCCCTGAAAAATGCTATTTCTATCTTTCCAGAAAATTAACTGAGGAATATTATCCATTACCAACTGCATTAACTGCTGGGATTCTTGCAATTTCGCTTCAGTTTCATGTCTGGCGATCGCTGCACCCAAATTTCCAACCGCAGCTTCGAGAGCAGTTTTCTCCAGCTTATTCCATTTCCGGGCTGTGTGACAATCGTCAAAACCAATACATCCCCAAAGCTGATTTTTGATATAAATTGGCATTACACAAATAGAAAGAATATTTTGACAGTTCAAAATATCTTGTTCGGTTTGAGGAAAAGTTTTAACTAATCCATAAACAAGTTCTCCACGAGCAAAAAAGTCACACCAGCGTGGAAAAAAATCATGGTAAGCTAGATTTTGCAATTGAGGATTATCAATTTCTGGACTTATACCATCAGCAACCCACTCCCAACGTTGACTCATCAACATTTCTTTTGTATCTGGATGTTGATGACTTTCAAATATGTAAACTCTATCTACATTAATAGCTTTTCCCAAGGCAGCTAAAGCCCTATTCACTGATTCATGATAATCTTCTATAGTTAGCAAACAATTTGTCGCAACCGCTATTCCATCTAAAAGTCGGTCGTAAACTTCTGTTTCTGTTTTCATCGCATTTTCTAAGCTGACAACCTTTTGACGCAACATTTTTAACTCTTGCTCCAAAAAAATATAAGTATTCTTATTTATAGTTATTAGGTTGTCAGCCATAAGATTATGAAACACTTTCCAGAGTACTATTTTCTATATTTCCCAAACTCAGAACATATCTATCTGATACAACTTCTATATCAATAAAGTTACACATTATTAGCAAATTTGGGTGAGTTTTCTTTTATAGTTCCACCTTTAAGAGGCTAAAAGTGTTGTCTCATATTCGCTTAGATAGTTGTAATTATGTTATTGAAGCTTGGGTAGAGCGTATAATTAGCCAGATAAAGGAGTATTCTCACTATACTTCGTCAACGCTACATTCGACATCGCAAACAAAATTAATAACGCAATTAATAACATCATTTCCTGAAGATTTGTATTGCACATATTTAAAGGCAAATTTTCTCTTAAACTCACCTCATATTGTAACCAAGGTTCATAGACATCTATAATATGGCGTATTGCAAGTCCATCTGGGAAAAAGAAAGCAAAGGATTCCGGGGTTAAATAAGAGATAGTAAAAATTTTTTTATCAGGACTGCCTCGAATTAGTCTAATTGAGACCTCACCCGAACATAAATCAGCGTATATAGCAATTAGTAATTGTTAAAAAATAAAGATAAAAGCAATAATTATTTTGCCAAAGAATAAACATTACAAATTGTACCAAAACAACATAAACTTTTTGATGGTAAAGCCTTATAGAAGGAAATTTAGAACTATGGCTCAGTTTATGTTTGTTACGGATTTAGACAATACTTTGGTTGGCGATGATGCTGCTCTATTAGAATTAAGTGATGTTTTGAGCAGACACCGACAGGAACACGCCTCCTCTTTTGGAATACTGCAGTCTATTTGGCTTTACGACCTTTCGTCTAGTTCCTTCTGCAGTCGTTTGATCAGGCAACTCTGTAGGTGTTACTGGCTTTGTTTCCTGGCAGCCGTCGCAGCCCTTGTTTACGCTGGCGATAGCCATTTTGCTGGGGTGGGAAACCGTGAGCTTCTACAAGGTGCTTGGCATCGGGATCGCGGTGATGAGCTGC
>JBCCDM010000167.1:0-12670 GCA_039030795.1 Cyanobacteria bacterium P01_A01_bin.84
TAGATTTATTGAGCAAAAAGGGCTCATCATACTAGCTAAATAAAATTTGATTTCAAACAAAGGTATAAATTCTTTTCTAAATTGACCCTTGTATTTAATCAAATGATTAATAACTCGTCGTAAATTACTAAGAATAGTTTTAATAAAAATAAATGGAATTTGCCAAGTTTGAGAATTTATTATACGTAGTTGAAATGTAGATAAACCACAACCACTTGCCAAAACTAATAAATATTCCTTTTCTAATCTCCAAGCTGGTATTTGATGATAAGTATGCATCTTAGGGTTATACCAAATTTCCCATTTTCCTCGGTATATATATAATAATGGTTCATAATCATCACCTTGTATAAATAAACCAGGTAACTTACCAGTTAATGAAGGAATTAATGGAACATTCTCATCCCAAGCTTTTTTACGTACTACTAATGCAGCAGCAGGAGGTAATCTTAAATTCTTCGCATCAAAAATGTGAGATTGATCTCCATGTTCTCTGATAGCTAAAAAATTTTGAATTTGTTCAAACTTCTCTGGTGGTTGTACCTCAAAATCAGCATGAATTTGACCGCTCCAAGCACCAGCCTTAGGATGCTCCTTACCAAATTTATATGCTTCTAAAAGCCAATCTTTTGCAGGTAAATTATCATCATCTAAAAAGGCAATTATTTCACCTCGAGCTTTTTTGACAGCTAATATTCTTGCCCATGCTGCCCCCTGTTTTGTTTCTAAACAGTAAATTAAAGGGCAGTATTTTGTCCAAGAAAATTGATATTGTCTAACAACATCAGCAGTGCGATCGCTACTATTATTATCAACAATAATTATTTCCCAATTAAGATGTTCTACACCAGTTGATGAAAGTAAATGTTCTAGCAATACTGGTAAGCGACTAGCTCCGTTATAGGTCGGAACTGCAACAGTAATATGAAAATGTTCGTTCATGGTAATTGCAATTCATTGTGGAGAGTATTTTCTCAATAAAATAAAACTGCACCTGATATTTTCATTTTCTTCCTATCGTGCAGTCTAGTCTTCAGTATTTTTATTGTTTTTTATTCAGGATTTAGAAAATCTTATAAATTTCCCATGATTAGTGTTTATTTCCTTAAGTCATAATCGTGAAGTAAATACTTTATCTTTTGTAAGTACAATTATCTGGACTTTCGTAAACTAAGAGTATTATCAAGTTGAAACATGAACGACTATGTACATTCATTATTCTTACCTATCCTCGTTCCTCCTAAAATAGTTTGTATAATCACGCATCTTTTGCTTGCACTAGCTCGTGAGGTATTACTGAAGTTTGGTACAGCTGTAACAATGCTCACTGGTGTTTCAGTTTCTGGAATACCCAAATAATTAAAAGTTACTGTTTCTATTTTATTTCTATTATCTAGTCTAGATACTTGATTAGATTTACTGGGTTTAGAACCTAGCCATATTTCTTCTGCTTTAATCCCTAAATCTTCACCCAAAGGTCTCCAAGGTGTACCGGAACCACTAAAACTTGCTTTAGATATATCAATTGCTGTGTTATTTACTATAGTTGGGTAGACTGCGAAATAAGGTTTATCCCTGTCAACCGCAAAACTGACACTATAGCTAATCTTTTTCTTCTCAGCCTGTCGCTGTGCATCTTGGATCGCACTCAAAACAATATCATTAGCTTTATTTAGACGTTGTCTTTTAGTGAATTCTATCCAACTCGGAGCAGCGATCGCAGCAAGAACACCAATTATAATAACTACTACCATTACCTCTAATAAGGTAAATCCAGAATTATCTCTAATTTTAGTGTCTAGACAGAATTTTTCTAAAACTGATTTTTTTAAACTTACATTTATCATAATTATCTGTATCTAACATCTAGTACACACCAATTACCCATTACCAATCAAACCCTCTTAACAAATCACTCATTAAATAAATATCCTCGTCCTTCAATATTTCTAGATGCAGTAGGGAAATAAGTTTTGTTATTTTCGTTATAAACTTTACTTGCATCATTTTGTAAACGAACTAAAGCATTACCCCGTAAAAATACTGTTGCTGTAGTTTTTGTATGATCCACACAAGCATAAAAACCCATCACACCCCCTTCAGATAAAGTTCCAGAAGGACAAGTTGGTTTGTTTGGTGAATTTCTTAAGTTTGATATTGGAGTCTGGTCAATGAAATCTACTAATACATTGGCTTTATCGGTATAAGCTGTAGAATTAGCTGTCCAGCTATTCATTTTTTCATGAATGTTTGCTGCCCTTAAGGATAAATCAAACGGTTGATAACCTTTACTAGGACATTGATTCTTCACAAATTTATCATTAAGATATCCAGAACAAGCTACACCACTGCCATCTGTTGGTCTTACTCCATCTTCTATCTGAAATCTCGCTATTCGAGTAGCATTAGACCAAGTATTATCATTATCTTTGATGACATAGTAAGCCACTAATGAATATACAAAAGAATCATCATTACCATTGTTTTGATTAGGAATTACATTTTCCTTAAATTCTCGCTTCCAAAATACTAGAATTGGTTTACATTCACTACGATTACTACATCCAGGTGCTGTTTTTGTTGGGGGAATTTGATTTTTTATGCCCGATAAACTTGGAGTTGTAGATGATGTTTTTGTGAATGCAACGGGGTCATAAATATAAACAGCTTGTTGTAAATCTCGTGAAATATAATCAATGGCTGATTGAATTTCTTGCTCCGAAGTTTCTTTTGCGCTTTCTTTACGATCTGTATCTAGAATGTTAATCATAAAGCCTAGTAACGGCGTAATCACTAATGTTGCTATAATCATCGCCACTAGTAATTCAATTAGGGTAAAACCATCTATTGTATTAGCTGATTTATTTAGTTTAGTTAGTTTAGTTAACTTATAGCTTTTTAAATGATTACCCAGTAGAAATTTAGTTATCCTATTGATTCTATTCATACTGTAATTTGACCCTTAATATAAAAGATATAAAAGAAGGAAAATTTACCGTGATTCCCCACTATTTTGAAAAACTTAAAATCTTGTATCCTTCCCTTAAGATAATCTGGTTCAGAAAAGAAGAATTGTAGGTTAGTAAAGTTTGATAATTACCCAACTTTCCTGTTGATGCTGTTGGGTTATGAACTTCAACTTAAAAACATACATTATTTATAGTTTTTAGGCTTAAATGAACTGTATTACCTGTTATTTAAAGTAGATATATCCGGGAATTAAATATGTTAAGACTTACGTATTGATAAAAAATATTTAATGTGAGGATTACAAAAACTATATGTTTCTTAAGGGTTTAGTCACTACTAAACCCTTACAGAGATACATCAAATTAACTACAACTTCCACTAGCAGAACCCAGACGTTGACACAAAGCTTCAAAAGAAGTGTCATCACCACTAATATCTGTACTCATCTGTAAAAGTGGTCTGAGACGACTACCAAGTCCACCTGTCGCAGTACTTTGCTTTTTCCTATATTCATCTTGCTGTTTGATTTTAGTAAATTCGGTATCGTGACGATAAATGCGAATTGCTAAACGATAACCATCTTTGGGTTGAGTACTATTTGTAACTGAAATTCGTGCAGCTTGAATATAAAAAAGATCGCTGGTACAACCAGGTTCTCCAAATGTACTATCTTTGTTGAAACAGTATAATTTTGTTTTATTAGTTGGGAGTTTCATCTCATTAGTGTCGATTAAATAATCGCCACTATTTGACGAAATCTTTCTTGATGCTAATCCATTAACTTGGATAGTTTCAATTTTACTAGAGTCAACTTTTTCGGTTCTAAGTGCATCAATAAACGACCTCGCTGCTTGGGTAGCCATTTCTACCCTTCTAGCTTGAACCCTGGTTGCAGTAGAAAAAACAATTACCGGCGCGATCGCAGTCATTAAAATTGCTACAACAACAATTGCAATCAAGGATTCAATAATTGTAAAACCAGACTCTCCAGAATCATTTTCAGAGTTAGTTTTATTAGTTTTCAAAAGTATCTGTTTTAGAAATAACACCATATTTTTTGCTATATTTATGTGCTTAATATTTGATTTTTGAAATCAGTAATTAATTCTCTCCCTTTCTCTTGAATCGCGAACAAACTGGAGAATTAAGTCTCTCATACCATTTCTTTATAAAGATGTGGGCTTCTTCCAGCCTTCTAAACTGAGAGCGATTTAGCACAAACTCATACAGAATTGGTATCAGCAGTCTATTCACACTATTTACAAATACTAGGACGTTGGTCTCTTTCTAAAATATATGAGTTACCTTCTTTTGCACACAATAAAGTTGCAACCCACGGGTCGTCTCTACCAACCTCCCGGAAAAACTCATCAGGTAAATCATCTGGAGTTCTTACTAACTTCTGTGCAAATAAATCCGGAGCCTGAGATAATAGACCCACATCATAACCCCACTGTCTGTCAGGAGCGACGTAGAATGGTGCCCTACCCTCGTTACCTACGATTAAGTATTTATATTTTCCAGTGGAGTCAGACTTTAACGACGACCTAAAAGGAGCAGTCGCATATTTACTGCGTTGAGTTTGGATAAATGAACCGTAAATTCTAGCTATCTGCTTAGTGTTAAAGCTTCCACTGGGAATCCAGTTTTCAGCAAATCTTACAAAGTTGTGCAAACCACCATTATCTTCATCAGGACGAGCGGGTGTATCTCCAGCAGCAACTACAAGATTAAAAGTAGTATTTGTAGCTTGTTGTAACCAGGTTTGTCTATTACCAGTAATCCCATCACCTGGTCCAACTTTTTTGTTAGTTGTTTGAGATGGAGTTGCTATAGGTCTATCAATTTGTAGGATAGGAGTCAATACAGGATTATTTACTAAGTTTGCTGGTGTTGGTTCGTTATATGAGAGTCGATAAGTCCTTCCTGTTTTAAACCATAGCGCTGAAGGTCTAGAACGTGGTTCAGATAAGGTTTGAGTTGGATTTTGTACTTTACCACTATTATCTATCCCTAAAGGAGTGCTATTACCAAAAGCACCATTAGCAACTTCTGAGCGGTCGTTTTTCCTTTTGACTATTATGAATTTATTAGGATCGCTAGGATCTGGTTTACGTTCAAATGCTAGACGACGAGGAAATTTTTGGTACTCAGGTATTGGAGGTTTAGCGGTCGTACCTGAGTCTATGTCGTTTACGTTTGTACCGTAAACATCCAATGATTTTTTGGGTACTCCCTTCACAATAACTACCCAGTCATCGGAACTACAGGCTGAGACCGGAAGTTTAGGACATATTTCCATCAAGTATTCATTAAAATTTGTCCGACGCTGAACTGGTGTCACAAAATTATTAAGATAAGAGCTACCTTGGACACCTGTAGTACTAGAGTCAAAGTCTTTGGGAAGTCCACCATTTCCAGGATTACTCCAGTCTGCGTTTGTTACATAAGCATTATTAGAAAAGCTATTTTCCTGAAATTTATCAATAGAATCTTGATCTCCCAAGTTATTATTTAAATCGTAGTCACCTTCATTGCGGAAACCAAAGCGGAAGTTACCGGAAAGCAAAGTAACAGCATCTGCTAAAATACTTGCTGGTCGCCATTCATCGCCAACAGTACATTTTGGCAGTCTTGGGTCATTTTTACGACAAGCAAATTGGACATTTAATTGATTTTTTGTACGAGTGTAAAAATTACTCCAATTAGGACTTAGTGTAGATGTGAATTCTTCTTGGGTATGAAGGTTAAAATTACCCCTAACATACACAGGTAGATTAGAAGCTAAAATTAATCCTTTCTCGACTTCTCTGTATTCATTTTTACGCCAAATTTTTTCACCATTGATTAGGACAATTGCATTAGGACGACGGGTAGGATCTAGAATAAAATCTACAGAACTTTCCCGCTTTTGGTTTTCTTCCTTTTGAGCATCTGTACCTGTAGTTTTTTTAGCTGAACTCAAATCTCGCAGAGCATCATCCCGACTACTGTAAATAAGACCGCTATTCGGTAACAGATATTCTTGAGTATTGTTAACACCACTACCACTACCACTACCGATAGTTTTTCGACGTAATAAATCAATATCTATAACAGTAGCTCGAATTTCTAGAGGTTGCCGTTCTTTTTTATCCAAGTCATAATCTGCACTACTTGGAACTGACGCTCCCCCATCAACATTAGTAAATGTTTCTAAAACAGTTGTAGATGAATTGTCTGCGTGGATAGCTTTTATTTGTCTTCCATCCAGGAAGCTAGTTTCATAAATAGCTCCATGGGGAATTACACCATCTGTAGGAGTAATGCTCCGATCTAAAATTTGTAAAGCACATAGAGCAGAGTCAATTGCTGATCTTTCTGAGAGTGTACGAGCAGAAGCAGATTTTGCTAAGGCTTTTTTTAGTGGTTCATTTACCAAACGTCCATTAGGATATTTCAGATCGGCTTGGTAATTTAATAACTGTCTATAATTACTTTCAGTTTTACTAGGAGGTCTATAAACTATACCGTTATTTGAGTTACCTCCATTGGTAGTAGAAACAGTAGTTAATCCTGTTAAGTTTCTGTTAGTTTTTCTTAGGTTAATATCTGGTAAACCTACTTTATTTCTAGCAGTTTTCTCATTTGTAGGATCGTAATAACTACTTACACAAGCAATTGGTCTAGGATTATTTTGGTTATAGCCATTACCCTTATAGTGATATACCGCAGTAGCACGCATCCGCAGATAAGGAGTTTCAGCACTGGGTAATGTTACATAGCCATAGTCAGTTCTTGGGTCATTAACACTACCATTCGTAGCAGTGCCAGAAGCTACAGGCATCATATCTGACCAAATTTCATCCAAAGCATTTGTAAAATTAGTGCTAGTAGTCCGATAGTTTGCTGGTAAATAAATCCCAGCACCAGTAATTACTCGCAAACCACCAATTGGATCTAAGAGAGTAGACGGTACTTCAGATGCTGCGACTTCCCACTCTTCATTACGGTCTGTTTCACCCAAGTCAACTAATGCTTCTATCCGACTGCGACGAGTACGAGTCCCATCCCCCTGATCCCATTTGATACCAGAAATTTCTTGAGTATCTTGTCTGTTTGGTCCAACAAATTCCCCTTTGCTTTTATCCCACCAAAGCTCTGGTAGATTATTACCAACTAAAATTCTGTCCCCAACATATTGCTGTTTCCCATTCAACTCTATTTGTTGCTTGTCCGTTTCTGTAGCAGCAGGTTTAAGTTTTGAACCACTTATCTTCAAATTTAATTTGCTATAGGTTGCACTACCTGATTTCCCATCATTTGGGTTATAAGGATAAATCCACCGATCGACTGGACGTAAACTATCACCACTTCCCTGGAGAGGATTACCGTTCTTATATGTTCCCAGAGCATCTCCATTAAAAGCAACTTCAGCATAAGGTACTTTTCTGGTACGTCTTCTAAAATACTTTTCTAATTGCTTTGAACGGATAGCTTGTTTTTCTCCTGCATTGACAGTTCCCCCACGTTTAGCTATTTCTTTCTGAATACCATCTTTAACTTCTTGGGGGTCGCTTAATTCACTGTTTCCCTCTTGTTTTTCCACTAAGCGATTAATCCGCTGAACATAAGCCAAACTGTTATAAGCAATATCTCTGGGTGAGTGATTTACAGATTTGTTAGCTTTAATAGTATTATTCGGACTTGTACTAGGGTTTACTCCCTTACCTTTAAATAAATGTACTACACTACCTTTCGTTAAATCACTTCCATCAGTGAATCCACCACCTCCAATGTTTCCACCAATAATAATCTTGCCATTATCTTCTTCGTAAAAACACGAGTCTTTACTACTTACTTGGTATAAATTAACATTGGCGTTATTAACTCCTCCAGTAATAAAATTACTGTTGGTAAAAATTCGTCCATTTAAGTTAAAGTCAGTACCAGGAGCTAAGGCTATATCATCTTCATAAAGGACTGCATTATTTACTAGTGGAAGTTGAATCCGGTCTTGTTGGTACTCTATGGCTGAGAAACCTTTATTACCTTGATATACTTCATAATTCCCAGGTGGTTTCTTTGTAATAGGAATATTTGCGGTGTAAACGAAAAAGCTTTTTTTCATTTTTCCACCAATTCTGTACCAGCTAGATCCCCCCACCAAAGTCGCACTTGTACCAAGGATATCTCCACAGCGATCGCCAAGACTACCACCAATCATAGGGGGAGTTCTTGCCTCTAAGGGGTTTCTTGCACGCTTATCAGCAGGATTGGGAGCTTTGTAATAAATGCCATAAATAGTGTAACTATCAAATTTACCATTGTTATCGGTATCTACTGGATACATCCATGCAGTTTGATGTGTATCTGCACCATTTGTTAACTGTAATTTTTTTTCATCACCAAAAGTATATTCATTTATATAATTTTTAAATTCACTTTCTATAGCTGTATCAGTTGGTGTTGCTCGCGGTAGTCTTCTACTTTGAAATAATTTATCTAATTTAGCTCTTGCACGTTCAATTGCTGGAGTTGCAGCATTTAAAACAGTTTGATTAACCCGCACATTACTAGCATTTTCCGAACGCTTAAAGGCACGAAACATAATAGCTGTAGTTAGCAAAACTACAACTATACTTACCATCGCTACTGTCGGTAAAACAAAACCAGAGTTAGCCCATTCCTGTCGTTTTTTTCCGATTATAAAAGTTCGTATTAGCCATATTCTTTGCTCCTGAAGACTAGATAAAGACTTACTATTAAGCTTTTGGTAGAAACTTTTTATTCCTTTGACTAACTGACGCTTCAAAGACATAACTACTTCCCTGTGGAGGACTTTAATACAAAAAGATAAATGAAATGAATTTTTATTTCTATTTTTATGAAAAAATCTGCCTCATGAAAAAAATCATAGGCAATCGATTGTTTTATCTGAAATCTGTATTTTTAATTTCGAGATTTGTTAAAGACGTAAAATTAAGACAAAATACTTTTATTGATTTTTATTGAATTATACAATTAGAATTTTTTAAAGAACTTAATCCGGAAAGTAAAATTTTTATTTGAATTATTTATTTTATATCCGACAAAGAAAAATAAAGCCATAACTTTATATCAACTTTGCAAAAAATTTCATCTTTGTTACAGATAACTTTATGAGTTTAGTTGATTAGTCAGTCTATTGTTGAAATTTTCTTGTTGAAACAACAACCTTATATTACCCATTTAGTAAGTAAAAGCTATCACTTCTAAATATATAATTTCTGAAGTGTGTGGGGCAAAAAGACAAATTGCAAACCGTTCCCGATTGTCAGGAACAGCTTAGGGAGTTCGTTGATGAAGATGTCAATTACATTAATGATCGATTTTGTTAGGTTTTCCTCGAACTCGATCCAACTTTTAATTATTTTTAACTAGATGTTAAATTATAGTAATATTTTATACTTTTTTTAATAAAGAGTTATTTATATTCCAATACAGTTGCCGTTAAGCCTCAAAACTAGAAATAGAAATACCGTATTTGGGTTGTGGGGTTGATAATGTTGGGTAACGCGATCGCCTACGGCAGGTCTTTGATCATCGCTTCGAGCAGATACCCATGTGTCATCGCTCTACCCAACCTACAATTATTCTTAACCACAACTGTATTGATTTATATTCACCTTAGAGAGCTTGGAATTCAAGCTCTCTAGGAGATTTCGGTAGTTTTAACTTTAGATAAATTGGTATTAGAATTTATTAAGATTGATTCCAGCTTCTTTAGCCATTGTATCTATACCTTTCTTTTCTAAGGTTTTGATAGCTTTTGTGGAAAGTTTGAGTTTTACCCAACGATTCCCTTGGGGCCACCAAACTCGTTTACTTTGTAAGTTGACGTGCTGAAGACGCTTAGTGCGACGGTGGGAGTGAGAAACGGCATAGCCATTATTAGCTTTTTTGCCAGTTAGTTGGCAACGACGGGACATAAGAAAACCTCAGTTATTTTGGATGCAATCTCTTATTTTATCTAAGTCTGGCTTTAGTTGCATAAGAGATGTATATAGACATCTAGGAGCTGAACAAGGTATTTTGCTCAAAAGGTTCAGCTTTTATAGTAATTTCAATTCATTTCCGCAGGGCATCTCCCGGTTAATATGAAGATCAAGAATTGGGGTAGACTACCCCAAACCCTCTCCGAACACTTCTTACGAAATTAATCGAGTCTACTTGAGTTAGATATATTCTTTATTTGGAATGACTATACTTTACTCCATACTTTGGGTGGGTTTAAAAGTCAAGACGGTTGAGACAAGGATAATTGTAGGTTGGGTCAAGCAATAGCGTTAACCAAAAAACGTTGACAATGTTGGGTAACAATCCGAGAAGTCGCTCCCTGCGCATCTACGTTCTTCAATCCAACCTACGCAATGTCTAATTTTCAGCTTTAACTAAACGGTATTGGGGTTAAGGTAAGAACCCAACCTACACTATTTCTATTTTTTAGGCTTAAGTAAACTGTATTGGTTTAAGAGTCCTATCTATTAAACCCCTACTTTACATTTATTTTGATAATAGGGGGATAAGATCAAGGATTATTTACAGTTTCGATAGATAGGTTAGTAGTTGTAGAGATGTTACACTGCAATGTCTCCACAAGGAAATTACTAATTAATCGCTTTCTGTGTAAGTGTTGTTAGGACACTGTTAGAACGCTCAACAAAGGATTTCATTCCGTCAGCATCAAAACCTTTTTGAGACATTAGTGCTAAGTCGTAAATGTGCTGACAAATCATATCTATCATTACCTGGTTCGGTGAGGAACCGTCACCTTGGATGATGCTACCTTTACTAAGTTCGGTAAGATTCTGAACTAGGGGATGGTTTGTATTGACTAATAAGATATGGTCTTCGGGAAATTCTGCGTTTTCCTGCTGCATCATGGCGTTCATTTCACGCAGACGACGGAGAATTTCTGGTAAAAGTACCATTGCTGGTGGTGTACCTTGGGGGTTGTCTGATTTTAATGCTTCGGTACGAATGTTTAGTTTTGGTTTGTTGAGTGCTTTCTCGAATAGTTCTTTGATAGTGTCGCTGCGGGTTTTGTTGGTAGTTGGATCGACAATTTCTCCGCTTTTATCTTCTTCTAGGAGGGTATTATCTAAGTCTGAGTCAACACGAGTGAATTTGACTTCGGAGTATTCCCGCTCTAAGAAATTAATAAAGTGGGTATCGATGAAGGAATCCATATACAGGACTTCTAAACCCTGATTTTTATGTAATTCTACGTATGCTGCTTGTGAAGCTTCATCGGTACAGTAGAACACCCGGTTTTCATGACCTTCTTTATTTCGCTCTAAGTATTCCTTGAGGGTGGTGTAAGGTAATTTATTTGCTGGAGTAACGTCTTCCCATGCGTCCCCATCTTCACTTGGTACTTGAACTGTGGTGGTATCTGATGCTTCTGCTTGATATGTAGTCTTGAAGATGATGATATCTTCCATTTGTTTTTGGAACTTTTCGTCATTGAGAACGCCAAATTTGACGAAGGTTCCTAAGTCTTTCCAAGCATTGACATATTCTTCACGATTATCGCGGTAAATACCTTTGAGCTTATCACCAACTTTTTTGGCAATATAATCACCTATTTTACGTACCGTGCGATCGCCTTGTAATGCACTGCGGGAAACATTGAGGGGAATATCAGTACTGTCAATTACTCCACGCATTGGTAACAGGAATTGAGGAATAATTTCTTCGCTGTTGTCGCTGACAAATACTTGATTGCAAAATAATTTGATTTGTCCTTTGGTGACATCTACATCTGGCTTTAGTTTTGGGAAATAAAGAATACCGTTAACAACAAAGGGATAATCGGTATTCAAATGTACCCACATTAAAGGTTCTTCTTGGAAGGGGTACAGATATCGGTAAAATTCTAAATAATCTTCTTTCTCTAAACTATTTGGAGAATTACGCCAAGCTGCTTCTTTTTTATTCAACTGTTCGCCATCCATTTTGATGGAAACTGGCATAAAATCACAGTAAGTTTTTACTAGATTTTTGATACGTTCTGGTTCTACATACTCCTCCTCTTCTTCCATCAAGTGTAGGGTAATAGTGGTACCAATATTGGTACGAGAGGAGTCATCTAAAGTAAAGTTAGGGGAACCATCACAACTCCAGTGAACTGCTTGCGCTCCTTTTTTATAAGATAAGGTATCAATTTCAACCTGTTTGGCTACCATGAAAGATGAGTAAAAACCTAAACCAAAATGACCAATAATTGGTTGGTTGGATTCACCTTTGTATTTCTGAATAAATTCTTCGGCACTGGAGAATGCTACCTGATTAATATATTTTTTGACTTCATCAGCAGTCATACCAATACCGTTATCGCTTATGGAAACGGTTTTTTTCTCTTTATCAACTGCTACGGTTATTTCTGGTTCTGGAATTTCCTCTGAATACTCTCCTGAACGGGCTACCATGTTCAGTTTTTGAATAGCATCCACTGCGTTAGATACTAGCTCCCGAAAGAAGATTTGATGGTCGGAGTAAAGAGACTTCTTGATAATGGGGAATATATTTTCAGTGTGAATACTGATTGTGCCTTGTTCTAGCATATTTTCGGATGACTGTTACAAATACTTTAATAATAATCACTCAAATAAGATAGTTAAGAAACTTTATCTTTCTTTGAGTGCCAGTGTAAATTCTATCTCGATCAAAAATTATA
>JBCCDM010000168.1:0-12647 GCA_039030795.1 Cyanobacteria bacterium P01_A01_bin.84
GCTACAATTCATTCATCTCAAAGCGTTCAGCGTTTTTCAATAGCGTTGTACCCAGTAATACCTTTGTCCTATAAAGCCATAATTCAAGGTTGACAAGACTTCTAAGTCTCTGTAGTACATATGCTCCGGGGGAACTTCAGATTAAGAATAGGCGATCGCTATGCTTATTGAGTAGAATTTGCTCAACCTCTTTGAATAGCATTTATTAAAGCTAATTTAGATAAACTAGAAACCAAGTTAAAAAATATTAGTTAATTTTTTCAGTGTTTAGCAATTAGTAATTAGCAATAACCAATGAATACAAATATTATATAGCAATCCTAGATGATTGATGAAAATTAAAAGTCTTTACAAGATGGTTATTCACCAATAATTTAGGACTACTATAAGTATTTAAATGATAAATGATATCCATTTAAATACGAGAAAAAATACTTTCGCAAGCTTGACCTATTCTCAATAAATCTTCCTTCAATAAGGGGGGCCAATCAACACCAGATTTAAGTCCTGCTGTAAATAATTGCTGTGTTTTTACAGTTATTAAAAATAAAGCGCTAGCTAAATCTTTATCTATAGATTTTGCATCCTTTAAGTTTTCCTCAACCACCTTCAGAGCTAATAAAATAGAAGTAATTTGACCTGGGACAGGTGGCTGTCCTTGATGCATACGTCTTAATATTGCCTAAGAATTATCTTCGGTTTTTATAGTTTGCTTAATTAACAATTTGCAAGCAGTTGCGTAATTCAATTTACTAGTGCTCCCCTCCGAAAATTGATTCAGTACTTAAGGAAACAATATTATATGACTTAAACATATAGATATAGATAAGTGATTAGTACATAGTACCTAATTCAGGCGGATTACATAAAATACATTCATTAGGGTACCTTAGCGCAAGATAAGGTATCAAAACATAGCTTAATCCAAATTGTAATTGTAAGTTATTAAATTTGTGTCATTAAGTAGCTGAGAAAAATTAAATTCATTAGTAACAACAGGGAAAAGAGAACGTAACCGTCCAGGAAATAAGAAAATGATTGGTAGGATGTATAACTACTGAGACAAGATATGGCTCGTGAAAAATCAATAAATGATATCGTCACCCACCAAATTGATTGACAATAAGTACTTCGATAAAATTAATAAATATTAATCTAACTTTAAATTGGAGTACCAACTTACTTGTTTAATAGTTAACTTTTAATAGGTAATTAATTACCTATTACCAATCATTCATCAATCCTTTGAGCTATTCTTAACTTTGCAGAACGAGAACGAACATTTCGATTAATTTCCTCTTGAGTTGCAGTAATAGGTTTTTTAGTCAAAACCTTTAATAAAGGTGAATTTCGTAAACCATGTTTAACTAAACGATCTTCTAAACTGTGAAAACTGATAATAGCAATTTTCCCTCCTACCGCAAGAGAAGATGGTGCTTTTTCTATCAGAGTTTCCAATACATTTAATTCATCATTAACAGCTATTCTCAAACCTTGGAAAACTCGAGTTGCAGGATGAATTCTACCGTAGCGATATTTTTTAGGCACAGCACCAGCAACTGTCTCTGCAAGTTCTAGGGTTTTAGAAAAGGGACGTTTCTCTACAATACGTCTAGCAATACGTCTGGATAATCTTTCTTCTCCATATTTAAAGAAAATATCTGCTAATTGAGCTTCGTCCCAATGGTTTACTATTTGAGCTGCGGTGAGTTCTTGCTTCTGATTCATCCGCATATCCAAATCACCTTCTTGACGAAAGCTAAAACCTCTATGGGGCATATCTAGGTGGTAAGAACTAACCCCCAAGTCAGCAATAATACCATGAAATTTATTTTCTGGAAATTGATAATTTGCAAAATTACTATGAATAAAATTTATCTGTTCTGCATACTGGGATAAATTATTTTCAGCCGCTTTCAGAGCATCCTCATCTTGGTCAATGGCTGTTAGTTTGATGTCTACTGCTGCGGATAAAATCAATTGAGAATGTCCAGCACCACCAACAGTCGCATCTAGATAATGTCCACCTTGACGGATTTCTAAGCCTGTAATTATTTCTTGACTCAATACAGGAATATGAGCAAAATTTTTTCCATCCCGATCCTCCAACCCTGGAGAGTTATTATCCATACATAAATAATCCATACATCAACAATAAATTATTTTTGTATTATTTCAGTTAATTATTCCACATGAAAGCTAGGTGGGGGGGAAATTAGTTGAATTGATTTTAGCCCTAGACATTAGCGATCGCAAATACGCTACCCCTTAATTTTATTGCCTTCTGGGAATTTCCTCTTGGGAAGATCGCGTTACAATATCATCAATCTCAGATAACTTTTTTCCAGTCTCGAACTATTCTTGATTCCAAGTTATTGTTATCTTAATTCCTGTGTTTTGTCGAAAAACAGCTTATCCTATAAATTAATTTCTCATGCCGAATTCTTGTATTCATTAACTACCGATTTTGCTAGGGGCGATTTTCTCAGCCATAGCTCAATATAATTAAATTGGGATTTGAATATCATTACCCGCATTTTCCAGCCTATTATTTGCTGAACTTTGATTGGCCAGTAAAAAATATATCTTCACCCTGCTAATCAAAATGCAAGGCACAAAGAGATTAAAACATAGTGGTGAGAGCATAGCCTTCACAAAGGGGAGATTAATTATCCATGGCAAGAATTGAAACTAGAACAGAACCGATGGTGCTTAACATGGGACCGCACCATCCCTCAATGCACGGGGTTCTACGTCTAATCGTCACATTAGATGGAGAAGATGTCATTGACTGCGAACCGGTTCTTGGCTATTTACACCGAGGAATGGAGAAAATTGCCGAAAGCCGAACTAATGTCCAGTATGTTCCTTATGTAAGTCGTTGGGACTATGCTGCAGGAATGTTCAATGAAGCTGTGACAGTAAACGCTCCTGAAAGGTTAGCGGGTATTTCAGTTCCTAAACGCGCTAGTTACATCCGCGTGATTATGTTGGAACTGAACCGGATCGCAAATCATTTACTGTGGTTTGGTCCATTCCTTGCGGACGTAGGTGCTCAAACTCCCTTCTTCTATCAATTCCGCGAACGGGAAATGATTTACGATTTGTGGGAAGCTGCAACAGGCTACCGTATGGTTAATAATAATTATTTCCGTATCGGTGGTGTAGCCGCAGATTTGCCTTACGGTTGGGTTGATAAATGTCAAGATTTTTGCGATTACTTTTTACCCAAAGTTGATGAATATGAGCGCTTAGTAACTAACAACCCAATTTTCCGCCGTCGTATTGAAGGTATTGGTACCATTACTCGTGAAGA
Source organism: Cyanobacteria bacterium P01_A01_bin.84 (assembly GCA_039030795.1). Classification (GTDB taxonomy): domain Bacteria; phylum Cyanobacteriota; class Cyanobacteriia; order Cyanobacteriales; family Nostocaceae; genus JBCCDM01. Next base: position 3,317 of record JBCCDM010000168.1, read on the forward strand.
AGCAATTAATTGGGGACTTTCCGGTCCAATGTTACGAGCTTCCGGAGTTAAATGGGATTTACGTAAAGTAGACCACTACGAATGTTACGATGATTTTGACTGGGATGTACAGTGGGAAACTGTTGGTGATTGCTTGGCTCGCTACATGGTACGTATGCGAGAGATGCGCGAATCTGTAAAAATTCTCAAGCAGGCTTTGAAGGGACTTCCTGGAGGTCCTTATGAGAATTTGGAAGCTAAGCGAATGGCTGAAGGTAAAAAGTCAGAATGGAATGGTGCTGACTATCAGTACATCAGCAAAAAAGTTGCTCCCACCTTTAAAATTCCTTCAGGTGAAATATACTCTCGCGTCGAAAGTGGTAAAGGAGAAGTTGGTATTTATTTAGTGGGAGATAACAATGTTTTCCCATGGCGTTGGAAAATCCGCGCAGCTGATTTTAATAACCTACAAATTCTACCCCACTTACTGACAGGAGTTAAAGTCGCAGATGTTGTGGTAATACTTGGTAGTATTGACGTTATTATGGGCTCTGTAGATAGATAGCTATCAAATTTATTGCAGAAGTTGTGAAAATTTTATAAAAAATTCAGCACAACTTTTGCATTATTGATATGTTAATTCAGATAGGATACATTCAGTTATATTAATTGTCCTAATCCTATCAATTAAGTAGGTGATTAATTAGATAGAGAAATAATTAGAAAGAGGAATAATTAGATGAATATATATAATTACATAGTGAATCAAGAGTAAATCAAAGTATAATTTAGGATTTAATTCCTGAAAGAAATTAATATCAAACAATATCTCTGTCTTTTACTTTAATTTTGGTGCTTTGTGAAATAACTCTGGTTTATATGCACTTACTTAATTAAAACTTAGAATTATCCAGGTTTTTTTACAATCTTGATTTGAATTAATTTGATTACTTATTAGTTTTTATCAAAAAATGAAGTGTTTTGAGTATTGATATTGGCACAAATGCAAAAAAAACTAAAGACTAAATATTTAAATTAGGTAAAATTGGCACAACAACTTTATTTTTATTTTTATACTTAAGAAATGCAAAATTCTAGCAAATTTCAGCAAAATAATTATAGAGATACAGGGTTAGAAAGAGTCGTTAATCGAATTTATCAAGTTATAGAACGAGATGAATTAGTTATAGATACAACTGAAAAACTGCGAGATTTTTTGCAAGTAGATCGGGTAGTTCTATATTATTTCTACGATAAATGGCATGGACAAGTAACTTTTGAATCCTTAGACGATGATAAATATTCGATTCTTGGTTCCACCGGTCCTGACAAATGCTTTAATGACGAGTATGCAGCCTTATATATAGCAGGAAGAACTAGAGCGATCGCTGATATTGAAAAAGAATCGATAGAAGAGTGTCACAGGGATTTCCTACGTAGTTTGCAAGTGCGTGCCAATTTAGCAGTGCCAATTTTACTTCCAGAACAGAATTTATGGGGACTCCTAATTGCTCATCATTGTCAAGCACCACGTATTTGGTTACAAACAGATATTGAAGTAATGCAAGAAGGGGCTAAGAGCTTAGGAAATTGCCCAAGTATAAAAGATGTAAGTAAGTAACTAACTAACTAACTAACTAACTAAATCTTCCTAAGTGCTTATTTTACCTGTTTAGGCTAACTAATATCGACTTTATAACTTAACTTTAGTTCATCTCCAGCTACTCCACGTATCCCCCAGTTATATTTGGGAGTCTCAAAAATAGTAATTTCAATATCGTTATCAGATATATCAAACTTTTTCTGAATCGACTTAATTAATAAATCTATGAGATTTTTCTTTGCTTCTACGGAACGTCCTTCAAACATACTAATTTCTATAATTAGATACTGATTGCTTCTATCTGAAGGGAAAAAAAAATCAGATTCTCCCATAGGGAAAAAACGATGAAAGCGTTTTTCGGGAGGATATTGTAAAGCTTGCACAAAACAACTATGAATAACTTCTGATAGTTCTTTTTTGATAGGATTGAGGGTATTTGCTAACCCGAATATTTTAGTTTGTGGCATATATCAAAAGTTTTCCATTAAAAATTTTCGGTGTTGTTGAATTATGATCTAAATTATACGATAGCGCAGCAATGACCGAAACAATTCAAAATTCAAAATGCCGCCATTCCGGCATTAAAGAGAAAATAAATAATTTTTAATTGATTAATTAAGGAATGCGCACCAAGAGACAAGCCTCCTCAGGGGGAAAAATAAAAAAATATATTCCTTGTTTCAAGCTCTTCCCTTAAAGGGAAGAGTAATAATTTTGAATTTTGCATTTTGAATTTTGAATTGGAGCGTAGCGACTGACTTGTCAGTTCGCTATATACTCGCTAGAACTGGAATTCCCATAGGAATACAACGATGTTCGAGATAACGGGACTTGGGCAAAAAATATGTCAAAAATAACGTAATTGCCTAGGTAGTGGAAATTGTATGTTTATATACCTAGGAGTAAGATTAAATATTGGTAACTTTTATCAAGATATAAAAACTCAAAGTTTCATAATCTGATGAATTCTCGAATCTATTTTACTATGAGCCTGTTGGCGATTTTAACCTTTTTGACTGACAAAACATCTATCGCAGTTGAAAGGAAAAAATTAAGCTTCTTACCTCTTGTTATTTCACAAACATCACCCACCTCAGCATCACCTCAGAATCGGATAAGTGCAAAACCCATTGTCGTTACCGAGTTAGTGGAACAACTCCGCACTGCGGATATCACACAGCGTCGAAAAATCATTCGACAGCTAAGTGAGAGCAAACCAGATATGGTTCCAAAATTAGTTCAAGCAATGTCAGACCCCGACCCTCTAGTCAAAAGCGGTGTGGCAGAGGTTCTGGGGAATCTTACTGATGCAGCAGTTCCAGCCATCCCTGCATTAATTGAGATGACGAGCAATACTCAGAGAGCAATAGTCCCATCACCATCTCTGTTTTTACCAAGTTATCCAGTTCCCCGCACATCTCTACCACCTCTAAGTAGCTTACCTCGGCGATCTCATCATTTTTTAAAGACCCAAGAGCGACGCATACCACCTGACCCTCCTAAAAATCCCGAAAACCTGCTGCGGATTACTGCGATCGCAGCTCTGGGAAAAATTGGTTTACCTGCAAGAACAGCAGCCACACCAGTACTAATTGAAGCTTTGAAAGACTCTGACCCTTGGGTCAAACTGAACGCGACATGGGCACTTGCGGAAATTGGAGCTTCCACACCCGTACTATCTTATTGGTTAAAAGCGATACAGCATCCAGACCCAAGACTGCGTCGTAGTGCAGCTGAGATATTTCAAGATTCGAGATCGCTTTTACGTAAAGTTTTCGGTTCAGAAGCTGATGCTAGCACCACAGCACCATTAATTGTAGCCCTTAAAGATGAAGACTTTAGAGTTCGTAATGCCGCCAAGGAGGGCTTAGAACTGTTAGGAACAAAAGCGTTGCCAGGATTAGTTCAAGGCTTAAAAGCACCAGAGCCAATCATACGTCTAGAAGCAGCGAAACTGTTGGGTAATATGGGAGGGATAGCACAGTCGGCTGTTCCGACCCTAGTGGAACTACTGAGAGATACAGGGCGTTATGTACCACTAAACAGGAATCGATACTACTCGTTTTCATATTTTCGTTTACCACGAGTGCCACAGTTCTCAGTCGGACGCAAATACTTTCCAGCCCCTGATAATCCCGAAAGACTAGTACGAGTAAATGCCGCGATCGCCCTGGGTAAGCTGAGGGATCCTAGGGCTATACCTACCCTTACAACCGCCCTCAAGGATAACAATCCTTGGATGCAACTGGCAACCAGCTGGGCATTACTTAGATTGGGACAGAATAAAGGTTTGCCTGTTGTCGGACGATTGGTACAGTACCCTAAGAGTTCGGTACAAGATGAGGCATTGTCTCAGTTAAAGTACTATGGTTCCCAGGCTGCCCCCTATGTTTTACCATATTACAGACCCCTATTAGACTCTACTGACGATAATAAACGTAATGGCGCAATTATTAGAATTGGGAAAATGGGAGTAGGCGCCTTGAATTTAGTTCCAAAACTGCGGATAATGCTCACCAGCAATCAGAAAAACTCATCCGGTTATGCGGCGACAATTCTAGGACAAATTGCTCGGGATACGGCTGTTGCTGGACAAAACGGCAACCTTTCCCCTCAGCAGCGTCAACAAGCGATCGCAGAATTTACTAAAGTTTTGCGAATTATGGAAGCTCCCAATGCTCGGTTTAACCGCCAACCGCGCGATCGCATCCGCAATGCTCTAACTAGGCTCCAAAGTATTAGGTAGTACGGCTGTACGTCAATTGTCCAAATAAACCCCTAAAGTCTTATGGATTCTAAATTATAAAAAAGGCTTTAGGGGAACTATGTTTGTGCTATTAGCACATCTCTACAGTATTTATATTGGTCAAAGTCAAAATATAGGTCAAAATACAGATTGCAGGTAAACAAACTGTAGTGAGTGAAAATTCTAGTCTAAGCAACTACAGCAGATTTTTTAAAATTCTCACTAATACGTTTCATCGCTTCATTGACATTTTCTCGACTATTAAACGCTGAAATACGAAAATATCCTTCCCCAGCAGCACCAAAACCAGAACCAGGAGTTCCAACCACATTTGCTGTTTGCAACAATTTATCAAAGAAATCCCAGCTAGATAAACCATCTGGAGTTTTTACCCAAACATAAGGCGCATTTATACCACCATAAACTTGTAGTCCTGCAGCTGTTAGTTGTTCGCGGATTATTTTGGCATTTTCTAAATAGAAGTCGATTAAAGCTTTAATTTGGTTTTGTCCTTCTTCCGAGTAAACTGCTTCTGCACCTCTTTGAACAATATAAGATACGCCATTAAATTTAGTAGATTGACGACGATTCCAAAGCTTCCAGACTTCCACATCAGTTCCATCATTGGCTTTGGCTGTTAAGCTCTTTGGTACCACAGTGTAAGCACAACGAGTACCTGTGAAACCTGCATTCTTAGAAAAAGAACGAAATTCAATCGCACAATCTCTTGCACCATCAATTTCGTAGATCGAATGAGGCAGAGAAGGGTCTGTAATAAAGGCTTCGTATGCTGAATCAAAGAAAATAATCGCACCATTAGTCTTAGCATAATCTACCCATTGCTTTAGGTATTCTTTTGTTGCAGTGGCACCTGTAGGATTATTAGGAAAACATAAATAAATTAAATCAACTTTCTGCTTTGGTATCTCTGCGGTAAAATTGTTATCGGCAGTGATAGGTAAATAAACTAAACCACCATATTTACCATCATCTTGAGCATCTCCAGTATTGCCAGCCATCACATTAGTGTCAACATATACGGGATATACAGGATCGGTGACAGCAATAGTATTATCATGACCGAAGACATCCAGAATATTTCCAGTGTCGCACTTGGAACCATCAGAAACAAAAATTTCCGATGCATCTATTTCACAACCACGGGCTTGAAAATCTTGAGTAGCAATTTTTTCCCTTAACCAAAGATATCCTTGTTCAGGACCATAACCTTTAAAAGTGTTACGATTTCCCATTTCTTCTGTAGCTTTGATAATTGCTTGAGTACAAGCTTGTGGTAATGGTTCAGTAACATCACCAATACCAAGCTTGATAATTTGGGCATCAGGATTTGCCTGTGCAAAAGAATTCACTCGGCGAGCAATTTCGGGAAATAAGTAGCCTGCTTTAAGTTTAAGATAATTACTGTTAATTGTTGCCATGGTATATTTTGTAAACAACGACATTAAAACAGCTTACCTCTGATGGGGAGAGTTAAAAATCCCCTGCTTCTAATTCCTAATTCCTAATTCTTCAAATCCTTTCTAAAATCTAAAATAGGAATAGTAGATTAACTACCTCTCCAAATAAATAAGTAATGAAAACCAAAACTAAGCCAGATTGGGCTGGTGAAGATTTTTTATCACGCTGCGTCAACTTACTCATCAAAACTAAACCTGTTTACCAGCTGATGAAGCATCAAGCTAGACAAGTACTTATCAAAACTGCCGAGAAAAATGGTGTACCTTGGCGAAAAAACTATGACAAGCTGGAATTATCAGGAATAAAACAAAATCTCCCAGAAGTAACTAATCCAGATATTGTCTACCCAGATTATTACAATGTTCCCTTTCACGCTTACCCTGAAGGTAACTTATGCTGGAAAGCTGCATTTGAAGCTCCTAGTGCTACTTATTCTATGGCTTTACGGGTATGGAAAAATGAAAGTCTTAACTGGGAAGTCGCTCACAATAGATTAAGAACAACTTTTCATCAAGTCCTAGAGAAGTATACTCATGGTGAAGTTCAAGATATTTTAGATATTGGTTGTTCTGTTGGTATTTCTACTCTGGCACTACATCGTTACTACAAACAAAAGCAAACTGAACCACCCCGTACAATAGGACTTGATTTGTCACCTTATATGCTTACCGTGGCTCAAGAATTAGATGTTAATGGTGAAATTTCCCAATGGATTCATGGGAAAGCAGAAGATACGAAATTACCAGATCATTCTTTTGATTTGGTAACTCTTCAGTTTATTACCCACGAGCTTCCTGGTTATGCAAGCAAAGAAATTTTCCAAGAAACATTTCGCTTGCTACGTCCTGGTGGTTACATTGCTCTGGTAGATAACAATCCCAAATCTCCAGTTATCCAAAATTTACCGCCAGTTCTATTTACTCTTATGAAAAGTACTGAACCATGGAGCGACGATTATTATACATTTAATATCGAATCCACTCTTGAATTACCAGGATTTGAGACACCGATTACAATTCCTAGTGACCCACGTCATCGCACTATAGTAGCCAAAAAGCCTACTGTGTAACTGACAAAGATGTCAAAACAACCCGGTTATTTGCATAGACCGGGGTTTTCTAGTCGCTATTTTTCTACGACTAGATTAATGCTTAGATAATTATGAGTAACTATTCTGAATCATTATTTATCTCAAGTTCATGATTGCAATGAGTGCATACCCATGCAAAATTTAAGTCCCTGCCACTTTCTACGTACATTTCACTCTTGCATTTTGGACATACCTCAAAAGGTTCTTGAGATTTTTTCTCTATTTTCTTACTTAGAAGAATGCTAATCATAATGCTTATGGCTGTATCTAGGAACTCATAAATTTTGATACAACTACTGAGAAAAATCCTAGAAGCTTTTATACATTTTTATACATTTGTCATCGACTTGTGTAAGGAGTAAGGGGTAATAAGTAAGGGGTAATGAATAATGGGTAATAAGTAGTTGGCTCGTAGATCAAAGAATCCCCGTGCGTTAACGCCGGGGAGTGTCAAATAGGGAAATTGTCTCAAAACAAATCTAAGTCGGTGACTGCACCTAAACTACTGGAAGATACTAACTTGGCATATTTTCCTAATACTCCCGTACTATAACGGGGCTCTCGTGGTTTCCAGTTGGCTTTACGTTGCGCTAGTTCTTCGTCTGATATATTTATCTGTAGCAAACGCTTTTCTGCATCAATAGTAATTTTATCGCCCTCCTTCACAAGGGCGATCGCGCCTCCAACTGCTGCTTCTGGTGCGACGTGTCCAACCACTAAACCGTAGGTTCCACCGGAGAATCTTCCATCTGTAATTAACCCGACTGAGTCACCTAAACCCGCACCAATTATCGCTGAAGTGGGTGCTAGCATTTCTCGCATTCCTGGACCTCCTTTTGGTCCTTCATAACGAACAATAATCACATCACCGGCTTTAATTTTACCCGCCAAAATTGCATCTAAACAGGATTCTTCTGATTCAAATACCCGTGCCGGACCAGTAATTTTAGCTGCTTTTACTCCAGTAATTTTTGCGACTGCGCCTTCTTCGGCTAAATTACCTTTGAGGATTGCTAAATGCCCTTGTTTATACATGGGATTATCCCAAGGACGAATTACATCTTGGTCAGTACGGGGGGATTCTGAGACATCTATAAGAGTTTCGGCGATTGTTTTGCCGGTAATAGTCATGCAATCACCGTGTAACAAATCATGAGTCAGAAGCATTTTCATCACCTGGGGAATACCACCAGCTTGATGTAAATCCGTCGCTACATATCTACCACTAGGTTTTAAATCGCACAACACTGGAACGCGAGCGCGAATTGTTTCAAAATCATCCAGGGTTAATTCTACCCCGGCAGCACGTGCGATCGCTAGGAAATGTAAAACTGCATTGGTGGAACCACCAACAGCCATAATGACTGAAATTGCATTTTCGATAGACTTACGAGTAACTATCTGTCGGGGTAGCATTTGTTTACGAATAGCTTCTACGAGGAAAAAAGCTGACTTTTCGGCACTATCAGCTTTCTCTTCATCTTCTGCTGCCATAGTAGAAGAATAAGGTAAACTCATTCCCAAAGCTTCAAAGGCAGAAGACATAGTATTTGCTGTAAACATCCCTCCACAGGAACCTGCACCAGGACAAGCATTTCGTTCTACATCAAATAACTTTTGCTCGTCAATTTTACCAGCACTGAATTCCCCTACAGCCTCAAAGGAACTAACAACTGTTAAATCCGAACCATTATAATGTCCCGGTTTAATAGTACCGCCATAAACAAAGATTGCCGGAATATTCATTCGACAAATAGCAATCATAGCTCCCGGCATATTTTTATCGCAACCGCCGATAGCTAGTACTCCATCCATACTTTGTCCGGTACAAGCAGTTTCAATAGAGTCAGCAATTACTTCCCGCGATACCAAGGAATATTTCATCCCTTCGGTACCCATAGAAATGCCATCACTAATAGTAATAGTACCGAATACTTGGGGCATCCCCCCAGAATCCCGAAGTCCGGTTTCCGCACGTAGCGCTAATTTATTAATCCCCATATTGCAAGGGGTAATAGTACTATGACTATTAGCGATTCCCACAATCGGCTTAGTAAAATCCTCGTCCTTAAAACCAACCGCCCGTAACATAGCGCGATTAGGCGATCGCTGTACACCTTCTGTAACAACTCGGCTCTTTAAATTCTCTGACATTGTGTTCCTCTAACGCCACTATTGTATTACCTGTGGCATTTCTCTTTCATAACCTCCAGGGTATCAAAGTTCAGAGCATCAAAGAAGTCGGAAATCAAAATTTATCCTTCCTTAATCGTTCCTTCTCGTTACTGGACTAAATGAACTACGTGTATCCGCTATCGCTGAGATACACGTTTCTGACTCTTCATTTGAGCAACTTGCAGACCGCTTCCGCACCAAGTAGAGGTTTTCTCATCTAAGTCTGTAGAGGCACGTTCCATACCCCTGTCTTGGAAAA
>JBCCDM010000169.1:0-12475 GCA_039030795.1 Cyanobacteria bacterium P01_A01_bin.84
TCTTGTACTACTGGGTACAAATCTTTCAAAAGCTTGTATGATAGGGGTTGTGGCTGATTTTATCCTTTTTTATTATACAACGTTGTCTGACTAGAATAAGTCAAAACATGGGTACAAGGTTGTCATGATGATTTTCATAGCTTAAACTAGAGATGGGCATGGTACACAACATACATATAATGCCTTATCGCTACAAGAAATGAGTATCAAAACGTTCAGCGTTTTTCAATAGCGTTGTACCCAGTAATACCTTTGTCCTATAAAGCCATAATTCAAAGTTGACAAGACTTCTAAGTCTCTGTAGTACATATGCTCCGGGGGAACTTCAGCCTAAAAGGAAACCCTACGTGTTTGTACAGCATAGCGCTAGCTAAGGCAATGACAGTATCTCATTAAAAAATAAAAACTGGAATGCACCCTAGCCCTTGTAGAGACGTTAAATTTAGCGTCTCTACATCTTTTATGGAGATGTCTAGTCAATAATTCCTGCTTCCAAAAAATTGCCATCTATCTAAAAGCATAATGTTGCAAAAGATTAAGTGATATGACACTTAGGTATAGATATAAAACAAAGGTTATACTCAAAGAAAAAAGAGTTTTTATACTCTGTTTTGAATTTTTTAGTGATGTTTAACAATTTTACTGAAAAAATTAATTTCATATTTCAACTTAAAATCAAATTTAAATTTTGACTTTTTTTAATGACTTGTCAATTTCGTTTCGCTGTCGTTAGCGATTTACATATCGCGCTTCCACATACTATTTGGGATCATCCTAGTAGATTTCATTTAGTGGAAGTTAGCATCCCAGCATTTGAAAGTGTATTAGAACATCTTTTACGACTTGATTTAGATTTTTTGCTTTTACCAGGAGATTTAACTCAACATGGGGAACCAGAAAATCATAGTTGGTTGCAAAAAACCCTATCAAAATTACCGTTCCCGAGCTATGTAGTTCCTGGAAATCATGATGTTCCCGTATTGGAAGCTAATGACCAATCTATTGCTTTTAGTGCATTCCCAAATTATTACCGCAAGTTTGGCTATGAATATGGGGATCGACATTACTATACCTGTGAATTAATGCCGGGAGTTCGATTAATTGGTTTAAATTCTAATTATTTTAACCAGGAAGGAAAGCAATTAGGATTGATAGATAACCAACAGTTACATTGGTTAGAGAATGTCTTATCTCAAAGCACTAATGAATTAGTCTTTGTGATGGTACATCATAATGCGGTTGAACATTTACCAAATCAACTAGATCATAAAATGGCAAGCCGCTATATGATTAATAACGCTCCAGAAGTGATCAAAATATTAAAACGCTATGGGGTTAAATTAGTTTTCACGGGTCACTTACATATTCAAGATATTGCTAGCTTAGATGGCGTATATGACATTACCACAGGTTCATTAGTTAGCTATCCTCATCCATATCGAGTATTTGAATATCACCGCGATCGCAATGGGAAAAATTGGTTGCAAGTGATGTCCCATCGGATAAAATCGGTACCAGATTTTCCTAATTTACAGCAAACTTCACGTCAATGGATGGGCGATCGCAGTTTTCCTTTTCTAATGAAGTTCCTAACTTTACCACCCCTAAATCTTCCTGAAGACAAAGCTGAAGCACTTGCACCCACCTTAAGAGACTTTTGGTCAACTATCGCAGATGGAGATGCTTTATTTGAGTCCGATAGGTTTTCATCTCCTGCATATAATTATCTTAAAAAATACAGCGCGATCGCACCCTGTGGGACTCCGACTCTAATTGATAATCATGCAACTTTGTTGTTGTAGCTTTTCGCTATTAGTTAACTAATCCCCAATCCCCAATTCCTGAATTCTAAATTCTGAATTCTGAGTTCTAAATTCTGAATTCTAAATTCTCTTCTTCCCTTGTCTGCAAATTCCAAACACAGAAGTAAAACCATGTAAAAAAGTTCGATTTCCGACTGGACCAATTTCACCACCACAGAAGAAACCACTTAGGGGAATATCTTTGAGGTAACGTCTGAATAAGTGGGAATCGAAATTGGGTTGTCCATAAAGTCCTGTACCTCTACCCAAACAAGAAAACATCAAAGCTGCAATTGCTGAATTATCAGATGAATTTTGTTGTTGGTATTTTTCGAGGAGAAATTCCAAGTCCTCTGCTGATGTTTGAGCATCCCGGAGATGAAATTGTAAACGCTGTCCGTTACGAATTTGGTCTCCAATGGCGATCGCTCCTGCTGAAGGGTCTACTCCCAATAGTTGACGAATGAGAAAGTCTCCCTGATTTAAGGAAGTTTTAAATTCGTCCATTGCTAAACCGATAAATAGGGAATTTTGTGCTAATACCCGTTCTTCTTCACTTAAATCGGCGATCACATCTCGTAATACAACTAATGGGACTTGTTGGTCTAACTCTAAAATAATATTGCGATCGCATGAGGTAATTTGATAAGGTTTACCAATTGGTCGGCAGCCTTGAGCCACGATGGTTTCTAAAGTAATGTTACCACTTAATGCCACCCCCACATTACCTTCGCGATGCATACGACCATCGTAAAATAAAACAACCTGACCCCCCATTCCACCACTAGCTTGTCCTCCCACCGTCACCGAACCAGGGTAAGCAAAATCAAGTCCCTGTAGCAAGTCATTAATTCCATTGGGAAAAGAGCCAGAAAGTAAAATAAAATGTGGTGTCGGGTCAGGAGAAACGCCAATTAAATTTTTCCAATTATCCGGTGAACTATCTAAATCTGGTAAATCTTGGGCTGTTATATGAAAAGGTTTGACCTCAACTCCTGGTAAGCTAGCTAATGTCAGGCTTAAAGCTGGTTCATCTTCTAACTCTTTAGTTTCTCCACTTAAATTCGTACCAATTATTCCGCCACCACTACAACCAATCAAAGCTTTTACAGATAACTTTTCTGATATTAAAGGCATAAGCCGAGAGTACTCGCTAGTAAAAGCAGAGGAAATAAACAGTAGACCCAAATCAGCAGGTACTTTCAATGAAGAATTTACTTGTTCTACTACATCTGCGATCGCAGCCTCCAATGAAGGACGAGTTGATAGGGAATTTACCCACTGCATTTTATCTAACATGAAATTTACCTTCTTCTTTCGAGGCTATGCTAGTACTACTAGTATTTTCAGCATAGGATAGCAATATATGTCATTTTAGGCATTGCCTCCCAAAAAGGCAAAATTCAGTATTCTGAAGCTATATCCCTTCACTTCGGGGCAGAATATTTCAGGTTTAATTTACTTATATCTTTGATAAGAATTATATTATCCATCTATTGCATAATCTTGCCTATCAAGGCTTACAAATATAAAAAGAAACACAACAGGTATAACATAATTTCTTATAGATCCTATCTTTGAAGCAGACTAAAACTCTAACATCAGGCTTTAATCGGTAAAATAGTTAAACATGGTGTAATAATCATTCCATGTAGCCCTTTTTCTATATTCGTATTAACAATAAGGACAAGATAAAATCATGAGTGATATCCAAGACAAAATCAACGAAGAAGTAGAACAGGCTCGCAACGTTTGCGATACTACAGGAGATAGCTCATCCGAATGCGCTGCTGCATGGGATGCTGTAGAAGAATTACAGGCTGAAGCTTCTCATCAAAAACAAGGAGCTAAGAAAAATTCTTTGGAGAAATATTGCGATGATAATCCAGAGGCAGCTGAGTGTAGAGTTTACGACGAATAAGACAAATAAATTGATCAAATTTTCTGTTCGTCAGTTCTAGATATCAAAAGCAAGCAACCGACTAGAATTCCCGCTCATATCTTGCAGCTTATTAGCTGTTAACGAATATAAATGTAATGAGATATTAGCCTCAATCAAAAGGTTGCTTGTTTTTCTATTATTTTTTATTGTATTTTTTGAATTCAACAATTGAATTCAAAAAATATAAATTAAATGGAGATAAGCAAAAAGTAATCCAATACTCATTTATACAATAACTATTTATTAATCATTTTTATAAGAGTTAACTAATAGACTAGCTCTTTGATAGATACATTGACTATGATGTTTGCATTCGTTGACAAAGTAGTATTAACTATGAGGAACAAAGGTCTACCCCGAATAGACCTCTTCTTTGTTTTACTTTTCCCTGTCGCATAGCGACTTTTGACAATATTTGAATATTTAGAGAAAAACTATGGAACCTTGGTTTCGTCCGTTGGTGTGGATGGATTATCGACTAGCAGTATTATTCACAGTCATTATTCCTTTAATTTTACTGATTTGGGCATTTGCTCAAGGGTCGGAAGCTATACAACGTTTAACAACCATCTATTGGCGTGTAGCGAGTCTTTTAGCAATTACAGTGTACTTGATGATTGGTGGCTATGGGGTTGCCTTTGTGTGTGGGCTAGTAGCTAAAATATTAATACCTGCTTCTCTATGGTTCTGGGTGGATCTCAACGACGAACTAGAATATCAGGTAAACACTCCTCTTAAATTTACTTTTACTTCTTGGCGTTGGGCAATCAGCTTTTACTGCATACTAAGCGCGATCGCTTCTCTTCCTTTTTTAGGCTGTGTAGTAGGAGCAAACAAAGCAAGTAGTTTTTGCAATGTCTGGTTTCAAGCACCTTTACTTTTCAAACAATATTTCCACAGTGGTGATTCACAAGAAATGCTAGCTAATGTAGGACTCTTTGGTTTAGCAGTATATGTACTCTATTTTGCTTATTTTGTTCTGATTAAGCTCGGAAAAAAAGGACGTTCGGCTCTACAACAGTAATATATAGCAATAATTAAAATAAAAAATAAAGTAATAACTAATGGAGTGCGATCGCGGCTAACTGAACCATGCCAAAATTTTTTGCTCAAAGGTTAGAACAATATTCTATTAAACGACCTCAATTAGTTCTAATTGTTTCGGCACAACAAAATGGTGAAGCAGATGAAATTTTTATTTATAAAGGTTTTTCCAGTTCGTTAATGAATCCAACTTCTTTTGACCCAGATATTCCTGTACTTGCTGATGATGCAACTATTACGAACATAGATTTAGCCCAAAGTCCTTATAATCCTGATACACCTGTTTATATTCAGCAGGGATTATCTGTAGAAGATATGGAAAAATTACTCAGGGATTTGGGAATTTAAATCAAGTCTTAAGTAAGTTGAGAATCCTTGTGTCTAAAGACACAGAGATGCTCGGTTCAACGGTTCTTTTTACCATCTATTAAATCGATCTGAGATTTCAAAGTCTCAGCAATAAAATCTACAAAAATACTTATTAAAATGAAGAATATGAGAAGGTTTCTAGCACTAGCACTAGCACTTGCAATCGGCGTATACGGATGCAATAGCGCGCAGGTCGCGTCCCAAAGCATCGCAACAAAACCAGCAGCCGAGCCGACCTCGCAGGTTGTCCTGACGTCCGAAGTCAAGTGGTCGCCGCTCAACCCAGCTCGCGGCGACCAAAGCCCCAGGGCTGGTACTCTTTGGGGCGATCGTACTGGTTCCGGAGCGTCAGGCTTTCTCGTAGAGTTTGTGGACGGTTTCTCGTCACCACCTCATATCCACAATGTCACATACCGTGGAGTGGTCATTAGTGGTCTTATTCACAACGATGACCCGAATGCCAAAAAGATGTGGCTGCCGACGGGTTCTTTCTGGATGCAGCCAGCCGGAGAAGCGCATATCACCGCTGCCAAGGGTAGTAAAAACCTGGCATACATAGAGATTGAGAAAGGACCCGTATCTCGTCCGCCCTGCTGAGAAGGCGTTTCAAAGCGAAGAGAAGCCGATTAACGTGGACGCATCAAATATCGTTTGGATCGATCAGCCCGGAATACCAACCTCTGCCAATGGAGCAAAGGTAGCTTTTCTTTGGGGCAACCCGCAGGATGGTCAGCTGAATGGAACCCTTGTCAAGCTACAGGCTGGATTTACTGGAAAGATACGTAGCTACAGCTCAACCTTCCGTGCTGTAGCGATCCAGGGTCAACCACAGTACCAAGTGCCGGGTGGAACCAATGTCAAGACCTTGGTGCCAGGCAGTTATTTTAGCTCGAAGGGAGAGTCGGTGCATCAAGTCTCGTCTAAAGGGGGAGAGGAGAGCATCATCTACGTGCGCACGGATGGCAAGTTCGACGTCATTCCCGCGTAGCCTAAGAAATAACTGCGCAAGTCATTTAACCTAGCTTTTAGCTCTAATAGTGCAGCGCTAACATTTAGTATGAGCCTTGAGAATAGGTTAATTCATAACTATGTACTAAGCAAAGTTGTAAGCATTCCTAACATATAATCAGTCAACTCTCGATCGAGAACAACACCAGTAGTTTTCCACCAGCGATCGCTTAAGTCTAAATTTCGCACCTGTTCTGTATCAACCGAGCCTGTAATAGATAAATTATCTGGCAATGGCACTAAGGTCTTAATTTTGGGCTTGATGGTGTTAGTTATGGGTAAAACAATAACCATCCTGCGTCGAGAATTGAACTTAGTGTTACTAATAACCAAGCAAGTTCTAGCTTTTCCCTGTTGTTCTCTACCTGAAGTTGGATTGAGATTGATTCTGACAATCTCTCCTCTTTGAATGCTCAAATCAACTCTCTCCCCTGTGGTTCGGACTGAAGAAAGTCCCGTAAGTCTTCTGGATGTCTGTAATCTTCGGGAATACTATCTAAGATTTCATCCAGAGTTGGCAATGTTTTATCTTGTTCTACGATCAAGCGATCGCCTTCTACGCTCACAAGAATATTAGTGTTAGCCTCCAATTTAAGATCGTTGACTATCGAACTAGGGACGATTAACCCCAAGCTATTTCCCCATTTTCTGATTTGACTTTTGAGCTTCATAAATTAGATTTAATATAATTATACATAGTATAACAAAATGGGAATAAAGAGTTAATGAATAGTATAATTTTTCTTGGGTCTTGTAAAATTCCTTTTCGGCTTAATAACTCCCGAACCATTTTGATATTTTCTAATTAAATTCATAGTTCGCTGATATTCGGCTGTTTGTCTTTTTTGCTGGAATAATTGAGCAGCTTTACGTAAATCTGCAATACCTGCTTGTCGATTCCCTAAATTATAATTTGCCAGTCCCCGATTTAAATATGCCTTCCCGAAACGAGGATTGATTTCCAAAGCGCGATTGTAATCAGTAATTGCGGTTTTATTATCCCCTAAACGATAATTAGCCAGCCCCCGATTTAAATAAGATAAGTCGAGTTTGGGATTAATCTTCAAAGCACGGTTAAAGTCGTTAATAGCTTGCTTTTGGTCTCCTATAGCAGAGTAAGCTAAACCTCGATTATTGTAGGCTAAAGCAAGTTTGGGATTAATTTGTATTGCTTTAGTATAATCTGCGATCGCGCCTCTATTATCTTTCAAGTAATACTTAGAAAGTCCCCGGTTCAGATATGATAAATCGTATTTGGAATTAATAGCTAAAGCTTTGTTGTAGTCGATAATTGCTGCTTTTTGATCCCCCATACGAGAATGGGCTAAACCACGATTATTGTATGTTGTGAATGATTTGGGATTAATAGCTAAAGCTTTGTTGTAGTCGATAATTGCTGCTTTTTGATTTCCCCGACGAGATTGAGCTAAACCACGATTATTGTAAGCTTTATCTAATTTGGGATTAATAGCTAAAGCACGATTTAAATCTCTAATTGCAGCTTCCTGGTCTCCTAAATCGGATTTTGCTAAACCCCGGTTGAGATAAGCTAAATCAAATTTAGAGTTGATGGAAAGAGCGCGATTATAATCATTAATAGCAGCTTTTTTCTCACCTCTACGATAACGGGCTAAACCCCGGTTATTGTAAGCCAAAGCATAGTTAGAATCTATTTCTAAAGCACGATTATAATCAGCGATCGCACTTTCTTGATCTCCTTGTTCTGATAAAACTAAGCCCCGGTTATTATAAGCTTTAATAAATTTGGGGTTAATTTCTAGAGCTTTATTATAATCTGCTAATGCTGGTGGATAATTTTTTAAACGATAGTGAGCCAATCCTCGGTTGAGGTAAGCTAAATCAAATTCTGAATTGTATTTCAGAGCTTGATTGTAATCTTTAATCGCAGCTTCCTGATTGCCCAAGCGCGAATAAGATAAACCACGATTGTTATAAGCTAGAGCATACTTGGGATTAAGATTGAGGGCTTGAGTATAATTTTCAATTGCAGCTTTCTCATTACCCAATTCAGAATATGCTAAACCTCTATTATTATAAGCTCCAAAGTAATCGGGCTTCATATTAATAGCTTTGGTGTAAGCAGCGATCGCTCCTTCTAAGTCACCATTTTTATATCTGTCAGCACCACGAAGGAAGTAATTATCGGCTTTCGGTTTGCTATTGGAAACTACTTTTGGAGGAGGTGTTACCTTCATATCTACCCCAGTATTACCTTTAGCAGCAATACGGATAAATGTATTGATAGGTATTCCCAAATTAAACCCTGTTTTAACAACTACACCAGGATTTATGCTATTAGTTTGAAAATTCTCTGCTGTGTCACCTCTACCATGAATACCCACTAGTTCGCCATTTTCATTGATTACCGCTCCACCACTCATCCCCGGTAAAGTACTGTTGCTGTATGCTAAAGCATATCCATCCCTTAAAGGTTCTGATGCATTGGCATTAATGATTCCTTCGGTAAATAAATAAATAGAGCGAGAAATTGCAGCTTTTGCTACCGGGAAACCAGCTACATAAACCTTATTTCCTTCTGTGGTTTTGTCTGAATTACCAATTTTTGCAGTAGTGTAATTCTTATTACTTTTAAACTGTACCAGCGCTAAATCTACATCTGGTAGAGTCTTAACAGTGTTGCCCTCGTAGCGTTGACCATCGGCTGTGATGATGCCATACTTACTCGTCTGACTAATCACATGAGCTGCCGTTAAAACAGTGTATGTTCCACCTTCTTTTTTTATCAGTACTCCGCTTCCTGGTGACTGATGATCCACTTGTACAGTAATTGATTTAGCTATTCTACTAACCTCAGCAGAGGGCAATGCAGCTAGCCCTATCTGAGACTGAACTAATACAATAGAAACTCCAAATAAAGTTGGTGCAACTGTGGAATAAAAATTCATTTTGTTATTTTGTGATTTTTTAGTTTTTGAATAAAGAGTTTATGCAAAAATATGTAAACAAACTTGCATCACGGTAGATTTTTCCCTATTCAACTGCATAGGCACAATGGCTCAACTTTTCCGTAAATCAATAATTACTTAAATAACTACAGTAATTTACAATAACTTTTCGTAAATTTTAGATTAAGAATCTTAAAAATAACTACTTGTGCGAAATTAATTAAACATTTCTATAGGGTAGGGGATAGGAAACCTTATAGGTTGTTGAAAAATAAAATTTCATACAAAATTTATGATGTTATTCATTCCTTATCTCTACTAAGGAATACAGTCTTGGAGGCTCCACCTCCAGTCTGGATATGAGGTAGAGCCTCGAGGGATATGTTCCCAGCTAGAGAATGGGAAGCAGGAAAGATAAAAAAATGAATGAGGAAAAGCACGAAAATTATCACAAAGTCAACAGCCTAAAGTAGGCATGAGCAACTTTCTAATGATTTTCTTATCTGGAAAGGGTTTGGAAGATTCTCATCCAATTCTTGATTTTTCTTAAAAAAGTTCCAACAAACTCTCTCATTCTATGAAACCTTCTGAATTTTGCGATCGCGTGTTTGATACCAATTTAATTTAACTATAAAACCTCGCACTCTTGTACCTGATTTAATTACCACCAGGACTTACACAACGAAGATTTGGTCACTATGTGTAGGGTTAGCTAGCGCGTTTGCTCTGTAAACGCTTCCGCGTCTCCTGCTCCTGCATATCCGTGTGTAACGCAGAAACTCTTCTCATCATGCCTTACACACGGATATGCGGAAGGAAGCATTCACATAGTGTAGCGCTAGCTAACGTCTCCAACCGGATTACGTTACTTTTTGCGTAAGTCCTATACAATTATTAATTACCAATTATTAACAAGCTACAGTCTCTAAAACAGAAAAAGAAGAATAGTTAATTAAACTAGGTTGCCCAAAGTAATATCCTTGGGCATAATCAATATCCAAATCTTTTAATATATCAACGATATCTTTGTTTTCTGCGAACTCTGCAATAGTTTTGACTTGAATGGCTTTTGCTAAGTAATTAATTGCCTGTACCATTGCTTTAGTCACAGTTTCGCTATTAATTTCTTTGATAAAAGAACCGTCAATTTTCAGATAATCTACAGGAAGATTTTTTAGATATGTAAGTGAAGACATTCCTTTACCAAAATCATCCAAAGCAAAGCTACAGCCAATAGACTTAAGAGAGTTAATAAATGCTGATGTTTGGGATAAATTTGTAATTGCTACGCTTTCTGTAATTTCAAAACAGAACATATTTGGTGGAAGATTATAACGCTGAAACTGCTGACGCAAAAACTTTAAAAATTGGTTATCGTTTAAAGATGCACCAGAAATGTTCACCGCAAAGCAGATATTATCCCAGTTTTTTAATTCAGCGTTAGCTAAGTAACAAAACAAGTTATCAATTACCCAAGTATCAATTCTCGGCATCATTGAATAAAGATTAGCTATCTCTAGAAAATCTTCTGGTGATATGATTTTATTATCTTCATCTAATAATCTGATTAATACTTCATAGTGAATTTTACTATTATTCTGTTTTAAGGGAATAATTGGTTGAGTATATAAACAGAAACGATTTTTTTCTAAGGCTTGACGTAATTTTTTTGCCCATAATATCTGATAATTTTTTCTCGATTTTTCTCGAGATAAATCATGTTGATACATTTGTACGCGATCGCGTCCTTGTCCTTTAGCTAAATATAAAGCTTGGTCAGCTGCTTCTACTAGTAAAACAGGATTATCGTCTTTGGTGGGAATTGAACCAGCAACACCCATTGTTACGGTAACTATAGAAGATACAGAAGAACCACTATGGGGTATCTTAATTTCTTTAATTTTCTTCCTTACCGCTTCTGCAACTTTCACCGCTCCTTGGGGTGGAGTGTAAGGTAAAATAATTACGAATTCTTCTCCTCCATATCTGGCAACGCAGTCTGCAGGACGCTTGACAATGCTGCTGATAGCATTCGCTATCATGTATAAACATTCATCTCCTGCTTGATGTCCGTAAGTATCGTTATAAGACTTAAAACAGTCAACATCACACATGATTATAGATAATGGTGAAGGAATACGTCGCAGACGGTTCCATTCTTGAAATAGCTGTTTGTCAAAGTAACGACGATTAAAAACTTTAGTTAAAGAGTCACATAAAGCTAATTGTTTTAGTTCTTGGTTTGCAGTATTAAGACTTTTATATAATCTCGCTTGTTGTACCCCTACTGCGAGCTGATTTACTAAACGTTGAACGAATTTCACTTCTTCAGGGAGCCATTTTCTACTTGTGTGACACTGATGAGCAGTCAGAAATCCCCACAATAGGTTTCCTGTTTCAGTTTGATTCTCTTTAACGGTATTTTTGAAAAGTATCGGTATGCTTAAAGTTGATTTCACATGGAATTTTTGTAAAAAACTACGATAAGAAGAGCTAATATTCGCAGTTTTAATATCATTTATTTTCTGACACTCACCTTCTATGTATTTTATCCGTTCTTCTACTTTGTCTACTAATAGATATGTTGAAGAAAAACTTTCTGTAGGTATTTCTATTATATCCGGTTTACGAGCTTGTTCTTCTATATAATTACAGTAGCCTGATAAATGACTAATTATAACGCGATCGCATTTTAAAAACTGCAAAACTTCCACAGCAGCAGTCTGCATAATAGAATTTACATCTAGAGAATAACGGATGCGTTCGCAAAGTTCAGATAATAATTTTTCTTCTTGGGCTTGTCGATGTAATTTCAAGTTTTGTTCGACCAAATTCTGACGCATTTTTTCCAGACTAACGTGTGTATGAATGCGTGCTAACAATTCTTCTTTTTGGATAGGTTTAGTTACGTAGTCAACAGCCCCTAATTCAAATCCCTGGACTTTATTAATGCTGTCTGATAAAGCTGTCATAAATATAATCGGAATAGACGCAGTTGCTTCACTTTGTTTTAAGCGACGACAAACTTCAAAACCATCTACACCAGACATTAAAATGTCTAGCAAAATAAGATTAGGTTTAACATATTCTGCACTTTTTAAAGCATTTTCTCCTGTCTGAGCTACCAATACTTTAAAGCCAGCTTCACGTAAGTAGCTAAATAATACATTTAAATTACAGGGAGTGTCATCAACTACTAAAATTATCCCTTTATATTCATTAATTTTATCTGAGTTATCTAACATTAATTTTTAGGTGATTAATTTATCTAGCTACTATTAGTCGAAATAGACTATTTTTGGTTTATGTGTATATTTTCAAACTTAATTATCCTTTTATATACCCAATTTAATTAAGTTTTTTAAAGTATTTTTAATATTTCA
>JBCCDM010000170.1:0-12459 GCA_039030795.1 Cyanobacteria bacterium P01_A01_bin.84
CAAAGTCCTTAAATGGACCTGAAAGCACAACTATCTTATCACCTGTAGCCATATCAATATTGACTACTGGCTCATGTTCTGAGGCTTGTTTAAATATTCTTTCTACTTCCGTATGGGAAAGAGGTACAGGTTTGACGTGTCCGCGAGTTCTACCTGTACCGCGTCTCTGTTCGGCTCCTACAAAGTTAATAACGTGGGAAGTATTGCGCACAACCTGCCAACACTCATCATCCATAAGCATTTTGACTAACACATAGCCAGGAAATACTTTTTCATCTGTTGGATGACGAGTACCGTCTTTACGTATTTTTATAGCTTTTGTGTAGGGAATTTCAACTCGAGATATTTTATCAGCGACATCAAAAGTCTGTATGCGCTGTTCTAAGTTCGTTTTAACGCGCTTTTCACATCCAGAAGCTACTTGTACCGCGTACCAACGCGCCTCCTTCAACGCATTAATTGCTGTTTCACCATTTTCCTCGGACTGCAAAAATGAGTCGCGCCCTTCATCTGTTGAAGAAGTCATTACAATACCTTATTTACACTCAAAGCAAAGCAAATCAAATAAATAATCCATCAAATAAATTTATAAATGCTGCTTGACTCGTTGGCTCAAAAATTGCCTGACTTAAGCTACTAAATAATAAGTCAACCACGTATATAATTGCAGCAGAGAGAGTCACCATAAGTAATACGCCAGCGGATTCGCTGATTAATTGCTTGCGGGTTGGCCAAACTACTTTCTCTAGTTCTTCTCTAGTTCCTTTAACAAAATTACCAGCGCTAAATCCACTATCTGTTGCTGGAATTTCTGCTTCACTTTTTTTTGCCATGGTTGCCTATCTCCCAAATTCTTACACAGCCATATTATCTGCAATTTACAGTAGTACTAATAGTCTTGAATCCAAACAAGTATGAGAAACCTCTCCCTGCTTATCTTAAGTACCTTAGTACTTTTGTAAAACCAGAAATTTACTAACCATACTAGATATGTTAGCAGGTGCTAATAACCATTTTTATTGACTTCAGTCATAAAAATAACAGCGCGCCCTGGAGGACTTGAACCCCCGACATCAGGTTTTGGAGACCTGCGTTCTACCAACTGAACTAAGAGCGCATAAAGCTTTTGCTTAACTGAATCCCATCAATTTTTAACTAAGACATAAGATTTCTCTAGTTAAAATTTTAATGTGTCAGAGAATTATTATAATATATCTCTCTTGAAATAGCAAGTTAGCGGCAGATGCCGCTTAAAGGTAGATTTTTCTGCCGTTTTACTTGATATCTATAAAGGACGATCAAAACGTTGCTTGATTCTAGTAGCTTTCCCAACACGATTACGCAGATAATAGAGTTTTGCACGCCTGACTCTACCGCGACGAATAACTTTTATGTTATCAATTCGCGGAGAATGGAGAAGAAATACTCTTTCTACACCAATCCCTTGGAATACACGCCGGACTGTAATAGTTTCGTTAATTCCACCGTTACGTCTGGCGATTACAACACCTTCATAGGGCTGCACCCGGTATTTATTACCTTCTTTGATCTTGACTCCAACTCGGACTGTATCGCCGATGTAGATATCGGGTAAGTCCGTCTTTATTTGTTCCGCTTCTAGGGAGCGGATGACCTCTTGAGCATTCATGGCTAACTTCAAAACTCACGATCGCTAATGATAAATCTAAAAACTCTTTAAGTCTAGTCGTAAAGTATCAAAAAAAGCGATTTTTTTTCGGTTACAACAGGAACAGTATTGAAATTTGTAACAAATAGATTCAATTTAAAAATTCGTGATGATTAACTTTAGTGTCGTAATTACCACCCATAATCGTCTGAAATTACTACAAAGAGCTATTGATTCGGTTTTAAATCAAACAATTGATTGCGAGTTAGTTGTTGTTGATGATTGTTCGAGTGATGAAACATCCAAGTATCTGGAAAACTTGAGCGTAAAGCTTTATGCACGGAGTAACTCACGTTTGATTTACATACGGAATGTGACCAATAAAGGACATTCTGCTTCTGTAAATATAGGTGTTGAAGCTTCTCAGGGAGATTGGGTAAAGTTTCTCGATGATGATGATTATTTGGCACCTAACTGTTTAGAAGAGATGGGTAAAGCGATCGCACTACGTCCGGAGGCTGCGATTTGTTCTTGTATTGCTGCACAGGTAGATAGTAATCAGGTAGAACTAAGTCGTACACCATCTGTTGGTCCTGGGGTAGCTTTTTATATTCCCCAAGCAGATATTCATTACGGAATGTTGCTAGAACAGCTTCCTTTCGGTACTCCTGCTCAGGTGGCTTGTCAGCGCGATGCTTTCTTAAAAACTGGAGGATGGGACAGCACTTTAGATACTAACTGTGATGATATTGATTCTTGGATTAATACAGTACAGTTCGGCGATGCCATCTTTGTTAATCAATGCTTAGCATATAGAACAATTTGGTTGGGGGCTGGGAATCAAAGATTTTCTTTGACTAAACGCTTAAACACAAATATTTTAATGAAACAAAAAATTTATGACTTGATTGACAAACAGCATAACTCTTATCTACCTAAATTTGATGATATAAAAAGTTATTTAAAACTACATTGGTTATTCGTTGCAATGAGTCAGAGAAACATATCTGAATTAACTAATATGATTGACTTGTGTATATTATCTCCTAAGGCTTGGACTATTCTAGTAAATGCTTTTTTATTAAAGAAAATAGGTTTAGAAAACCAAAAAATACGTAAATTTATACTAATTAATTAATTTATGATATTGTGTATTTTTTCTCTTTGCTATAAATTCTTATATTTTAAGATTTGTTGTTAAAGATTATTCTTGTTATTTTTTATTTGACCCACACTTAATAAATTCTGTGAAATCTTTTAGTATAGAAATTACAGGAATTGATGATGAATTGATTTTCCCGTGAAAAAATGAAAAAATCTAAATCACCTAAATTCTAAATCTTTATAGTTTTTTACTAATTAATGACATCACACGTAACTTTATGGAAACTATGTTCTATCGTCATTTATTTCTGTCATTAATTTAGATATCTCCAAAAAAGAAAGTAGAGACGTTAAATTTAATCTCTCTACAACGGTTCTAGTTCACGCCTATTTGATTTATCGAAATGTCTATTATATAGTGACAAAATCCCAAATATTTATATCATAATCTTCTCATTGACTGGAAATATTAGGTCTATTTGTATGAGGTCTATAATAGAGTATGAATAAATATTTTATTATATATACCTGTCAAGTATTTTTACTAAATCTTGGTAAATAAATTAAATGAGCTATCTCGTGCTGCGGTTAATTTCTAGCAAAAATGCAGCGATAGGACAGTACTCTTCTTATAGTTTGTCTAGTTTGTCCGATCGTAGAGAAATAATGATTGGACGGGAACCAAACTGTCAGATTGTTCTCAGTTCAGAAGATTATGCTACAGTTTCGCGTCGTCATGCTGCGATCCGTGTATCTTCTTCTAATGTAGAAGGCAAAGATAGCTTTATCTTATGCGACCTAAATAGTTCTAATGGTACTTATTTAAACGGTCAACGCTTGTTTGGTTGTCAGGAATTACAAATAGGCGATCGCATAGTTTTTGGTTCGGATGGGGCAGAATTTGTCTTTGAGTATGAAAACAATTCTGTTAATACTGTTTCATCACCCGCACTCAGATCCCATGGAAATGTTCAAGCTACACCACAACCAAGTTATGCGGCAAATTCTCCCCAATCAAATTTACCAGTATCTTTCTCTGATGCTGCAAGTTTATCTCAGTTAATACCAATTCTTTCTACGGGGAAAGATTTACGTCGTAAGGCTTATTTAATACCAGGGATTATTACAGTAATCTTTGTGGTATTAATGTTTTTGACCGTACGTACTCCTTTATTTTTCCTGATTTTAGCGACTTACTTAGCTGGTGCTGGTTATTACTTTGTATATCGTCTGTGTGGAAAAAGAAAACCCCTTTGGGTAATTATTACTTCTGCGATCGCTTGTATATTAATTTTGGTAACTCCAATTTCTCGACCTTTTTTCATCTTTTTTCGAGGGATTTTACCTGGAGATATTTCTGCAATTCGTGAAGGTGCTACCGGTATTAGTTTTCCTGAATTTTTTGTCCGAATGTTTTTCGGTGCAGGAATGTTAGAGGAATTTCTAAAAGCTTTACCTATTCTTGGTTTTTATCTTTTAGGACGCACACTTTCTTCTCCAAATCGGGAACGTATAGGAGTTTGGGAACCTTTGGATGGGATATTGATTGGTAGTGCTTCTGCTGTAGGTTTCACATTGTTGGAAACTTTAGGAGACTATGTTCCCAGAACAATTATCTCAGATGGTGCTTTAACGGGTTTGCAGATACTAATTCCTCGTCTTTTAGGGGAAATAGCCGGACATATGGCTTATAGCGGTTATTTTGGTTATTTTATTGGTTTAAGCATACTCAAACCCCGCAATGCTTTAAAAACTATTTTTATTGGCTATTTTACAGCATCTCTAATCCATGCATTATGGAACTCTATGACTTATTTTGGGTTGATAGGAATTTTCTTATTAGTGATTATTGGAATTTTATCTTATGCTTTTTTAACAGCAGCTATTCTCAAAGCTAGAACCTTATCACCTTCGAGACGAGAAAATTTTGCAACTGAGTTTAATCCAGAAGAGTAGTCAATAGGGTGCGGTTAAAGAGGAAAAGGATAAGGGGAAATAATTAATAATAAGACTTACAGTCAATTATTTTCTTTTCTTTCTTGCTTATCCAAACCGTATTAGAAGAGTAATTGATTATCAGGAAAAGGTTAATTAGTAATTATATTATGTCCGGTTAAGCAGTTGTCATATCTTTGGGGACTAAGTAATAAGTAATGAGTAAAGAGTAATAAGTAATGAGTAAAGAGTAAAGAGTAGCACTACATAGTTTTACTTCACCATCATGTCTTTTCTGTGAAACTTAAATTGGAAAGGATTATTGAAAAGGTCATGGAGCAATATATAAAAACAAGGAATAATAAATAACGTTAACACCGTAGCTAAAGATAATCCTGAGAATACCACCACACCCAAAGGTTGTAAAAATTCTGAACCTTCCCCAATTCCTAAAGCTAAAGGAAACATTCCCAATACTGTTGTAATGGTAGTCATTAGAATTGGACGCAAGCGTTGTGGTGCAGCTTTAACTATTGCAGTTTTTCTATCTAAACTTTCACCATGACCATCGCGGATTTGATTTGCTAGTTCTACCATGATAATGGCATTATTTACCACAATCCCTACTAATAACACTGCACCGACAATTACAGTTGCTCCGATAGCTGTCTGAGTAATATATAAACCAAAAATACCTCCTGCTAGGGCGAGGGGCATGGTAAACATAATTACTAAAGGGTCAATCAATGAGTTATATTGTACAGCCATTACTACGAATACCAAGAACGCAGCTAGTCCACTTAGAAGACTAAGAGAGTTTTGTAACTGCTCGTTAGCTGTAGCTGTGGAACCGGGTAATACTGTCACACCTTCTGGTAAATCTAACTGATTAATTACCTGTTCAACCTGTGCAGCAGCATCACTAAGACTCGCACCTTCAGCTAGATTACCAGCGATCAGGAATACTTGACGCTGGTTGATACGTTTAATTTCTCTGGGACTTTGAGCTTGAGCGATTTGTGCAATATCGCTCAGACGAATTGGGTAATTGTTGTCTACAAATAAGGGTAAGCTCGCTAAGTGTGATGTGTCTTGAATAGCATTTTCATTTAACTGTACCCGTACATCTACTAAACGATTTTGACGCTGAATTCTGGTGGGAATGCTACCAGTAATTGCAGTTTGAACGGTTTCTCCAATTTCTGTTACATTTAAACCGTAAGCTGCAACTCTTTCCCAGTCAGGACGAATTTGGATTTCTGGTTCCTGGGGATCGCTATCAGGACGGAATTTTGCTAGGGTAACTTTTTCGTCTAAAGCTGCGAGTACTTTTCTTCCAACTTGGGTTAAATTAGTTCCATCCTGCCCTTGCAGAACCACATCAATATCAGCACCACGAACCGGAGAATTACTGAGAACTAAACCCCGAACTCTTCCAGGAAATAAGCGCAGGCGAATTCCTGCTAAATTAAGTTTATCAAATTCTTTACTAACTCTGGCGCTATAAGCTTTCAGATCGGTCCCAGATTTTACAGTAATATTACTGAGAGCCCGCAAAGGGTTGGGTATTGTAGTGCTACCAAATAGAAAACCACCAATTGTAGAAAACACATACTCAGTTTCTGGTTGTTTGAGTAGAATATCATCCACTGCTGTCATTACCTTCTGATTTACCTCGGTAGAAGTACCGGAAGGAAATCTAGCAAAAAGTATTACTTGTCCCGTATTAATTGTAGGGAGAATTTCTTGGGGGATTTGTCCACCCATCCAAATACTACTACTACCAAAAATCAGAATTGTCAGTGCAACAGTTAGGAAGCGATAGTGAATGACTTGAGTAAGTAAGGAACGATAACTTTCGGTTGCAGCATCAAATTGTTTATTAAACTGTTCTATTAACCAGAATTGACGAAAATTACTAGATATCTCCCAAGCTAACATCCGAGAAGCTAACATTGGAACTACCGTAATTGCAATAACTATAGATGCTGCGATCGCAAAACTAATAGTTAATATCAATTCGTTGAATAACAGTGCAATAAATCCACCGATTAGTAAAAAGGGTAAGACTGTCACTAAGTTAGTACTGGTGGAAGCAACTAATGCGGATTCAACTTCTCTACTACTATCAGCAGCTTGTTGAATAATCTCATTAGTTTGATTATTGATTTTACTACTAATGTGACGATCCCTCGGATTACTGCTTTTGCTATTTGCTTTTCTTAAAAATTTTGAATTTTGTAATTGACTTCCTGTTTTTGCAAGTGATTGGAATTTGGAATTTTCCCTTGTGTAGTCACTCTCATCCTTTACTTTTCCTAGACCTTGGGTAATATTCTCTAACATGACGATAGAGTTATCCACCACGATTCCCACACCGAGAGCTAAACCACCCAAACTAAAGATATTCAGGGATAAATCAAATAAACCCATTAAAATTATCGCAGTGAAAGTAGCCAGGGGAATAGCCAGAATAATAATAAAAGTTTGTCGTAGAGAACCCAAGAAAAGCAGAACCGCGATCGCTGCAAGTAAAGTCCCAATTAATCCGGATATTGCTAAATTTTGAATAGAATTACGAATAAATTTAGATTCGTCTAAAGTCGGAGTCACAATAGCTTCTTGAGAAAGCACACCTGTCTGTTGTAACTGCTTTATCTTTTCTTTGACCCCATTAACGACTTCAATAGTATTTGCTTCCGGTTGCTTTTGAACGCTAATTTTTACAGCTGGTTCTCGGTTTAGAAGAACAAACACTCTTTGATTTTCAGTCCCATCAATTACCTCAGCTAAATCTCGTAAATAAACGCGCTGATTATTACCAGGGGTGGAAGAAGGTATAGAAAAAGATAAATCACTAATTTCTTCTGCATTTTTAAATTTACCAACAGTACGAGTCAGGGGTTCGGAATCTGTTCCTAATATTCTCCCTCCAGATATATCTTGATTGCGACTTCGCAATTTATCTAGAACGCTATTTAAACCCACACCAAAAGCTTGTAAGCGTTGTAAGTCAACATTAATCCGAACTTCCTCCTCTACTCCTCCAGAGACATCAACTCCTGCTACCCCTGGTACCACGCTTAGTTCCCGAGCAATTTCCTCTTCTGCAAATACCCTTAAATCCACATCCTCTAAACTTGGTGAAGTCAGAGCAAATTCATAAACTGGTGATTGGGAAGGGTCGAACTTAAAAAGACGAGGGGACTCGATAGTTTCTGGTAATCTACCTCTAGCTCTATTAAAAGCAGCAGTCGCATCATTGAGTGCTTGGTCAATATTACCTCCTACTTCAAAATATAAATCTAAACTTACCCGACCTTCACGAGTACGGGAAAATACTTGCACTACTCCTTCTGTGGCAGAAAAAGCTTCTTCTAGAGGTTTTGTAACTTCATCAACCGCGACATCTGGTGATATTCCTGGTGCTTCTAGACGTACACCAATACGAGGATAGGTAATTGAAGGTAATAAATCCACTGGTATACGATTCACATAAAATATACCAATTACTACCACCGCTATTGTTAACATCAGGGTGGCAATATGACGACTGATAGAAGTAGCGCTGATACTGAACCCGGAAGTAGATTTAGGCTTCATACAGAGATTTCGAGGTTTTTAAGGTAAGCTCTCAATAGGTTTGGGGAGAAAGAGGAAAGGTTAATTCATATCTTGAGTTTATAAGTATAAATAGTTAAGTTTTAAAGAATAAGTAATAATAGTTACTTTATATTTGAATTACTTATTTAGTCTTCTTTTAGAGGAATTTGTTTGTCAGACTTAGACTTTCAGTTTTAAGGGATTGAGAATGTGGTTTAATTATTCTGTTTCTGAAATAATAGAAATTCTGACCACATCGCCATCCTTCAAAGGCTTGGATCCACTATTAACTACAAATCTTTCTCCTTCTTTCAAACCGGATAAAATTTCCACATAACTATCATTTGATTGACCAAGGGTAACAGTCTTTGCTTCTACGGTTGGTTTATTATCATTATTTTCTTTGATTACAAAAACTTGAGCACTAGGTGATAATTTTTTCTCATAATTACTATTTTTAACGAAAGAATTATTATTTGAATTATTATTTGAATTATTATTTGTAGTTCTACTTTTTTTAATCCCACCACTAGTACTCAACTTAGCACCGCGTTTCTTATTTTTTCTAGCTTTATTTTCAACTACTTTTTTAGGTATAACAACTTGGGGAGATTCTTGAGAACTAAAACTAACTCTTCCTAGAAGACCGCTACCAATTTTTTGATAACTATTAGGTATTACCACTTCTACTGGAATTAAACGCGCATTAGCTGCTGGAGAAATGCGGGAAACTCTTCCTGTATAAGTTTGTTGAGGAAATGCATCTAGTTTAACCTGTACTGATTGACCAACACTGACTTTACTTAACTCTAACTCAGAAATTTGTACTAATACTTTGACGCGACTAAAATCAGCTATTTTTAAAACCTCACTACCCGATTGTAGTAAATCCCCAGGTTCAACAATTTTTTCTGTTATCACTCCACTAATGGAAGAAACCAATCTCGAGAAAGAACGACGTTCTTCTGCTTGACGTACTAAAGCTTGTTGAGCAATAAATCTACCCTTTGCTGCTGCGACTGCTTCTTGTTGGGTACTTACCTCTTGTCGAGCTGCTTTGAGAGCTTGGATTGCAGTACGTGCTGCTGTATTTCCTTGTTCTGCTACTTGAGCTGCGATCGCACCTTCCTTTAAGAGTTGCTGTTGTCTGCGAGCATCTATTTGAGCTTGTAATAACTCTAAACGCTTTTGTTCTACCTCAGCTTCAGCATTTCTCACTTGGGTAACAGCTTTGGAAACTTCCGATTGTTGTGCTACTAAGTCAGCTTCTGCTTTATTTAATTCAGCACGCAAAATTGTGTCATCTACCTGTCCGACAACTTGATTTTGTCTAACTTTGTCTCCCACATCAACATTGAGACCTAGTAAACGTCCCTCAACTTGCGATCGCAAAGAAACAACTCGAAATGGTGCAGTAGTTCCGGGATACTCTAATGGTTTCCGTAATTTCCTGACTCGAGCAACAGCAACATCTACAGGTATCCCAAGATTTTCGTTTCTCTCGGGATTTTCATTTTGATTACCTGACCTTGCTTGGGCTGAGTCTTTATCAACCTCCGAACAGCTAGTTATTAGTATTCCTAAAGTTAGTAAACTAATAATTGAGAAACATAAAGCTTTGCTGCTCATTCTTAAGCTAGTTATGTTTAAAATAATTTTTAAACAAGGATGACTACTATATAGAATACTTTTTCGACCGCTCCCTGTTTTGGGATTTTTTCCATTCATGATTCTAAATCTTGGTTAAATATGGCTCCAATACAGTCATGCGATCGCTATTTTCCCTACCAAGTCCGGAGATAGTAAATAAATTAGTTAAGTTGGGAGAAAACTATAACAGTTTTAAGTCGTAAGTGAAAATTATTTACTATACTAATTCAAATCAAGGTGTTTGATACATATCATAAGGTCTTTTACTCTTTTGACAGAGGGGACGCACAACACGTTCCGAGAGAGACTATTATTAATAATTATTAAAAATCAAAATAAATAATTTTTAAATACCTCTAAGGATTATTTATAAATTATTTCATTGATTTAGAGAAATATAAAACAGAACAAAATTATATTTCTGCATAAAAGCGAAACTAACTTCAGTTAGGTATACAAAGAGAGACAATTCAAGGTCAATTACTGATAACTTCTGATATATCAAAGAAGTATAAAGAAAAAAGTACAAAAGATGAAACACATCATCTTTCATACCTTTAATAATCTCTTCTATCAGCAATGCTTTTTGGCTCTTGCAAAGCTGAAATAAATCGATATATTTACCGATTCAGGAGAAAATATTTCTTATGTCTAAGCGTTTTTTAAGTCTTACTGCTATGTTAGCAGTTTCTACTGTAAATGTAGTATCAATATTACCAGCTTTTGGTGAAGGAATAGACAATAATACTTCAAATGATACTGCTCTAGAAGGTTTTGAGCGTCCGAAAAATGCCAAAATAGTTAATACACCTCTCAAACAAGAACCCGTTCCTGTCACAAAGATAAACGAAAGTCAGGTTCAAGTTATCAAAAAAGCTCCTATTCAGTTCAAAGCTTTTGAGTTGAAAGATCCACAGACAAGTAAAATAGTAGCCCCAGATAAAGTTTTAACTTTACCTAACGGCAAGAAGGTGAGAGCTAAAGAATATTATGCTGAACTCAATCGTTTGGAACAACAGTTTAATAAGCTGGGTTATTCTTTACGTCAACCGGAAGAAAAAGTTACTCTCCAAACCTCTGTCTTAAAAAATTCTGAGTTGCAAAAGCAGTCAGAAGAATTTAAAAAATCGGAAGATGTTGATGCTCGTAATGCTGAAAAAATCAAACAGGAATTAGACCCTCAAAAGGTTCTTAGAAGTATTAAACAGCAACCAACTACCCCAAAGAATGAGATCATTACTCCCGGAACTGAAACTCCCGAAAGTAAAATAAATCCAGAGGTAAACCCCGGAGAATTAAATAAGCAATTCAAACCCTCTGCTCCTCAAGCTACTAGCGGTACAGGTCAATATATTAAAACTTGGAATAAAAGTGTTGGTTCTAACAGTACCTTCTCAGCTTACATTAACGGTAAATTGGAATTAAAAGGTACCACAACATCTTCCAAAGCTTTTGCAGAAGGAAAAGCTGGTGGGTATATGTTTAATAGACACGCTCAACTTTTGAGAGCTAGAGCGGATCTGAATGCACCTACAACTGGTAATATGACCACTAGTTTAAATTTATCTGTGGTTGGTAGAAATGTTTATAGCGTTCAAGATAGTCGTCCTTCAACTTTAACCAAAGCTGATACATACTCTCGTTCTCTAGATAAACAGGTAGCTAATATTCGCTTTTCTTTGGGTCCTATCCCCATGAGAGCAAGATTCGGAGTTCAAGGTAGAGCAGGATTTGGATATTACGTAGTTGCTTCAGCTTCTCAAAGAAAAGCTTATGCAAAATTAACTCCTTTTATTGATTCTAGAGCCTATGGGCAAGGTGGAGCAGATATAGTCGTTGGTGGTGCTGGTGTTGGTACTAACTTGTTGTTGCTTAAAGATAATCTAGATGTTCGCGGTCAAGCAAGAGTTGGTTTTGCATCAGGTAATAGAGCGTATTTAAATGCCTATTACTATGGTTACAACAGACTAGAAGCTTTGAGTGGTAATGCTTATGCTTACGCTTATATTTACGTTCCTAAGTTTGGTATTCCTCCTTACAAGAAGAAGCAATGGAACTGGAATATTTGGAACTGGAGTGGTTTAAAGCATCAAGGTTACTTGTTTAGCGGTAATAAGAAAGTTTATTTCTAAATAATAACTATCTAATTAGCTGAATTAATTGATTCATTCATGGTGGGTATTAACTCACCATCTCATCTTTAACAGTATGTGCTGATTTCATTTACTTGATTATTTTTTTTTAGTATTTACTGATTACTTTTTTAATTTTCATTTCATCTCTATATCCAGTTTTATTTATCAATAAACGATGGCAAAAAATCAAGCTGATATTATCATGAACTCATCAAAATCGACTAATACAAATATAAAGAAAAAAGTAAAAAATAAATCTAATGGTAATTTGAATTTGAAGTTTAATTTGAATTATAATCTAAAAAAATCAGCCTTAGTACTTTCTAGCTTACTTTTAATATTTACTATTCCTGGAGCCATTGTATATAGTAAACAAATAGGTAAAATTGAAACAGTATTTACAAG
>JBCCDM010000171.1:0-12447 GCA_039030795.1 Cyanobacteria bacterium P01_A01_bin.84
AATTTGCTTTATCTTTTACTTTATCTGTTAATTTATTTATTTGATAATAATCAAATCTTTATTAACGATATTATTATTTTGATAAAAAATATCCTTTTTAATAAAAAATGCAAATAAAAAATATGAAAACATAAATAATCATCTAAATGTTTATACACTAATGTAAAAATCTAAAATAACTTAAACATGAACATTTTTAGGGGCATAATTTTAGCAGCTAGTGGATTAACTATTTTCATAACATCTTTAGTTTCCTTTACTTTCATCCTTTTTGTATTGAATACCTCAAATCAATCTCAAACATGGCAGGGTATTCTAGAATATGTATTTTTATTATTTTTTGGCTCTAGCTTGCTGTTTTGGGGATTGACGCTAATTTATACAGAGGTTAGAAATCCTAAATCTGTAAAAGGTTTTAGAAATTCGTAATTGGCGATGAGATAAAATCAGAATCTCAAAAATCTTCCTTGCTCTAAGCTCCTCTTCTCCCTATATTTCTTCAGAGAGAATGGTAAATGGCAAGCAGAAATTATTAGACTAAGGTAAATAACCTTGCTATGTACGCTACTAAATTAAAGTAATGAGTGAAAAATCTGGTAATATTTGTATTCTTGGTGGAGGCTTTGGTGGTCTTTACACTGCTTTACGTTTAAGTCAGTTAGATTGGAACCCTCAAGAGAAACCTGAAATTATCCTGGTAGATAAGAGCGATCGCTTTGTTTTTTTACCGCTACTTTATGAGCTTTTGACCGGGGAAATGGAAACCTGGGAAATAGCTCCTCCTTTTGAAGAAGTTTTGCAAAATACTGGGGTTCGTTTTTGTCAGGGTGCTGTATCGGGGGTAAATATTGAGCAGAAATTAGTGTATCTACAGGATGGTCCGGAAATATCTTACGACCGTTTGGTTTTGGGTCTGGGAGGGGAAACTCCTTTAGATATGGTTCCTGGTGCAACTTCCTATGCTCATCCTTTCCGTTCTATTAAGGATGCTTACAATATTGAGGAGCGTCTGCGTATTTTGGAGGAGTCTGGAACTGAAAAAATTAGAGTCGCGATTGTTGGTGCGGGTTATAGTGGTGTAGAGTTAGCTTGTAAGTTAGCCGATAGACTGGGGGAAAAAGGAAGAATTCGGTTAATTGAATTAAGTGACCAAATTTTAAGAACTTCCCCAGAATTTAACCGGGATGCTGCGAAGAAAGCCTTGGATGAGCGTAAGGTATTTATCGATTTAGAAACTAAGGTAGAATCACTGAGTCAAGATAGTATTTGCCTTGAATATAAGGAACAATTAGATACGATTCCCGTAGATTTGGTACTTTGGACTGTTGGTACCAGAGTTACACCAGTGGTAGAAAATTTACCCCTAAAGAAAAACGAACGAGGGCAAATTATTACTAAATCTACTCTACAAGTTCATGACTACAAAGAGATTTATGCTCTGGGAGATTTAGCAGACTCCCAGGATGCAGAAGGACAAAAAATTCCGACTACTGCTCAAGCAGCTTTTCAGCAAGCGGATTTCACTGCTTGGAATATTTGGGCTTCTTTAAATAATCGTCCTCTACTTCCCTTCCGCTATCAAGGATTAGGGGAAATGATGTCATTGGGTGTAGATAATGCAACATTAACAGGTTTAGGGGTCAAAATGGAAGGTACTTTAGGGTATGTTGCTCGTCGTCTAATCTACCTTTATCGTCTACCAACTTTAGAACATCAACTCAAAGTTGGTTTTAATTGGTTATCTCGTCCGATAGTAGATTTTTTAAAGTAAAAGAACTTTAATGAATTATTAAATAAAGTCCTATTCTAGAAAAATAATTGGGAAACAAGAACGTATTATTCGTTCCCCATCCAATAAATGTTTCCCGGATATTTTCTTGAATATTTCTTGAATGTTTCTTTAAGAAATTCCCAGAAGCGGAGTGGTATTTGTGGATGACCAAAAGGATTTGGTAAACCAAAATAATATCTTTGTAGGTACTAGCGAAATGGCGATGCTGATGCGATTATCGCTGGTTGTAGCTAATCCTAATCAAGAATCTCAGGATTGCTCAAAGAATACTATAGGTGAGCCAAAGAATTGGTCCCAAAGTCTAAAAACCGCAATTAATATTATATTGGGATCGCCCTGTGCTATGTTTGTTTTCTGGGGAGAACAAATGAATGGGTTTTATAATGATGCTTGTATTCCATTATTAGGAAAACGTCATCCCGATGCTTTAGTTAGCCCAGCTTCCGAGATATTTGTAGAAATTTGGGATACTATAGGGCAGCAAATTCAAACAACTCTAAAAGAAGGTATTGCTTCTTGTAACGAAAATTTACTCCTAATGATAGAGCGCGATACCCCTCTAAGGGGTCGGTGTAGCCATTGCTATCAGGAAGCAGTAAAATTTACTTTTTCCTACAGTCCTATTTTTGATGATGATAGCACTGTGGGTGGAGTTCTTTGTACTTGCATCCCCGAAGAAAAAGCTCAGAAACAAACAAGTTCATTCTCTTCAATTAATTATCAAACTGATTCCCCAACTAATGCTCCAACTAAAAAAGGCTCCCCAAAGCTTTCTGCATCACAAGCAGAAAATCAATCAGCAGCAAAAACTGTAGATAATGATAGTGAAGCACGCTTTCAACAGATGGCACAAACAATTCCCTGTGTTTTCTGGTTGAATGATTTACAAACAAATCGATTACTTTACCTCAGTCCTGCTTACGAAGAAATTTGGGGACGTTCCCTTGAAGAGATTTATACTGATTTTAGCATTTGGATAGAAACAATTCACCCAGAACATCGAGAGCAAATGCAGACTGCTCCAGCGCGATGTTTGGCAAATAATGGAAATGAAGAAGAATATCGGATAATACGTCCAGATGGTTCCATTCGCTGGATACGCGATCGCGGTTTTGTAGTACGCAATCCTGAAGGGGAACCCTACAGATTAGCTGGAGTTGCAGAAGACATTACCGAACAAAAACAAGCAGCAGAAATTTTAAGAGAAAATCAAGCCAGATTAAAATTTGTATTAGATTCTTCCCAAATTGGTGAGTGGGATCTAGATTTAACAACACAAGCATATACTACTCATCGGAGTCTTAAACACGACCAAATATTTGGTTATCAGGAGTTACTTCCACAATGGAGTTATGAAATTTTTCTCAACCACGTTCATCCTGATGACCGCAAATTTGTAGATAGTTCATTTAAACAAACACTATCAACTTATGTGGATTGGGACTTTGAATGTAGAATTATTCACGCTAGCAGACAAATTCACTGGATATCAGCTAGAGGAAGTGTTTATCGAGATAGCAACGGTAATCCGATTCGGTTAATCGGTATACTAACTGATATTACCAAACGCAAACGAGCAGAAGAATCACTACGGGAAAGTGAGCGGAGATTACGACGGTTAGTAGAATCCAATATGTTTGGGGTAGTATTTGGCGATACTTCAGGTAAATTAAGTTATGCAAACGACTACGTGTTGAATATGATCGGATATACTTCCGAAGAAATGTATTCCGGTCGAGTGCGTTGGGACGAATTAACTCCACCCGAATTTACACCACTAGATGCAAAAGCGATTCAAGAACTAACTCAGAAAGGAGTTTGTAACCCTTATGAAAAAGAATACATCCACAAAGATGGACGACGGATTCCGATTTTAAGTGGTGTAACCTTTCTTACCGAACCTTATAACGACAATCAAGAAGTAATTGCCTTTGTACTGAATTTAACCGAACTCAAGCAAATCACAGAAGAACGCGATCGCTTTTTCAATTTGTCTCTAGATATGATGGCAATTGGTAACTTGGATGGTTACTTTACTCAGGTAAATCCAGCTTGGGAAAAAACCCTTGGTTTGACTCCTGCCGAACTAACAACACAATCCTATCTCTATTTTGTACATCCAGATGATTTAAATGCAACCTTGACCCAAGGGCAAAAATTAGGATGGAATCTTGAAACAATAGGATTTGAAAACCGTTACCGTACTAAGAATGGCTCCTATCGATGGCTTTCATGGAATGTTTCAGCTTTTCCCGAACAGAACGTCCTTTATGCAGTAGCTCGTGATATTACTGAACAAAAACAGATAGAATCAGACCTACGAGAGAGTGAGTTAAATTTTCGCACATTAGCAGATGCAATGCCGCAAATTTTCTGGACAGCTTGTCCGGATGGATGGATTAACTACTACAATCAGCGTTGGTATAACTACACAGGTCTGAGCTTTGAACAAACTAAAAGATGGGGCTGGCAGACTGCCTTACATCCAGATGACATAGAGTATAGTACAAATCTTTGGAGGGAATCTATTCACACTGACAGTGAATACAATACTGAATATCGCTTGAAAAGAGCAAGTGATGGTCAATATCGTTGGTTTTTAGTTAGAGGTATTCCTTTACGGGATGAAAATGGACAGATTATTAAATGGTTTGGTTCCTGTACCGATATCCATGACCAAAAACGCGCCCGCGAAGCAGCAGAAGAAGCAAACCGTATCAAAGATGAATTTCTAGCAGTTTTATCCCACGAGTTACGCACTCCCCTAAATCCCATTCTCAATTGGACAAAATTGCTACAAAGAGGAAAACTCAATTACGAAAAAACTGTTAAAGCTTTAGCTTCTATCGAGCGCAACGCCAAACTACAGGTGCAGTTGATTGAGGATTTACTAGACATTTCTCGAATTTTACAAGGTAAACTCAGCTTAAATGTTAGCCTTGTAGATTTAAGTAAGGTTATTCAAGCCACACTAGAAAATGTCCACTTAGCAGCTCAAGCCAAATCTTTGCAAATTAAAACAGCAAAATCCCTCTTAGTAGGAATGGTGAATGGAGATGCAGGACGGTTACAGCAAATTGTATGGAATCTCTTATCCAATGCGATAAAATTTACACCACCAGGCGGTATAATTACGGTTGAGCTAACTGAAGTGGAAAACCAAGCTCAAATTCAGGTTAAAGACAATGGAAAAGGAATTCACCCCCGATTTTTGCCTCATGTTTTTGAGCATTTCCGACAAGAAGATAGCGCCACTACCAGGAAATTTGGTGGACTAGGGTTAGGTTTAGCAATCGTTCGTCAACTCATTGAACTCCATGGAGGAACAGTCGCAGTAGAAAGTTCTGGTGAAGGTAAAGGAGCAATTTTCACTGTATGCATTCCTATTTCTACTGAAGCGATACATATACCTGTTACTTCATCATCTCCAAACCCATCAGCAAGCTTAGTTGGAAGAACTATCTTAATAGTAGATGACGAACCAGATTCACTTGAGTTGATTCAATTTATATTAGAGCAAGAAGGAGCAACAGTTACAGCAGTTACATCAGCAGCAGAAGCCCTTCGATTTTTCAATAGTATAGTACCAGATTTATTAATTAGCGATATTGCTATGGCTGAGATGGATGGTTATGATTTAATACAAATCATCCGAGGATCGGAACAAGATAGAAATATTCTGAGGATACTCCCCCATAGGAGTCGCATAAAAGCGATCGCTCTCACAGCTTATGCTGGAAAATTAAATGAAAGCAAAGCCATCTCAGCAGGTTTCCAGCGACATCTTTCTAAACCCATTGATCCAGAATTACTAGTCAATACCATTGTTGAACTACTTGACGACACTCCTTACCCATAGAATCTACGGTATCCCAACTTTACAAAATATCTCAACTAGCTTTTAGCTTTGTAAGGCTTTATCCTTACTGGGCTAATTACAAGCCACTAAGAATAGTTTTCCCTTAAAAAGAGAGTCACCAACTACCTTTCTAATACAATTGAGACTACCATTAATGTCACAATTGTAAGTTTTACCAGACCTAGATCGTAAGTCTTCAAGCAGACATAATATGAATTAACGTTAATTCACAATCAGCTAAAACATTTATTTTTAAGTGAACTGAAAATACTTTTCTTCCTAAAAAGAACTACTAAATTGTTTTAATTCAGACCTAAAACGAACTAAAGTATATACATTAAAAAATATACATATACAGACATATTTACTCCCATACAATATTTGTGTAAGTTTATAAAATCAACTTATTCTTATGATTCATTTTCTCTTTTCTATTAATAGAAAGAACTAATTATTGTAGAGGACAACTTTTTAGCAATGCTTTTTGGGTATCAGCAGTCGAGCCAGTCCTTGAACTTCTCGAAACAAAATATTCAAGGTCGTTCCTTCAAGGAGCAAAATCTCACAGGTGCAAACTTTTCTGGTTCCGATATCCGAGGTGCTGATTTTACTGGGGCTAATCTCACTAATGCAGACTTTAGTTATGTAAAAACAGGATTAAATAACTCCTGG
Source organism: Cyanobacteria bacterium P01_A01_bin.84 (assembly GCA_039030795.1). GTDB lineage: Bacteria > Cyanobacteriota > Cyanobacteriia > Cyanobacteriales > Nostocaceae > JBCCDM01. The sequence continues at coordinate 6,324 of JBCCDM010000171.1, forward strand.
ATAATATTATCATTTTTATTATCATTGATAATAGGGTTTTTAGGAGGTTCGCTCACTGTTTTTATAGTATCTGATTTGTTCAGTCAAGATATTGAAAAACAAGTTTCTGGTGCGATCGCCTTAATTGGATGGATAGCTTTTTCAGCTATTTCTATTCAAGAAGGATTTGCAAATGCTTTTCTCAAAGTTGTCAGAATCGTCGCAAGTGTTAGCATTTTTGCTGGAATTATCTCTACTTTTTCTAATAATCTTGTAATTGGTGATATTGCTATTTTTATTGCTACTAACTTCAGTCTCAGTATTTTTGTAGTTTGTATTATTACTGCTTGTCTGAGCTTTATAATTGCTGTTACTAGCACTAAAGCAGTAACTTGCTGTTTAATTGTTACAATTTTAACTGCAATCTTGCTTCCTTTAACCACTGCCAATGAAGCTGCCTCTGAAATTGCTAATAAACTTCCAGTGGTGATTCTTTGTATACCTCAGTAAGAAAAGCACGGGAGAGATTGGAAGGATTGGAAGATGAATTTCCCTATGCAACTTGGCTACCAGTGATTTTTCAGAATACGGCTGAGGTGGGTATGAGTTGGCGGCAGTTATGAGAATATAAGTATGAAGGTGAATAACCGGATCTCTTCAGTTTTTAAGGTTCTCCCTCCCGCCTTTCGGCAATGGGTTGATATCAAGTCCGCTTAATTAGTTACGATATAACACTATTGAAATTCGGGTAGTGCTACTTACTACTCCTTACTCCTTACTCCTTACTCTTTACTCATTACTCATTACTTAGTCCCCACAGATATGATAACTGTTTAACCAGACATAATATTACCCATTACCTAAAATCAAATTAGCCCCAGGACCAAGGGGTAGCTTAAATACAAACCAGAAAATAAATAAAACTGCCCATCCCAATAAAAAGGCTACAGAATAAGGCAACATTAAGGAAATTAAAGTACCCATTTTTAAGTTTTTATCGTACTTTTGACCAAACGCTACAATTACCGGGAAGTAAGGCATTAATGGCGTAATAATATTAGTAGAAGAATCACCAATTCTGTAAGCAGCTTGAGTCAGTTCTGGTGAGTAACCAACTAACATAAACATGGGTACAAATATGGGTGCCATGATTGCCCATTTTGCTGAAGCTGAACCCACAAATAAGTTAATTATCATGCTGATGATAATAAATAACAGCATTAATGGTATACCAGTTAAACCAGTTGCTTTAAGGAAATTTGCACCATTGACCGCCAAAATTAAACCTAAATTACTCCAAGAAAAATAAGCAATAAATTGAGCCGCAACAAAGGCTAAGGCAATATAATAACCCATTGCTGACATGGAGTCAGCCAAAGCATTTGCTACCTCTTTATCATTTTCAATACTTCCGGAAACTTTACCGTAAACAACCCCAGGAATAAAAAACGCGATCGCGATAATAATGACTATACTTTCGATGAAAGGTGAAGGGATAATGGTAAAGGTTTTCGGATCCCGTAAAATTCCTTGGGGTGGTAAAACTAAAGCTGCAATAAAAGCTGCAATAATTAAAAAAGAATATCCAGCCCAACGCAAACCTCTTTTTTCTGATGGTGTTAAAGCTTGCATTTCTAAGTTGACTTCTTGTTGATAGTTTCCTAAACGTGGTTCAACAATCTTTTCAGTAATCAACCAACCAATAATGGTAATTAAGAATGTCGAAACTATCATAAAGTAATAATTGGCAGTTGCATTTACCTGATAACTTGGTTGGATTAATTGGGCTGCACTTTGGGAAATTCCTGCAAGTAAAGGATCCAGGGAATTTACAATTAAATTAGCGCTGAAACCACCAGAAACTCCAGCAAAAGCTGCGGTTATACCCGCTAGGGGATGACGACGAAAAGCGAGAAAAATAACTGCTCCGAGGGGTACAAGTACAACGTAACCAGCATCAGCAGCTATATTACCCATCACCCCAGCAAAAACTACCACCGGACAGATAAATCTTCCTGGTGCAACTAATACTATTTGTTTGAGTGCAGCTGAGAGCAAACCAGTAGATTCGGCTACTCCTACCCCCAACATGGCGACCAAAACCGTACCTAGGGGTTTAAATCCTGTAAAATTATCTACTGCTTTTGTAAATATATTCCGGATACTTTCAGGTGTAAGTAAAGAAACCGCAGAGATAGTTTTATTATCGCTAGGGTTGACTACAGAAACATTAAATCCAGCTGCGATCGCGCTAATTAAAATGACTGCTACACATAAAATAAAAAATAATGTAATCGGGTCTGGTAGTCGGTTCCCTAGTTTTTCGATGAGAATCAAGGACTTATCTATCAAGTTTGGTGTGCTTTTCTCTGAACTTCTTGCCATTCAAAAATTATCAATAATTGATTTGTTATATAGCACTTTACCAGTCTTGGGTCAAACCTTGAATTTATAAATGTGCTGTGATTTTCGTTATTGTGAAAAGTTGAAAACAAAATTTCATCACCACACTCATGACTTTAGAAAAACAAAGCCTGATTTTACTAGAAGAAGCTTTAGAAAAACTCGCAGAAGGTTTTCTAAATTTACCTGAATTCCATACTCAAACTAATTTAACAGCAATTAAACCAGTCTTGTTAGAAGTTGCTGAAAGAATGCAAGATAATTTTCCTTATCATCATCCTTTATATGTGGGGCAAATGCTTAAACCCCCCTTACCTATTGCTCGTCTTGCATATATGCTCTCACTATGGATCAATCCTAACAATCATGCTCTTGATGGTGGACGTGCTAGCTCTTTAATGGAGAAAGAAGCTGTGACTGAAATAGCTCAAATGTTCAAGTGGGAAAGCCATTTAGGACATTTGTGCAGTGGAGGTACAATGGCAAATTTAGAAGCTTTATGGATAGCAAGTTTAGAATGTCCCAATAAAAAAATAATCGCTTCTTCTCAAGCACATTACACTCATCAAAGACTTTGTCAGGTTCTAGGTCTTTCTTTCGATACAGTTCCTTGTAACAATCAAGGATGTATGGATATCAATGCTCTAAAAAATCTTTTAAATACAGGAGATATCGGTACAGTTGTAGTAACCATGGGTACTACTGCGACAGGTTCTGTAGACCCCTTAGCAGAAATATTAAAGTTACAATCAGAATATAATTTTCGTATCCATGCTGATGCTGCTTATGGCGGTTACTTTACTTTAGTTAATAACTTAGACTCTTCCACCCGTAAAGCTTTTGATAGCTTGAGTCAAGTTGATTCTATCGTTATTGACCCCCACAAACACGGTTTGCAACCTTATGGTTGTGGTTGTATCTTATTTAAAGATGTATCTGTGGGTAAACACTACAAACACGATTCACCTTACACTTACTTTAGCTCCGATGAATTACATCTGGGTGAAATTAGTTTAGAATGTTCCCGTCCTGGTTCTGCTGCTGTGGCTTTATGGGCTACTCAAAAACTACTACCGATGGTTCAAAACGGTGAATTTGCCAATAATTTAAGTAAAAGTAGACAAGCTGCGATCGCTCTCTTTCACAAATTACAAAAGGACAAAAGATTTATTACAGCTTTCCCACCCCAGTTAGATATTGTGGTTTGGTTTCCCAAAGCTAAAAGTGTTAGTAAAACATCATTACTATCCCAAAGCATCTTTGAAAAAGCTGCATCCCAAAACTTACACTTAGACTTAGCAAAACTTCCGATTGAGTTTTTTAAATATAACTATCAAAATCAATATCAAGATAATAACTTAGATATCGAATGGGATGAAGAGTATATTACCTGTCTGCGTTCTTGCTTGATGAAACCGGAACATTTGAAATGGTTAGATGAAATTTGGCAAATACTCGATCAGGTTACGAACGATGTGGTATGTAGTTAACAACTGAAATTTACTTTCTACCCATAACTAGACACATCTTACTTTTTGTTTCGTTGCGTAAGTCCTGACATTAAACAACTCTATATATAATATAATTTTAACATACTCAGAGGTCGTTCCCGTAGCGTAACGCATCATTACCCGACTGCTTAGGTGAAAATCTTTCTCAATGGAGATTTTGTTTTGCGTAAATCCTCTCATCGACCCAAAAAAAACGCCGTTACCAGTGTTTTGGTACGACTAAGTGCCTATGCAAAAATATTTGTATATTTCAAAAAGCATTGAAATAGTCATCTATCCTTTGCGATTGCGTCATTTCGCTACGCTCCATTCGCAATGACAAATATATAATTAATTATGCACAAGTACTTATAATTCCCAAACTTCATGAAATAGGCTTTTATATAAATTAGCCCAACTCCTCAAGGGTTGGGCAGTAAAATACGGAGATTTTAATCAGCGTCAATCTATCGCTTTGCTAACTTCTTCGACATCTTACGTAGACGAATTGATTCCGGTGTAACTTCCACCAACTCATCTGATCCAATGTACTCTAAAGCACGTTCTAAACTCATTTCCATTGGTGCTTGTAGCTGAACTAATTCATCTCCACTCGCTGCACGGTGGTTAGTTAGCTGTTTGGTTTTACAGACATTTAGTTCCAAGTCTTGGGAACGATTATTTTCACCAATAATCATACCCTTGTAAACTTTAACACCTGGAGTAACGAAAAATACACCTCTATCTTCAGCATTTTTCAGAGCATAGAAAGTAGCTGTACCTTCTTCAAAGAAAACAAGAACACCGTTACGACGGGCAGATATTTCTCCGATGATGGGACGATAATCCAAGAAACTATGATTCATGATACCATCACCACGAGTGAGACGCATGAACTCACCACGGAAACCAATTAAACCCCGTGCAGGAATGACAAATTCTAATTGAGAACGTCCGGTTCCACTCATCTGCATATCCTGCATCTCACCTTTGCGTTGTCCGAGACGTTCAATACAACCACCAACACCTTCTTCAGGAACGTCTAAAACTAATAATTCATAAGGTTCGCAGGGTTGACCACTAACTTCACGATAGATTACTTGAGGCTGAGATACTTGGAACTCATAACCTTCGCGACGCATGGTTTCAATTAGGATACCTAAGTGAAGTTCGCCACGACCAGATACACTGAATTTATCAGGAGAATCGGTTTCTTCAACCCGCAAAGCAACGTTGGTTTCCAACTCACGCATTAAGCGATCGCGTATTTGACGAGAGGTAACAAAATTACCTTCTTTTCCTGCAAATGGTGAGTCATTTACGGAGAAAGTCATTTGTAAAGTCGGCTCATCAACTTTAATTAGTGGTAATGCTTGGGGTTCATTGGGACAGGTAATAGTTTCACCGATATTCGCATCTGCAAAACCTGCAACTGCAACCAGGTTTCCAGCCGATGCTTCTTCTATTTCTATTCGTTTTAATCCTTCAAAGCCCATTAACTTAGTAATTTTGGCTTTGACAATTTTATCGTCTTCCTTAACTAAAGCAGCTTGCTGTCCGGCTTTAATAATACCGTTATGAATTCTGCCAATAATAATTCTGCCCAGATATTCAGAATAATCTAAAGTTGTCACCTGTAATTGTAAGGGCTTTTCCACATCGCCGACTGGGGGTGGAACATGGTGCAAAATAGCCTCAAACAAAGGCTGCATATCCTTCGCTTCTGCTTCCAAGTCTTCTTTTGCATAACCTGAAAGACCAGAAGCAAACAAATAAGGAAAATCACATTGGTCGTCGTCTGCACCCAACTCTAAAAACAGATCCAGAACTTTATCAACTGCTGTGTGAGGTTCTGCTTGGGGACGGTCAATTTTATTAACTACTACAATCGGACGCAAACCTTTTTCTAAAGCTTTCTTTAGAACAAAGCGAGTTTGAGGCATAGGACCTTCATTTGCGTCCACAATTAAAATACATCCGTCTACCATACCCAAAACTCGTTCGACCTCACCACCGAAGTCAGCGTGTCCTGGTGTATCAACAATATTAATTAATGTTTCGCCGTAACGAACTGCTGTATTTTTTGAAAGTATAGTAATACCCCTCTCCCTCTCAAGGGCGTTAGAGTCCATAACGCAATCCGGAACGTCTTCTCCTTCGCGGAAAATGCCGGATTGTTTGAGAAGAGCATCAACAAGGGTTGTTTTGCCGTGGTCAACGTGGGCAATAATAGCGACGTTACGGATAGGGAG
>JBCCDM010000172.1:0-12418 GCA_039030795.1 Cyanobacteria bacterium P01_A01_bin.84
ACTAACAATAGTCTTGTTAAAAATATTTTTTCTTGATATAAATATAGTGTGAATAATAGTATCAATAATCCTCTAAGAGTTACAGTAAAAAATCCTTAATTGTCGAAAAACTCATCCAATGTCATGGATCTCTATTTCTTGAGAATTCTCACCACTTTAAGGTATGGAAATGTCAACTAATAACTCAGCGCTCCATTACAATATTAAATTAACTTTTATCTGTGTTAGCCAATTGAGGTAGAATTGTATATTTAGTTATAAAAATATTGGGTATTAGCAATTAGTTTCTTAGCTGACGCTACCCCTGTGTCTGCTGTCATATCGCGAGGTGAAGTCAATGACAAAGCTGAAAATTTCTAAAAAAGTATCCACTGCTTTGCTGAATTCTCTCGGAGCGGGGGTAGTACCTAGAGTCGGATTAGAGCATATTACTGTAGGACGAGAACAAGAATTAAAAAGTCTTTTAAATAATTTGAACGACATATCAGAGGGGATAGCCGCATTTCGTTTCATTATCGGTAACTACGGTTCTGGAAAAAGCTTTATGCTGCAATTAATTCGGAATCACGCCATGGAACAGGGTTTTATTGTTGCTGATGCGGATCTATCCTCCGAACGTCGATTAGCTGGAACTAATAGTCAAGGTTTAGCAACTTACCGAGAATTAGTCAGTAATCTCGCAACTAAAACTCGTCCCGATGGTGGTGCTTTAGTGTCCATAATGGAAGGTTGGATTAATAAAATTCAACAAGAAGTAGTTAAAGAAACCCAAATGCGTCCCAATGATGAAGGTTTTGACGATAAGGTAGAAGAAAAAATTCGGGAAGTTGTTCAATATATAGAAGATTTAGTTCATGGTTTTGATTTTAGCAGTGTTATTATTGCTTACTGGCGGGGTTATCGTTCTGACGACGATGATTTGAAAAACTCTGCATTGCGATGGTTGCGGGGAGAATTTACTACCAAAATAGAAGCTAAAGCTGCATTAGGAGTGCGTGTCATCATCAATGATGATAGTTGGTATGATTATATTAAACTCTTGGCTAAATTTGTTGCTGAAATTGATTATAAGGGACTTTTAATATTACTTGATGAAGCTGTTTATATTTCCCAAATAGCTACTACTGTTACCAGAGAGAAAAACTACAACCGAATGCTAGCGATGTTTAACGATACTATGCAGTGTAAAGCCGAACATCTTGGTATTTTAGTTGGCGGTACTACCAAATTTTTAGAAGACCCCAATCGCGGTTTATTTGCAGATGCTGCTTGGAGAAGACGTACTAAGGAAAGTCGATTTGCTACCCAAGCGGGTGTTAAGGAATATATGGGTCCTGTGATGCGTCTTCATCCCCTCAGTGAAGAAGAAATTATGACCCTTTTAGAAAGATTAATGGAGATTCATACTTCTAATTATGGTTACAAATCATCTTTGAAAATCAAAGACTTAAAAGAATTCCTCCATGAAATCGTGAATCGTCTTGGTGCGGATGCATTACTCACACCAGGTGAGATCATTAGAGATTTTTTGAGCATATTAAATATAACTTATCAAAACCCAGAAATACCCTTTCATCAAATTATTCACGGTTCCGAATTTAAACCTACAAAAGCAGGTTTTACATTAAATGATATTGACGAAGAAGATGATGTCGCTGAATTAAGTTTGTGAATTAACGAACCTGAATTATCTTGTTTGACATTCTCCCTCCCTCCCCTCCGTCCTAAAAGTGCGGAGATTCTTGGTTCACCGAGTTTCCGTAGCTCAACAGGAAGTATCCAATTGAGCAAGAGGGAATCTCTCCACCCACCCACGCCAGTTGCTCTACTTGAGGAGACCCCAAGACCGTACTGGCTTCCAAGCGTATGAGTCCGATATGTCCTGTCGTACTTATTCTAAGTTGCAAGATGTTCCGTGCTGCGTTGATATCTCTGTCTTCAACATATTCACAACCACAAATATGGATCCTGGTTCTCATCCTTTTGGTTAATAATTGTAAAACTACCTGGTACAATTCAGCTTGTAGAGTAAATCACATCTGCCATGACTACTGAAACTAATCAAGCCAATCAAAACACAACCGGTGCTGATGCTGTTGATAAAGCAATTTCCCAGGGAATCGATTTAGATGGTTCTGCAATTCCGACCGAAAAATTGGAACTATATAACAAGGTTATGGCACTCGAAGCAAATAGACAGCGTAGCGGTGTATCTAATACTATGCGATCGCGCATCGTCAGAATTGGTGCAAAACATATCTCTCAAGCAGATTTAAACCAAATGCTTGCAGATGCAGATTTTGCTCCACTTAAAGATAAAGAAGTTGCTTTTTATTACGGTAAAAAGTAAACAGTCAAAATTCAAAAGTCAAAAGTCAAAAGAGCTAAATACTATCGTCACTCTTAGCTCTAATTCCTTATTGCTTACTCTGTGGAGTAATAGATAATAGATCCACCTTTTGATTGTAAGTGAGTTACATACAACAGGCTCATATCAAATTGTTATTAAGTTTAATTTTGCTAATTTTGCCAAAAATCTGTTACCCGATATCCCAACTCTGCTAACATCTGTCGCAATAAAGGTAAACTCAACCCAATTACATTGCTGTGACAACCTTCTATCTTATCTACAAATAAACCTCCACGCCCTTCAAGTGCAAAAGAACCTGCACATTTAAGTGGTTCTCCCGTATTCACATAAGCTTTAATTGCTTCTGGGGTCATAGAAGCAAAATAAACCTTAGTAATTTGATCTTTAACAAGATGACAATTTTGAATATTATCAATCAGAGCATGACCAGTATATAGTTCCCCTACATCACCCTGCATTTCCAGCCAGCGATCGCAAGCTTCTTGAGGATCTTCTGGTTTACCATATATTTTCCCTTTAACAAATAGAATAGAATCGCATCCCATCACTAATGACGAGGGAAAGCGATCGCTTACGGTTTGTGCTTTACGGAGGGCTAAAGTTTGCACCAAAAGCCCAGGATTATCGGATAATACCAAAGACTCATCATAATCACTCCGACAAACAATAGGTTCTATACCAGCTTTACGTAATAAACCTAAACGTGCTGTAGATGCAGATGCAAGTACAAATTGAATATTTTTCATCAAAATCAAATCATCAACATCAAATCATCAAACATTCCCAACTTTTCAATAGACACCTGCGAAAATTCATTAGATGCTATTAGTAGCCTTCCTTGAAACCTTGTAGAGAGGTTCTTATGAGCCATCTCTACAAAGTTTTAAAGAGATATCTAATAAACAGAAAATGAATTAACCGAACTTTCAATCAAATTCTTAACTTTACGCCACCGTCTTTCTGATACTGAAGCATTCAAAGTAAATAATTTACCTCTACTAACAGCAACATTAGAGATATTATGCCGTTTTTTACGGTTAGGAAGTTCTATTTCATATTCCAGAGCATAATAGGTCTTACCATCTACTTCTCGCTGTGCAGCATTGACCAATTCAGCCTTACGTCCAGAACCCTCTGGAGCTAAAGCATTTTTTCCCAACTTATATCCTACTTCTGAGGGTGTTCCTAATTCAGGTAAAGTTTTATCACTAGGAAGAGGGCTGATGACTACAGAAATATTTTCACTGTTCTCGATAATATCGTGGAAAACTACATTAGGACCATTACGAACTTTCACCTGTACCCAACCGTTCGGGTATAAAAATTCGTAGCCGTCGGTAGTATTAACAAAGCTGTTGAGTGCTGATGCATTTGCTATGCCAATGTTACTAAAACTAAAGCCAAACCCTAGTAGTAAAATTAATGTAATTCGTTTCCACATTTGTTAAATTTCCTCTAAACTGACAGCACATTAAGGACAGCTATTTTACTTGTTTATTTTCTCATCATTGCAGACGATTCATCGGAAATTTCTGGTATTGATGTTTAAACACCTGTTTTGTCAAAGGTGTATTTAACAAGATTGCTGTTCATTTTCACTCCTTCCTGAGATTTTTATGAGAATTAATCAGGTTTACTCACAAGCAGTAATAATACTTAACAACAAAAAATATAGTCTGTTGACAGTAACAATAAAATAGCTAATATTATACGTCAGTATAGTTTACCAACTTGTGACTTTTTTCCTTATTTCTATGAACACACAACCATATATTCCCTGAAGACACTTATTCATGTCGATGCTACGGTGGTTGAGTTTCTAATAGAAAGTAAAAAAATCTACTTATACTGAATTTATTTTGTAATTTAGTCTAACAGTTAAGGTCATAAGAATAATAATCCAGTAACTTTATATAGTAAACCTCAGAATTTTTACACTAGAGACAAGCAAACTATGGTTAATCGTTCAGGTACAAATATTGCCCTTGCTTTGAAGGCAATAGGAATAGTGTTGATTTTATCTGCCTTTATAGATTTTGCGTTTTTACTGATTCCATTTCAAGTCAATGACAAACTGTGGCAAATTAATTTAGTAGAAAGATTAGTCGATGCCGGGATTGTTCCGTTGGTAGGTTTGGGTCTTTTACTCGCAGGGTATTGGTTTAGTAGTATGGAAAATGACGGACATCCAAAAGGTTTAGATTTAAGAATGCCAGCATTTATTCTGTCTACTTTGTTAGGATTAATGTTTTTAGTATTTTTACCAGTACACGCTAATAACGTTCTTACAATTAGCTCGCAAACGGTAGAGCAAATCAATAAAGATGCGAATACAGCAGAAAACCAATTAAATGCGCGTTTTTCACAAATCGAAGCCCGCCTCAAGGATGAAAAAGTACAAGCTGAATTAGAAAAACAGAAAAGCACATTCAAAGCTAGGGTAACGGGGCTAATTAAAGACGAAAAACGCTATCAAGAAGCTTTAAAAAATCCTCAATTACCAGCAGCAGAGAAAGAATTACTCAAAAAGATAAAAGCAAATCCTCAAGAGTTAGACAAGCTTATCGCTCAGCAAAGTAATCCCGAGGTTGGACTTACTAGACAAAAAACTCAAATTAGAGAGCGAAAAGAGAAAGCGATTAAAAATACCGAAGAGAAGCGCTGGAAATCCGTGGGTACCTGTCTGAGTAGTTTGCTACTATGTGTTGCTTATAGTGTCATTGGTTGGTCTGGTTTAAAAAGTATGGGTGCTATGCAAGGTAGTAAACGCAAAACAGCAGTTGGTTAATTCGTTGATTTTGGTTTCAGGCAGTAAGTAGGAAGATTGCAAGATGGGTAATAACTTACTGCCAGTCTTTTTTGGTATCTAGTTTTTTGGTATCTAGTTTTTTGGTATTTCTTCTTGATATTGAGTAAATAAATCAAATATTGAGTAAATAAATCAAAATTTATCGCGATAACGAAGTTAAGCCTAAGGCTATCGCAAAAATGACGCTCCTTACCACATCCCACCTGATTCTATTAGTGGAATGTAGTAGGAACAATTGTAAATAATTTTTTATTGATTTTTCTTATTTAAGGCATAAGAATGTTTTCTATATATATATTGACATATAACGAGGAACTAGATATTGCAAATTGCATTGAGTCTGCAATGTTATCAGATGACATCATTGTTGTAGATTCATGTAGTAGCGATCGCACTGTAGAAATAGCAAATAAGTATCCAGTCCAGGTAGTACAACACGCTTTTGAAAGTCATGGAAAACAGCGAACCTGGATGCTTGAATCTATACCCCCGAAATACGATTGGGTTTATATTCTCGAAGCCGATGAACGGATGACACCAGAGTTATTTACTGAATGCTGTTCGGTAATGAAACAATCCGATTACATCGGCTATTACGTAGCAGAAAGAGTTATGTTTATGAAGCGTTGGATTCGTTATAGCACCCAATATCCCCGCTATCAGTTGCGTTTATTCCGCCATGGTCAAGTTTGGTTTACCGACTATGGACATACCGAAAGAGAAGTTTGTAATGGTACAACTAGTTTTCTCAAGGAGACTTATCCTCATTATACCAGTGGTAAGGGCTTGAGCAGATGGATTGACAAACATAATCGTTACTCCACTGATGAAGCTAGAGAAACAGTAAACCAGTTACGGGGGGGTGAGATAAAATGGCGAAACTTATTTTTTGGAAGTTCAGAAGTCGAACGTCGTCGTGCCTTGAAAGATTTGTCCTTACGTCTTCCTGGTAGACCTATAGTTAGATTTTTCTATATGTATTTTATGCTTGGTGGATTCTTGGATGGAGGTGCAGGTTTTGCTTGGTGTATGTTACAAGCATTCTATGAATATTTGATTGTACTCAAAGCTTGGGAAATACAACACAACCCTACTCCTACTGTTGAAGAAATTACAAAATTAAGTACAGTTGGTTTAATTGATTCAGCCAGTGGCAATACTTGAGTTAAGACCGTTGCCGTTGAGCCTTAAAACTAGAGATAGCCTAGGTTAGGGAGTTAGTAAGTTGTGGGGGGGGGTGAATCCTCCGGATGCTCTACGGGAGCCACCAATTGTAGTACAATAGGTTTCAGCTAAGTATTAAAAGTAGAAATACCGTAGTTTGAGTTTTTCGGTTGATAATGTTGGGTAACACTATCGCTCTAACCAACCTACAATTATTTTTAATTGTAACCGTATTGCATTATAGTAAGTGACTTTTGAGGTACGTAGATGCAGAGCGATTTCTCGGATTATTACCCAAAGTTATCAACTCTGAAAGTTGGGTAACGCTTTCGCTGTAAGCAACCTACAATATTCTAAACCGCAACTTTATACAACGACAGTGTCTAGGATGCTTGGGCGTTCCCCGTTCAGAGTAAATGAGTCTAAAGGAATAGTTTTTTTTGACTTGGGAATAGATATTTAGGAATTCTGAGCAGCTTTTGGTTCAGCAAGGTAGTATTAATAGTAATTATGAAATCTTGTAACAATAGTTTACAAGTTTCAAAAACCAAGATGCCAGAATTGCGAAGTAGACAAATCTAATTCGCAAGCTATCATCTTAAGTTAAAACAACGATTACAGCTTGCGACTGCTGGAATTAGCTAAAATCCTTGTTTTTACTTTGTTTTTGCTGTTTATGCTGATTAACAATCTAGTTGTAAGTCAGTTTAAGAACGTCTTAACTTAAAATAATATTACACGCTGCGGAAATATTTGCTGGTATGAGTGCCAATAATAAAATTTCTACTAGCCGAAAAAAGGAGAAACGGGGGTTGTTAATCGAACGCTGGAAACAGGATTTGAAAAGCGACCTGATAGCAGGTTTGCTAGTTATCATTCCTTTAGCCACCACTATCTGGCTGACAACAACTATTACTATTTGGGTCATTGACTTTTTGACCCAAATACCCAAACAGGTTAATCCTTTTGATGGAATGAATCCGTTGCTAGTCAACATATTGAATCTTATTGTAGGGCTAATGGTGCCCTTACTAAGTATATTGTTGATTGGTTTGATGGCAAAAAATATCGTAGGGCGATGGTTGCTTGAGTTTGGCGAACGTGTATTGCAGGCAATTCCTTTAGCTGGACAAGTATACAAGACCCTCAAGCAATTATTAGAAACATTGCTCAAAGATACCAATGGGAAATTTAGTCGAGTCATTATGGTTGAGTATCCCCGAAAAGGAATTTGGGCGATCGCCTTTGTCACGGGAACAATCAGTAGCGATATTCAAGTTCATATGTCTCGTCCAATGTTAAGCATTTTTATCCCCACAACCCCTAATCCTACAACTGGATGGTATGCAGTTGTACCGGAAGATGAAGTGATAAATTTATCGGTATCAATAGAAGATGCTTTCAAAATAGTAGTATCAGGGGGTATAGTTTCTCCTAATACACCTTTGCCACAATTACCAATAGGTAAGGAACGTAAGCGTGAGACTTCATCTCCTCCAACGGTCAAAAGACAAGTTACTCCGGCAGAAGAAAGTTAGTGAAGTTAATAGTTGAGTTGCATAAAAGTAGAGTAACACAGCCTTTTGACCTAATTTTTTATCTCTGACAATTTTGATATTACAAAATATGAAAATCCTATTAAATACTTATGTATGAAATTTATATATAAAATTCGACGATAGCCCTCCTTTGAGCAGATTATTAGATATTTCTTGACATATATTTCCCATTCACAAACCAAGCTGAATATAATGCGACCCCGGAAACCTCGCCAAATCTCTCGCGAATTAGCACTTTTAAGTCTTAGTCAATTACCTACTAATCCCAAGAAATTAACAGAATCACAACTACCGAAGTTAGTACTAGCCGCTGTACGCACCCTCACAAGTGAAGTGCAAGATACTTTAGATAGTGCTGCCGGGGAATTGCAGCGCTCTCAAGAGCGTTTGCTGAGCAGTCAAACCCGCGCAACTGACATGAATACTTCTAGAAATATGGTACAAGAGGCAATTAAATGTACCCAAACAGCCATTAATCAATTAGGTGCAGCAGTAGAATTTCCAGAATTAATTCAGTTGGCAAATCAGGATAAAGAAGTAGCCAGATATGCTGTAGAAGTAGTTAAAACAGTCAGCGAACAGCAAAAAAAAGTAGACGAACAAATAAATGAAGCCTTAGTTGATTGGCAAGTAAATCGTTTGGCTCAAATTGATAGAGATATTTTGCGTATTGCTGTAGTAGAAATGCTATTTCTAAATATTGAGGACAGTATAGCAATTAATGAAGCAGTAGAATTAGCCAAACGCTACAGTGGTGATGATGGACATCGTTTTATCAATGGTGTTTTACGCCGCTTCACAGAGCGTCAACAAGATGGGCAACAAGCAGTTGAAATTTGAAAATAGAGCTAAAATGAGATTTGAGAGAATAGAAAACTGAGTAACACTAAAAATTATAATTCAGTAAAAATACATAAAAATATCATTCTCTTAATTGATAATTAAACTGCTATTACACTCAGAGCTACAAAGAAAGTAAATCAATCTCAAATAATATTGAGCGTGATAACGAAGTTAAGCCTACAGCTATCGCAAGTACATAATCAAAGGTATTTACTGCAAAAGTTATTCTCACTAGATTCGGGAAACCAGCTTGTATGCTCAAGGCAAACATGATATTTCAATTTTTAGTGTTTGGAAAATAAGCGAGTGAGGGCTGGTAGCAACAATGGTTTTTAATTGGTTTCGTCGTCAGTACAACGATTCATCGAAAGGTGTCTCTGAAGAGAAGAAGGTAGAACAGGAAGATAATACTCCAGAATCTCTGACAGAAGTAGATGCAAATTTAGATACTGCATCTGATTCCACATCTGAGTCTGAGTCACAAACATCAGATCCTGCTCAAGACTACTTAGCATGGGCAAAAGCAGCATATAAAAATATTAATAAGCAGGAATCTGAAACCAATGTATCTCAGTCCGAAGAAAAAGATACCTCTAATGATGAAGACATAATTCCATCGTCAATTACAGAAACTCCTGAGAATATATCTGAAGATGTAGCCCCTGTAGCTCAATTGCCAACTATAGAAACTCCTGAGAATATATCTGGGAATATATCTCAAGAATCTGAAGAAACAACAGCAGAAATAACAGAAACTCCAGCAGCGATTGAAGAAACACCTGAAACAGCAGCGTTGAGTTCAGGTGATACAACCACTAACGATACTCCAAAGACACTCAAAGATAATACTGACACGTCATTAAAAGATACCAAAGAAAAAACCAGCGAAACTACAATTACACAATCTGGGGCAGTATCCTTTTTAGAAAAAGCAGCAGCAGAAAAACAAAAAAAGCAAGAGCGACTTATTGCTAATGTAATAGACACACCAGAAGTAGAAGATATCCCCCCTACAAATGTAAATGCTGAAGAAGTAGTATCAGAAGTTAAAAGTTCGGAAGTAGAAATATCAGAAAAAATATCAGAAAAAATATCAGAAAATCCCCAGTACACCTCCGAACTAGCATTTGATGACGGCTTTTTATGGTCTGCTGAAATTTTGGCAGCACAAGGGAGAAAACCAGAAGATGTCTCTGTTGAAGAAATTACTTGGCTCAAAAAGCTACGTCAAGGCTTAGGTAAAACCCGACGCAATCTTCTTAACCAACTTAAATCTATTGTTGGTCAAGGACCTCTTAACCAAGATGGAATAGAGGAAATCGAAGGTCTACTTATACAAGCAGATGTTGGAGTAGAAGCAACAGATCGTATTATCACTACTCTCCAAAATAAACTTAAAGAAGAAGCATTACCCCCAGAACAAGCGATCGCTTATCTGAAACAGATATTGCGGGATATACTCGAAGAACCCATTAAAAAATCTACTCAAGGAGCTTTTGTACCAGAAAAGGAAGTTCTCAATATCTGGTTAGTAAATGGAGTCAACGGTGCTGGGAAAACTACCACTATCGGTAAAATCGCTCATTTAGCTCAAAAATCTGGTTACAATTGCCTTATCGGAGCAGCAGATACATTCCGAGCCGCAGCAGTTGAACAAGTCAAGGTCTGGGGAAGTAGAAGCGGTGTAGAAGTTATTGCTAATCCTGCTCAAAACACCGATCCTGCTGCTGTAGTCTTTGATGCTATATCCGCAGCAGTTTCTCGTAACACAGAATTACTTTTAGTTGATACTGCCGGTAGACTGCAAAATAAGAAAAACTTGATGGAAGAGCTTAGTAAAATACGTCGTATTATTGATAAAAAAGCTCCCAACGCCAAAGTAGAATCATTATTAGTATTAGATGCGACCCTAGGTCAAAATGGATTGCGTCAAGCCGAGGTATTTGCAAAATCAGCTCAATTAAGTGGTGTAGTACTTACAAAATTAGATGGCAGTGCCAAAGGTGGAGTAGCCTTAGCAGTAGTACAGCAGCTAGATTTACCTATTCGCTTTATCGGTGCTGGTGAAGGAATTGAAGATTTACGTCCTTTCTCTAGCTATGAGTTTGTTGAAGCACTCTTAAGTGGCTAAAACTATGAGAATTCCTACTTGTTGTTATTTATTCTCAACGGATAAACGGATAATGTCGAAACTATACTCCAATAGGGTTTAGTTAAGAATCTTGTAGGTTGGGTTGAGGTACGTAGTTAAACGTCATTTACTTATAATGGGGGACTCCCGTAGCGCATTCAGAAAGAGGATTTCCCCCCACAAGTTATATTATGTCCGGTTAAACAGTTGTCATATCTGTGGGGACTAAGTAATGAGTAAGGAGTAATGAGTAATGAGTAATGAGTAATGAGTAGCATCTTTTCAATAGCGTTATATCGTAACTAATTAAGCGGACTTGGTATTATTGACTTCCCCAACCTAGGCTATTTCTAGTTTTGAGGCTTAACGGCAACGGTATTACTGTATAAAATTTTTAGGAAGTGTGATGGTGCCTTACTAGACTGTTAACTTTGTGCCTTTTTGGGAAACAAAGATAATACAATATCTGTCGCTCAAATTTAACCTAAATCCCACCGTCGCTCTGAAAGGGTTCGGCTAGTTGAACGAAGCCTGCTTGTAAGCAGGTTTTAGTTTCGGATTAGCCACATCATTCATAATATAGGCGAACTTGTGGGTAAAGGTGGATTCTCTAAATGTATAAAATTTGTATAGACCAAAAACACAAAAATCTTATCAAGGTCAACAGCCTAATGCGTTACCCTACACTAACACGACCAACAGAAAGCACCTCATTCATCCACATTCCTAAAAAGCTAACCACCAATCCACAAGGGTAATATTTTTTACTAAGTGAGTAAAATAGGTCAACTTCCACTAATTCTCCCACATCGCATTCACATTGATTCAAAATGAAAAATTAGCATATTTCAACTATAATCATTTTCTTTGTACCAATGTGTACTAGTATAACTGTGTTAAATACTTACGAGTAAAAAGTAGGTGATAACCATAGGCTTAACTTTCTTATCGCATAAATTATCCAACAAAATAAAAAGCTGAGGTGGAATTATAGATTCTAATCTGCTTTACTTATGTATCCGATTACTACTTATATAAGTAAATCGTTATATAAATAAATCACAAGATAGAGAAATTCAACCAGAGAACTTAGGCATTTATACTAAAACAGGCATAAAGTAGGCTCTGAGTATAAAGTACATAGAGTAATCCAGGGAAATGAGGCAACAATCCTCAATTTTTGAAATTTTTTGTATCTGTTCACAAAAACTTTTTCAGATTAATACCAACTACTATGTATGTCAAAAATTTAGAGTCTAATCAAGTAAAACTTTAAACTTCAGGATTATTTTCCCATTGTGCTGTTGAATATTTTAGGTTATGCTTTCCTCAGTTTTTTAGAAAAACCTTTACATATATAAATTTGATACTCATATTCCTACATTTCTTAAATTCACAGATTCGATATACTTTTACCCCTAGGGTGTGAGACCCCTAGTTAGTCAGACCCCCCATATCCCATTCAGTTAAAAACTTATTCTAATCAACGAATTTATTTTATAGTTAAAAATATTTTATAAAAAGTGCTAAAAATGATTATC
>JBCCDM010000173.1:0-12390 GCA_039030795.1 Cyanobacteria bacterium P01_A01_bin.84
ATCGCGCTGGAAGTGATCCTTGTTGTTGTCCGACTCGAACTCGGCCATCAGCCGATCCCACTCCGCGCGCACGCCGCTAACAATCTTTATATACAAATATATAAATGTTATTCTTAATTAGAAATTATATTTGAAATTATTAAGTACTAGATATAAGAATCCGGTTTGATTATTGTTGGTGTAGCTTACGAGTTGAACTATGTTTAGGGTGCATCAGCTTGTGTAATAAAAATTAGCAATTAGAAAGCAAATATTTTTAGATATGATTTGCTGCCTAAATCCAGATTGTGAAAATCCTTTAAACCCTGATGGCAGAAATCATTGTGAAAATTGCCACAGTAATTTAATACCATTATTAAGAGGTCACTATCGTGTCATTGACCGACTTTCTGATGAGGGTGGATTTAGCATTACATATTTGGCTGAGGATATAGATAAATTAAATGAACGGTGTGTAGTCAAGCAATTTGCACCTAAAGTCAAAGAAACTTCTGCTTTGAATAAGGCTATTGAACTATTTAAACAAGAGGCTGAAAGACTGCAAAAATTAGGAGAACATAAACAAATTCCTACACTTTTGGCTTATTTCGAGCAAGAAAACTACCTGTTCTTAGTACAGCAGTTTATTGAAGGACCGAATTTACTTCAGGAGTTGCAACAAGAGGGAGAGTATAGCGAAAGTAAAGTTAGAGAATTTTTGCTGGATTTACTACCTATTCTCTGCTTTATTCACCAGCATGGGGTAATTCATAGAGATATCAAGCCACAGAATATTATTCGTCGTCAAGATGACGGAAAGTTAGTATTAATTGATTTCGGAGCTTCAAAACAGTTAACTGCAACAGTACATACTAAAATTGGTACATCGATTGGTTCCCATGGTTACATTGCGATGGAACAAATGCAGCGTGGAGAAGCAAGTCCAGCGAGCGATTTATTTAGTTTGGGAGCAACTTGTTTTCATCTACTCAGTGGGATTCCTACCTACAAGCTATGGATGGAACACGGTTACGCTTGGGTAGAATTATGGCGAAAGTATTTAAATACACCCAATGTAGCTAAAGTCCCACCACAGCTAAAACTTGGTAAAATTTTAGACAAACTGTTGACAAAAGATGTCCGCCAGCGTTACCAATCTGCTGATGAAGTCATCAATGATTTAAAACATCAATCGATATTATTCCAACAAGTACCTACAACTCAGATTAAATTCGATGGAATTGTCTCTCGTAACCACTCTGGAGCGATCGCTTCTACTTCCCTGATACCAAATTTCAGCAAAAAGGAGAAAAAGCATCTAATTACAAGTGGGGCGATTATAATTTTAGCTTTGATAAGTGTATGGTATTTTCAGGTTAAATATCCAGTAAATACCGAAACTTCTGAAAATCAACCTGTAAATAAAGTCCCAGAAAAATTTGAGTTTCCCGTCACCTTAAAAGGTCATGCAAGTGATGTTAATTCGGTTGTATTTTCCCAAGACGGACAGAAGCTTTTCACTGGTAGCGATGATAACACTATAAAAGCCTGGAACTTAAACAATAAACAGGAAATTTTAACTTTTAGGGGACATTCTGGATGGATATGGGCGATCGCCTTAAGTCCAAACAATAAAATCCTTGCTTCTAGCGGTGCTGATAAAACTATTAAACTCTGGAATCCACAAACTGGTAAAGAAATCCGTACTTTGAGCAGCCATTCAATGGGAGTTACTTCTCTTGCTTTCAGTCCAGATAATCAGATTCTTGCTTCTGCTGGTGCCGATAAAACTATTAAACTTTGGAACCTGCAAAATGGTCAAGCAATTCGTACCTTTAGAGGACATTTGCAAACAGTTGCTTCCATTGCCTATTCTCCCGATGGTAAAATTCTTGCTTCCGGAAGTTGGGACAAAACTATTAAGCTATGGAATTCATCTACAGGTCAAGTCATCCGCACTTTTAAGGGACATTCTGACATAATAATTTCTATTGCCTTTAGCCCCGATGGTAAAACTATTGCCTCTGCTAGCAAAGATAATACTATTAAACTTTGGAATACAGATACCGGAAAAGAAATTCGTACCTTAAAAGGACATACCGATAAAGTTAATTCTGTAGCTTTTATACTTAATAATAGTAGTAATAAAAGTTTAAGAAATACAGTAATAGTCAGTGGTAGTAACGATAATACTCTTAAACTATGGAATCCTACGACAGGAGATATTATCCGTACTCTCAAGGAAGACCCTGGTTACGTTTACTCTATTGCCATTAGTCCTGATGGAAAAGTAATTGCTAGTGGTGGCAGTGCGGAGAATATTATTAAAATTTGGCAAATTCCAATTAATTTGGAATAAATAAAGTTATTTTGAATAGAAAGTATAATATGTAACTCAGTATTCTTGTGTTTATTTTTCTATTATGGTGTAATTTATTACTATTGAAATTATTAATATTATGTATGTATTATTGCGTCAGCAAAATGAAAACTTCTACCCTTCTCAACGAATTAAATTCGTTTCATGTAGTTGTCATTGCACAATAACAGCAAAATTCTGAACATACATACTTAATACCATTTCTTTATAAAGATGTGCTTAATTTAGCCCACGGAGGTGGGGTTTTATAATTGTAGCTCCAACCTTCTAGGGTGAGAGCAATTTAATGTAGCCTCTACCCAAAATTAGTATAAAAAATTACGTATATACGTTTTTGGTAAAAGACAATCATAAATATTATTAGATAATATGAATTACTTTTTTGCTCGATTAATCTATAAACGAGTAACCCTGAATGCTTTAATTTTTGTATTAGGTATGTGCAATATTAATACAACTTCTCAGGTCTGGGGTGAGACTATTGAAGAGCAGAAAGCAAGAATAGAAAAACTAGAAAATGAGAAAAAGGAAATAGATTTAAAAGAACAAATTGCGAAGAAAAAAAAAGCGATCGCAGAAGCAGAACGTGATACAGCAAAAGCAAAGCGAGAAGCAGCAGAAGCATCTTTACCTAAAATTAATTCATCTCAAGCACCCAAAGGTTCAATTACCACTCAGGGTCTCACATTTGAAAATGAAGTTTTAGCTTATAGAGCGATGGAAACAGTCGTTGGAAAAATTCAAGCTGAGATAATTAATAAACTTGGGTCTGAGATTTCCCTGATTGTTACTAATCCAGTCACTAACCCAGAAATATTACCAGTCGCATTTGCACAGTTAGACTATCAGATCTTCCAAGATAGAATTAATAGGATTAAAAAAAATTATCAAGAATTGGGAATAATAAGTTTTCAAAATCGCAGATTAGATATAAATCGAAATCTTCCATATTCTCGGAATTATTCTGCTATAACACCCAATACTGCTGCTACAGCAAGTTTTCTATTCGACTCACTACCATTTTTTAGAGTAGATAGGGAACTTAAAGAAACATCAGTCGCGATCGCAACCAGAGATTTTGTTGCACAACTAGGTGGTAAACTTCAAGAAACTGGTAACTCCAAAATCTCAATTTACTACCCAGCAGAATATCCTTTAATTACAAAAAGAGCAGTTAATGATGTTCTCAAAGAAATTAACACTTTACAAGAACTTCAACGTCTAGCTCAGAAAAGTATTCTCAATTTACCTTATTCAAAGGAAGCTAATAAACTCGAACAACTCAACCAGTCTGTTGAGATATTACTTAATGAATTAATAGACAAGAATCAAAATACTGCCAAAAACCTTTTCGGAGCGATCGCAAGTTCTAGAGCTTTACAACTGATTTTAGGTTCCGATAGAAATATTATTTCTAATAAAACATACTTTCTATCTGTGGAAATTATTTCAAAAGGTACTCAACGTATAACTAAAACCTTTCTCAGTAACCGCTTACGTCACAGTGGCGGTGTAATCGTGAAATATATCATATATGACCGCAATGCATCAATTGTACTTTCCAATATACATCATGCTTATACTGGTTTCACTAAAGTTCGTAATTCTAGGTAGATATCAAGCGGGTTGAATAGCGAATTTCTTTGAGTTCAAAATTTCCTCTAATATCAATTTTAGTCGTTCCATCTGGTTTGAGTCCCATTTTTTCATAAAAGCTACAAGCTCTTTGATTACTATTAAGAACCCAAAGCGTAACTTCAGTAAATCCTAATTTCTTAATATCTCTTAAAATAAATTCAAAAAGTGCTTTTCCTAAGCCTCTTCTCCAATATTGGGGATCTAAATAAATAGATGTAATTTCCGCCGTTACATCAAAATCCTTATCTCGATCGCGGGTATGACCGAAGTTAGCAAAGCCTACTAAAATATCATTAATTTCTTGAACTATTGTATGAGTTTTAGTACAAGTTTTTGAATCACTTAAAATATTGCACCAAACTTGTTCGCGTTTAGGAATTGATAAGTTATCTAAGTAACTTTGAGGAATTAAACCTTTGTAAGTAAATTGCCAAGCATTAACGTGAATCGTAGCAATACTTTTTGCATCTTCCAAGTTTGCTGCTCTAATACTCATTAAATTAATTTAAGTTGAAGTTTTCCCGTGATAAAAAATCATCAAGATTAACTCCATCTTACTGATAACGACACCCCAAACCCCCCTTAATAAAAAGGGGGCTTGTATAACTTTTGTCTAATTAAGCTGGATAAATCCGTAAGCGGCGATTTGGTTCATCACCAAAGCTATTAGATTTCAACCTATAATGTTCTACTAACTCGTGCTGCATTTTACGTACTGGTGCAGAACGAGGCAGTAATTCTACTGGTTGACCTTTAGGAATCACTATCTGCTCAACCGCTAACCTAGCTTCTTCTAAAGCATCCATTTCGTCATCTGTAGCACTATGAAGAAAAAGTTGCAGTTCTCGCTCGTCAGTCATCCCTGGCTCTTCAATATTAAGAATTCTTCGCAAAGCCCGAGTAATCTGGGGGATTGTACTGGCTTTGAGCATTTGAATCGGCAGATGACGGGCTTTTGCCATTTGCCTGAGTTTGGCATGATTCTTAACGTGCGATCGCAATGCTAAAATTGCATCGGCGCTGTCAAGGTCTTTAGTTAAAGTAACTGGTAAATCCAAAACACCGATAACTTGATCCAACTGGTGACGACTTACACCATAAGGGTAAATATGCAATGGTAAATCTTCACCATTAGGACCAGATTTACCGTTATTTTGAGAATCGAATCCCGTATTAAAAGATTCATTTAATAAGCGGTCAAACTCACTTTGACCAGAAACTCTCGCACTTTCAAGAGGTAATGCTTGCATTTGTCCGCTAGCACGCCATCCATTTGCCGCTTGTCGCTTAGCAGACAAATCTTCTACGTTGGAAGCTTTAGCACGACCATTAATAGCAGTTAAATGACGGGCAACATTCACATTACCATTTTCATCTACTGTTCTCACTTGTGGGCTAGGCTGATGTCCCCTTAGTAAGGCATCAACTGTATCAGCAACAGTTTCATGAACTACCCAGCGCTGTCTTTCCTGCATTTCTACAGCAATCTCAAAGGTTGGAGGAGCTTTTCTCTCCAAAACTGTTTTTTGAGAACCGCGCCGTCTAGCTTCATCGTCTCCCAAAGTTACAGCTTGAATTCCGCCGACGAGATCGGAAAGAGTAGGATTTTTAATCAAATTTTCAATTTGATTACCATGGGCAGTTCCTACTAACTGTACGCCACGTTCTGCTATGGTTCTAGCCGCTAATGCTTCTAACTCAGTACCAATCTCATCAATAACGATAACTTCCGGCATATGGTTTTCCACCGCCTCAATCATCACCTGATGTTGCTGGTCTGGATGAGCAACGTGCATTCTTCTTGCCTTACCAATGGCAGGATGAGGAACATCACCGTCTCCAGCAATTTCGTTAGAAGTGTCAATAATTACTACTCGCTTATCTAGTTCATCCGCTAACACGCGAGCAATTTCCCTTAAGGCAGTAGTTTTACCTACCCCAGGACGACCTAGCATCAGAATAGATTTACCTGTTTCGACTAAATCTCGAATCATGCCGATAGTGCCAAATATAGCTCTACCGACTCGACAGGTTAAACCGATAATCTTACCGCTACGATTACGAATAGCGCTAATTCTATGTAGAGTTTGCTCTATTCCGGCTCGATTATCTCCGCCAAAGATTCCAACTCGTTGAGTACAGTCGTCTATCCGATCTTGAGTAACAGGTGTGTCGCTCAAATATTCGGCTCCCGAAGGGAAGCGAGCTTCTGGACGACGACCCAAATCTAAGACTACTTCTACTAAACTATCTATTTGCGGATGATTCTCTAGATTCTGCCGTAGGTCTTCGGGCAAAATATGTAATAACTTTTGGAGATCGTCTGTAATCGTCATGCTTTCTATAGGTGACGGTTTTTAAAGACAGGAGGAACGAGTGATACACGCTCCTATTGCGACTTGATCTGGGAAACAAGAGAATGGGCTAGCTTTACGGCTTGCCAGAGCAAATCTACTTCGTTTTCCAGGCGGACATTTGCTTGAACATGGGGGTTACTCACCTCCTTTACTTCTAACTGCTGGAGAACTGGTGACAGCAAGGTGCGTGCATAACTGCCATAGGCAACACCAGATATATACGGGGAGTTCGGAAGATGTGTTCTTTCATCTCCTCTATCTTGGATCGGTATATCTGCTTGCTTGTGACTACCTAACAACCCCATAGCTTTTAACTTAGCCACGGTATATTTGTTAGTGCCACCTGCTAGCTGCACGTATCCAGGTAATTTTGCTGCCAAAAATTTTTGTCCTAATTTCACTGTTGCCAGAGTAGTGCCGTCTCCTATATCTCCACTCATCGGACGACCATCGGCTTGCCAAATCAAAGGGCAAGGTAACGGAGCGATTAAGTCGTAGAGGGTTCTTAAATATTCAATTACACCCTCTTCCCCTGGACAACTTATGGCGAGCAACTGTAGACGGTCTAGCCACGGTGAAATGGACTGCCATAACCGCTGAAAATCTGTAAATCTACCAACACGAGTATGAACCTCTACAGCATCCACCCCCATCGATAACACCAACGGCGCGATCGCTCCCGGCGTTGATACATAGGCACTAGTATAAATTTTATCATATGGACAGATGGGAATGCAACGACCGCAGCCATAGCATTTTTGCTCTATAACTCCAGATGATACTTTTTGATGTTGGTAGCCTTCGCAATCTTTTCCATTTACACTCTGCTCAAATACAATTGCTTGTGTTGGACAAATCTGTTCGCAGGGTCTTTGACAATTAATGGGGCAACTAGTATAATCAAAGCTTGCTTTGCGGAAATGAGGGTCTTCTCCATCATTCAGGCTTATCATCAACAGTGGCAAAGTATTTTTTTTGCAAAAACCAAAACCCCGTTGTCGGGCTTCATCTGTAAGAGAAGGCACTATGTCAAGTGCGTTCCGAACAGCGTTAACAACAGCCGGATCGGCAGCAACGTCTATGCAGTCAGCGCCTGCCAAAGTGTAGGCTATTGCGAGACTTCTGAGTGCTGGTAGATAGTGGAAGCTAGCTCCGCCAATCAGCTTAAACCAGCGACTTTCTACTAAGGATAGCAAAGGAGCTTGTTTTAGATCGGTCACACTTCTATTATGCTAACTGGTGACTCAAAAGAGTAGTAGGTAACAGATTAATTTGACAATTTTATTGGAATTTCTATAAAAAATTCTGTTCCTTGTTCTTCAGACGATGAAAAATTTATGCTGCCCTGGTGCTTTTGCACTATAATCTGATGACTAATAGACAGTCCTAATCCGCTACCTTTACCTACAGGTTTAGTTGTGAAGAAAGGGTCAAACAAGTAGGAACGCGCATTTTGTTTAATTCCTAAGCCATTATCAGCAATAGAAATTTTTACTAATAACGGATTGACAACTTCTGTGACAATTCTGATTTGTGGATCTTCTAAATGATGTATCTCACTTTTATCATCTAAGGCATCAATAGCATTGTTAAGTAAATGCATAAATACTTGATTTAATTCACTTGCGTAACAGTGAATTAGGGGTAAATTGCCATATTTCTTTACGATTAAGATATCAGAACGATGTTTGGTCTTCTGGAGTCGATGTTGTAACATCGTCAACGTACTATCAATACCTTTATGAATATCTACCGACTTTAAGCTTGATTGTTCGTGACGAGAAAAGTTTTGCAGAGCAATGACAATCGAACGAATTCTCTCTGCCCCTCTATTCATCGCAGCAGTTAATTGTTGTAGATCCTTAGTTATAAAATTTAAATCAATTTCGTCAGCTAACTGCTGAATTTTCGGTGTCGGTTGAGGATATGCTTTTTGATATTCTTCAACAACTTTTACTAGTTGTCGCACGTACTCGCTAGTATATTCGAGATTACCATAAATAAAACTGATCGGATTATTAACTTCATGGGCAATTCCGGCGACCATATTACCCAATGCAATCATTTTTTCGTCTTGTATTTTTTGTGATTGAGCTGCTTTTAAATTATCTAATGCTTCTTGCAGTAAAAAATTTTTTTCTTTGAGTTTAACTTGCAACAAACGTAAATTAATTTGATTTTCAATTCTCAATACCACTTCTGTTCCATGAAATGGTTTGGTAATATAATCTACACCACCTACATCAAATGCCTTCACTTTATCCAAAACGTCGTCTAAGGCACTAATAAAAATTACTGGTACGTCATTAGTTCTTTCATCAGCTTTAAGTTGTCTACACACCTCATAACCACTCATTTGAGGCATATTGATATCCAATAATACAACATCTGGAAGCATCATCTGACAAGCTGTAAGCGCCATTTTTCCACTTAGAGCTTTACGAACTTCGTAACCATGTGCTGCCAGCATTGCTGACAAAAGTCTTAAGTTGTCTGGAGTGTCATCTACTACTAAAATATTTGGTTTATATTCTTTAACCGTATCTAAAGGCATTTTTTAAAAGCATTTTTATTCAATGTATTAAATATATCTCTTGATTCTTGTAAATCATGCAAATAGGAATAATAATAATTAATTTAATAATAGAAGTCTAACTTGATTGTTGTTGTCATAGTCTGGGCTTGGAGATGAGAAAAGATTGGTGTTTGTAGGATCTGTTTTTGCAACTGCCTGCTTAGGAAACTCCTTACAAGGGTCAGCAAAGCGATCCCTTAAGGCACCAAAATATTATGAATTGTGCCTTGATAATCAGGCTAAAACAATAACGATACTATAAAAGACAAATCCACATCCTAAAAACGTCTTGTCTTAGAGATTTTCAAAAATCTGCAGAGTAATCCTGTGTATTTAATTGGTATATTTAATATATTGCCAAAAACTGACAACACGTTCCTATCTTGGCATATTTTGCACATTTATCATAAAAAATTAGACCCCAATTGATTTCAACAGCAGGCAAATTCATATATTAGCTCGTTTATGCTAAATTATGGCAATAATTTCTATACAAAATATCGAGAAACCAGACTTTTGCTCATATGATTACCATTGTGGTGCATTAACAATAATACTTAAGACTTTATCATGGGATACTGCCTCAGAAAATAAATAACCTTGAGCGAAATCACAATTGAAACTTCTAAGCTGTGATAATTGCTTTTTAGTTTCCACACCTTCTGCGATCGCGCTTATCCCCATAGAATGAGCAATACTAACTATCGCTGGAACTAAGCCCATATTATCGGGATTACTCTGCATAATTTTTACAAAAGACTGGTCTATCTTCAAGCCGCTCACAGGTAAACTATGTAAATAGGTTAGAGAAGAATAACCGGTACCAAAATCATCCATAATCAATCTTATTTCTCGTTGCCTAAGATTTTTTATGATATCTTTTGCAGATTGGCTATACTCCATGATTGCAGTTTCTGTAATCTCTAATTCCAAATAATTAGGATTAACTTGAGTTGTTTCAATAATTTTGTCTATTTTGCTAATTAAATCAGGTTGAGAAAATAATCGTGTAGATAAATTGATACTAATATTGATCTGCCATTTGCCAGCAAAATTATTTTGCCAATGATTCAAATGCTGACAAGCAGTTTCTAATACCCAAGTATTGATTGCTACAATTAATCCTGTTTCTTCTGCTAAAGGAATAAAATCATTAGGGGATAACAATCCTCGACTAGGATGTTGCCATCTAACTAAGGCTTCAAAACCACTAATTTTTCCTGTTGTTAAAGAAATTATTGGTTGGTAATAAAGTAGAAATTCTTCTCTATCTATAGCCCTTCTTAAATCATTCTCTAATTCCAGTAACTTGATTGCTTCTTGGTGCATTAAGGGATTAAAAATATGATATCTTGCTCTACCATTATCTTTTGCCCGATACATAGCAGTATCAACATCTCGCAACAAATGTTCTGGTTGCTCATATTCATGATTTCCCCAAATAATACCAATACTGGCATTCATGAATATCTCATACCGACTTAAATTAAAAGCTAAAGATAGTTTCTCTAGAATCTTTTCTGCAACTGTAATTGCTGTTTCAATATCGGTTAATTCTTCAAGTAGAATCGCAAATTCGTCTCCACCAAACCTTGCTAAAGTATCTTGATTGTTTAACACAGACTGGAGACGAGCGGATATAGCTAATAATAATTCATCTCCTATTAGATGACCTAAAGAATCATTCACCATTTTAAAGCGATCGCAGTCTAAAAATAATACAGCGAAGCGATAACTTTTTTCTTGTTTCGCTCTTGAAAGAGCTTTTTTCAGTTGTTGAACAAATAAAAGACGATTAGGTAATCCAGTTAAAGAATCATGTAGAGCTATATCTATTAATTGATTTTGTAGATTTCGACGTTCGCCAATTTCCTGACGCAACCGTTGTAACGTATTTTCTAATTCTTGAGTACGTTCTTTAATCCTTTCTTCTAAAGTTGAGTTTAATTGTTGAATTTCTTTTTGTGCTGTTTGGAATGCTAATTGATTTTGAATTCTAACTAAAACTTCTTCAAACTCAAAAGGTTTTGTAATATAATCAGACCCGCCCACTTGAAATGCTTTGACCTTATCAAATACATCATCTAAAGCACTAATAAATATAATTGGAATATCGGCAGTTATTTCCAATGACTTCAGGCGTTCGCAAACTTGATAGCCATCTACTTCTGGCATCATAATATCCAGTAAAATAATATCTGGAGCTAAGGTTTTGCAAGCAGTTAAAGCCATTTGCCAATTCAGAGCTTTACGAACGTTATATCCTTCTCGAACTAAAATTGAAGATAACACTCGTAAATTATCCGCAGTATCATCAACAATTAAAATATCTTGTTTTTTAGTATATAACGGGTCATTCATTCTGCTTAAGCTCTTATTAACTCCATCATTCTATTAAATCAAGATTTATTCTATATCTAGTAGAATTTAATTTTTTGATAATTGATAATATTCCATATTACAAAGTCTTTATCCTTGATTGTCTAAGTAAATATAAGTAGAATTTACAAGCTTTTACCTATATCAAAATTAAATATCATTTAACTATCTAATTCTGATATCAATATATTTTGCCAAAAACCAATACACCCATAAATAATATAGTTTCACTATGAACTTAGTGAATAATTCAAAGTAGATTATGAATCATACAAATTTAGGACTTACGCACTATAAGAATTGCTTAAGTAAGTCAGTATTCAAAAATTAAGGTATATCATTATGTAAATATGTCGTGCTTATACTTGAGTATGGAATCTAATGAAAGGAAGCATAAGCCTATCAGGTAAGCGATCGCGAAAGTAAGGTTTTCGTTTACTTCACATTATGTTACATACTCAGTTACAATTACGTGTAATTATTTGCTTAATGGTTTATACTATGTGTTTAAAAATACAATTAATCATTTAAAAATATTTATATATTTGCGAATATACTTGAAACAGTCTCTAATTCTCTGGAGTTGCATACCAAGAGCTATTCTCCATACTCTGCAAAAACATTTCAAATGTTAAGCGTAGCTTTGCTGGCAGACTTTATGCTTGAGACAAACGTGTATGGCATTATGGATAATTAGTTGTATGCTTTCAGACATTGGTTAACATTTTTTTGATTTCTTTAAATAAGGTAAAGCAACAATGTAACTCTGAGGCAGATGTGGTTTTCCAGAGAATTCATATTGAATATTTTATGTCAATCTATAACTCCTTAAATCATTTTCTATATTTATATATGAATAAACTCCACTATTAAAACATTTAAAAAATGATAATAGCAAAAGAGACAGTCTTCTTGATTGTAAATAATTTACCAGTTTAACACTGATGCTTATCTAAAACGAAGTAAATTAATTTAATTAATTAATTAATTAATTAATTATATTTTCCTACTTAGAAGTTTTCCCTAATCTATTTCTTGCTAATATCTATTTATAGAAATTTCAGGGAAAACGTCAGTTTTCC
>JBCCDM010000174.1:0-12302 GCA_039030795.1 Cyanobacteria bacterium P01_A01_bin.84
AAATTTAGTCCCAAGGTAAAAGTTGATTGGATTCATCTACAGGTGGGCAAGAAGGACTGGTATGAACGAAATTCAGGTTGCATTAACAGTCTAATCAGTCCGCTTTCATTCATACGATCGCTACGATAGTGCTTTTTCACGATTGAGAATGATTAAAAATATTATTTAGATAAATAAATCAATACTTGATTAAGTTTAAAACTAGAGAATAAAGAATAAGCATAATTCAGTATTTTTCAACCTTAAACAGATATATTTGACTTTAAACTCTTATTCGTGATCGCTATTGTGAATTATTGATTTTGCAGTATTTTTTTATTTACAAAAAATTGTCTGTAACTTCTTCAAAGTGATTATTTATTACCTATGATAAATCTTGTATGGAATACATCCTTCTGTTAAAATTCGATATATAACTAGGACTAAATACTTACCATCTATAGACTGGGATCCATATTAATGGATAGCAACTGTTTCTTTAACTATCTATATCAGTTCTGGTCTAGTTAGTGGAATGGCAAGAAGATAGGACAAACCCAATGTGTAAATTCCTAACTTCGATTTAAATAACTTGAAAAATAATTCATTGACTCATTTTTAGTATTCAGAGGGGATTTATGACAACTAAGCCGGAACGGGTAGTATTGATCGGAGTTGCCGGAGATTCCGGATGTGGTAAGTCCACATTTTTACGCCGCTTAATTGATTTATTCGGTGAAGATTTTATGACAGTCATCTGTTTGGATGATTATCATTGTTTGGATAGAAAACAGCGTAAAGAAACTGGTATAACAGCATTAGACCCTAGAGCAAATAACTTTGACCTCATGTATGAGCAAATCAAAGCGCTCAAAGAAGGTCAAACAATTGATAAACCCATATATAATCACGAAACAGGCGAAATCGATCCTCCTGAAAAGATAGAACCTAATCGGATAATTGTAGTTGAAGGATTACATCCCCTCTACGATGAACGAGTGCGATCGCTAATGGATTTCAGCGTTTATTTTGATATCAGCGATGAAGTGAAGATAGCTTGGAAAATCCAACGTGATATGGCTGAAAGGGGTCATAGATACGAAGACGTGTTAGCTGCAATCAATTCTCGTAAGCCAGATTTCCAAAAGTATATCGAGCCACAAAGAGAATTTGCGGATGTTGTTTTACAAGTACTACCAACAAATCTGATTAAGGACGACAAGGAACGTAAAGTTTTACGAGTACGGATGCTTCAAAGAGAGGATAATGAAGGTTTTAAGCCTGTTTATCTGTTTGATGAAGGTTCAACCATTAATTGGACTCCATGCGGACGTAAGTTAACCTGTTCTTACCCAGGAATGCAGGTTTATTATGGTTCTGACGTCTACTACGGTCGTTATGTATCGGTACTGGAAATAGATGGACAGTTCGACAATTTAGATGAAGTAATTTATATCGAGAATCATCTAAGTAATACTTCTACAAAGTATCAAGGTGAGATGACTCATTTACTACTACAACACCGCGAATATCCTGGTTCTAACAATGGAACAGGATTATTTCAGGTATTAACTGGTTTAAAGATGAGAGCAACCTATGAAAGCTTGACATCTACAGAAGTGAAAATGCCACTTCAGGTTTAAAATCATACAAGCAATTAATGTTAAGAATAGGGATACTTATCGACGTATCCCTTTTTCGTTAAATCAAAAAATATTAAAAATTATACTTAATAATCTTGTCTTTTTAATAAAAATATTTTCATAAAAACTAAAGGTTTTCATGAAGATAACCAAAGATCAATTTTTAATTGTAAAAATATTGTTATGATTTCATAAAATCCATCATAGAAATATAAATTTCTTTGGGGATGTATTAAAAATAAATTTCTTAATGGAGGAATTGTTTTTGTCTAATCGCTATTTATTTACCTCAGAATCCGTGACAGAAGGACATCCTGATAAAATTTGCGATCAGATTTCCGATACTATCTTGGATACTTTACTTGCAGAAGATCCAAGTAGTCGGGTTGCTGCTGAGGTTGTAGTCAATACTGGCTTAGTATTAATTACTGGCGAAATCACCTCTAATGCGAATGTAAACTATGTCGAGCTTGCCCGCAAAAAAATTGCGGAAATCGGCTATACAGACGCTGATAACGGTTTCTCTGCAAACAGTTGTTCGGTACTTGTTGCCTTAGATGAACAGTCACCAGATATTGCTCAAGGTGTTGACACAGCTAGTGAAACCCGTGAGGAAAACAGTGACGAAATGTTTGACAAGATTGGTGCTGGCGATCAGGGTATCATGTTTGGCTTTGCCTGCAACGAAACACCTGAATTGATGCCTTTACCTATTAGTTTGGCTCACCGTATTGCTCGTCGTTTAGCAGCAGTGCGTAAAACTGGTCAACTATCATATTTGCGTCCGGACGGTAAAACTCAGGTCAGTGTAGTTTATGAAAACGGACGACCTGTAGGAATTGACACAATTCTAATTTCTACTCAACATACAGCTAACATCGGTGAAATTTCCGATGAAGCTCAGGTGAGAGAGAAAATTGAAAAAGATTTGTGGTCAGCCGTTGTAGAACCGATATTTGGCAATATTGATATTAAGCCAGATGTAAATACACGCTTTTTGGTTAACCCTACAGGTAAATTTGTAGTCGGAGGTCCCCAAGGCGATTCTGGTCTCACCGGACGTAAAATAATTGTTGATACTTACGGTGGTTATTCACGTCATGGTGGTGGTGCTTTTTCCGGTAAAGACCCCACAAAGGTAGATCGTTCTGCTGCATACGCTTGTCGATATGTTGCTAAAAACATTGTTGCAGCCGGTTTAGCAGAAAAATGTGAAGTACAACTAAGTTATGCCATAGGTGTAGCTCGTCCAGTAAGTATCTTCATAGATACCTTTGGTACAGGCAAAGTGGATGAGGACACTTTGCTTAAGTTAGTTGAAGATCATTTTGAACTACGCCCAGCTGGAATTATCCATACTTTTGGTCTACGTCAAATCCCTAGTGAACTAGGCGGACGTTTTTATCAGGACGTCGCGGCTTACGGTCACTTTGGACGAGATGACTTAGACTTACCTTGGGAACGTGTTAACAAGGTAGATGTACTCCAGAAGGCAGTTGAGAGCTTGTCTGCAACGACAGCTGTTGCATGATAATTGAAAATTTAAATTTTCACATAGAGAAAAATTAAGAAAAATTGAGAAAAATTTAATGAAGTATTAAAACTTTACTAAATTTATTGAATATTAACTTATTCTTCTCTAACTCAATGTCATTGAAACATGAGATTTTCTTTTTTCTACTTTATGATCGTGGGTATTGGCAATTTAAGTATT
Organism: Cyanobacteria bacterium P01_A01_bin.84; assembly: GCA_039030795.1. Classification (GTDB taxonomy): domain Bacteria; phylum Cyanobacteriota; class Cyanobacteriia; order Cyanobacteriales; family Nostocaceae; genus JBCCDM01. Next base: position 3,337 of record JBCCDM010000174.1, read on the forward strand.
TGCCTCTACCCTTTTTTCTAGAAATAGATTTATAGTTACATAAAATAGAGAGATAATTGAAAATAGCTTTAAACAAAGACAAAATCAGTCAAGATATTAAAGCTGATGGGATTTGGGGTGAAAAAACTGACTGAGTCTTTCACTATATACTATGCTATCTTCTGTATAAAAAATTAAAAGATTATGAGGCATCATAATCTTTATCAATATGCTCAGAAGGCAGGAAACACTTTGAATGTTGCCTTTCTAAATTATCGATATGCAGCAAAATGGCTAGTATATATTCATTGAAGTTTAACAGCTTCAAAATGATAGCGTTATCAGAATTAAACTAGACCTCACTCAAGCATTAAACTATGTGCGAATGTGACCTGGAGCGCTTTACTCTTAAAAATTAAGTACTTCCGAAACCTTAGAAAGTAAAACAGTGTCAGCCGAACAGCCATCGACAGAAGAACTCCCAACTATAGAATTTCCCTCCAGAGGAAAACTTAAAGCTAGTTCTTGGCGAATACACCAAAAGATTGGCTATGGCTACTTTTTAGCAATTGGAATTGGTTTTTTTGGATCCTTAATTGGATTGGTAATTGCAAATTACTATCGAGATATTGCAGTTAGACGTTTAACTCACGCCCAACACCAAGTGCATATGCTCGATAGTTATAAAAGAGATTTAGTCAATGGGAGATTATATAGTTCCCAGTTACCTGCCGTCTTGCAATATCCCAAGCAACTATCTAGTAAAACAATAGCTTTTATCGATAGTTATAATCATTCTAAAAAAGTACAGAAAGATATTGAATTATTTATCAATAGTAAACATGGGAGATTAGTTGCAACAAAACCTACCCTGAGAATTTTGTTACGGGACTACGCAACTAACTTTGACTCTTACCTTCAAGAAATTAAATCTATACTCAGGGAGCTTGATAGTCAAAATCCTCAGCCACAAAAATTATCTTCAGTAAGAGAAAAACTACTTCAAACCATAAGTGGCGATCGCGGAACTGAATTAGATGAATTATCTAATAAGTTAGCCAAAATACTTGATAATGCTAGAGACCAAGAATGGAAAACAAAACAAGCCTTAGATAATTCCGAAGTTGTTGAAAGGTTAATAGTTATACTTAGTATGTTGGTTTCAGTGGCGATCGCAGTCATCATTGCTTGGAGAACCTCAAGAGCGATCGCTGAACCTGTAGTAGTTGTTACTCAAGTAGCAGAACAGGTAGCAAGAAAATCTGATTTTAATTTACGGGCACCTGTAAATACAGAAGATGAAATTGGTTTACTTGCTAAATCACTAAATCGTTTAATTGAGAGAGTATCCCAACGTACTAAGGAATTAGAACAAGCAAAAGAGTTAGCAGAAGCTGCAAGTAAGGCTAAAAGCCAGTTTTTAGCAAATGTTAGCCATGAATTACGCACACCTTTAAATGCGGTAATTGGTTTGAGTCAACTCCTGCAAGACGATGCAGTAGATTTAGGTGTATCTGAGGACTTTGTTACCGATTTAGAAACTATTAACACTTCAGGAAAGCATCTGTTAGAACTAATTAATGATATTTTGGATCTATCTAAAATTGAAGCAGGTAAAATGACTCTGTATCCTGAGAATTTTGGAGTCGAGACCCTGATCAATAATGTGGTATTAACTATCAAATCTTCAGTAGAGAAAAACGGTAACATTCTAGAAATAGAAACTGATTCTCATTTAGGTAATATGTATGCGGATCAAACCCGAGTCAGGCAGATATTATTAAATCTATTAAGTAATGCAGCAAAGTTCACTACTAACGGAAAAGTTAGGCTGACAGTTAAAAAGCAAAAGGATAAATTTATTGCAGACGTACCTTGTGAAATAATTACCTTTACTGTAGCTGATACAGGTATCGGGATGTCGGAACGACAGCAGCAACAACTATTTAAACCCTTTACTCAAGGCGATGCTTCCACTACGAAAAAGTATGGTGGGACAGGATTAGGGTTAGCAATTAGCCGTCATTTTTGTTTGATGATGGGTGGCGATATTTTTGTTAAAAGTCAACCAGGTAAAGGTTCTATTTTCACTGTACGCATACCATTAAAAGAAAATTAGTCTAGTTCAATAACAATGATTTTTGTGAGGCTTGGTAACTGGTAATTTATAATTGATAATTGGATAATTAACCGTTAGCCTGATATCGTTATTGATTGGTTAAATAACCATTATTCGGGATAAACTCAAAACCTTACTATGTTATTGCTTGATTTTGACATATATCAACGTGCTTGTGTTTTTTTTTCAGCCACTCATAGTTGAATAAATATCCTTAACCCGAACTAAGATTAGTAATATCATCTATTTTGCCAAACCATGTTCTAATGCAAAACGAACTAATTCCGTACGACTATTAGTGCCGGTTTTACTAAATAAACGACTAACATACTTTTCAACATTGCGAACGCTTGTATCTAGCCGACGAGCAATTTCTTTATTCATTAAACCTTCTGCAACTAAATTTAAAACGCTTTGCTCTCTGGGAGTTAAATCAATATTAAAGGGGGCACTTGATTGAGGAATGGCGTTTCTCTGGGTAAGAATTGCTTTAATTTGGGCAATTTCATTCGCTAGTTTCGCAATATCAGGAATTTCACCATCTTCGTTTGTGACTTGGTTCCCATTTACGCGTCGCGAAAGTAAGTTCTCTATAATCGCGACTAATTCATCTGGGTCGAAAGGTTTGGGTAAATAAGCATCTACACCTGCTTGATACCCCTCAATCCGATCGGAGGTCATACCCTTTGCAGTTAGAAATACCACTGGTAAAGAGGAAAAACGAGGATCTTCTCTTAATTGTTTTAAAAATTGGTAGCCATCAACTTGGGGCATCATAATATCAGAAATTACCAAGTCTGGACTACTTTGCTGCATTAAGTCCCAGCCTTCACTACCATTACTGGCTACCTGAACGCTAAACCCACTTTCCTGTAAATATTCTTTTACAGCTTCGCGCAAACCTGGTTCGTCATCCACCAGTAAAAGTTGTGCTGACATTGATAATTCCCTACCCTGATTTTTTATTTATTTTCTTTTAAAATTCGTACCTGAAATCAATAATCTCTAATTGACTTAATTTTTAATTTAGCGAAGTTAAGCAATTTATAGATTGGTGGTAATTACGAATTGACATAAACAATTGTACATGAATTAAAACCATTCCACTATCTTGGCTTTTTCAGGTAATTGGGCTTCTTGCTGTCCCCTATAGCGCGCTCTAGCTGTGAATAAGCCGATAGGGGTATTCATGAAATCTAAAGGGGAAGCTTTACCTAACAAAATTTTGGTAAAGTCTTTAGGTACTTCCTTTAAGATCCATCGCAGTAAACGGTAATAACATTCTCGCTTCGTAACCTGACGCATCAGATCGATTCCATGTAATTCATATAGATAACGATTTGAACGTCCATAACGTCTCCATTGACTGGCTAGTTCTTTAATAGTGGCGCGATGACGATGTTTTACAATTGCATCAGGGGCAAACTCTATACAACCAATATTATCCTGCTGAATTCGCCAACAGATATCCGCATCTCCCCCAGTTGTTAAATAAGGACGAAATAAACCAACTTTCATTAGTGCCATATATCTGACTGCTAAATTAGCTGTCTGACCATATGGGCAAAATGAATTAGCTAAAGTATGCTTTTGTGATAACGTCTCTTGAGTATCAGCAAATCTTTCTAATAAAGATTTTCCTGGCAAGGCAGTAATTTCCCCCGCAACTATTGCCACATCAGCTTCTATAAAGGGTTTGACTATTACTTCTAGCCACTGTGGTTGAGGACGACAATCAGCATCAGTGAATACTATAATCTCTCCTTTTGCAGCCCGAATACCTGCATTACGAGCTGCATAAGAACTCTGTATTTGGTTTTCTTGCAAAGGACGAATGTTAATGGGTGAATTTGCAGCAGCAGTTTCTATACATTTAAAAGAGCGATCGCTGCTGTTGTTATCTACTAACAAATATTCGACGAACTGTTTTGGATAGGTTTGAGCTAGCAAGCAACTAATTAATTCTGGCAGATCATCTTCACCATTATAAATAGGTATAATTACTGATAATTGAGGCAAATAAATATTTTTATTTTTTGAATTTAATTCAGGTATTTTCTTATTCATAGATTTAAAATTTCTCACAGGAGACACTAGTTAGTATTCCCATTTATAAATTCTAAATCCGTAGCCTAATATATTTTTAGGTATATTCTGGGGCATAGAATTAATATAAATTTACGCTGTATGCATAACAGTACTTTCAATAATAAAAATATATTTTGATACATAATTACTTTGTATATTTAACTACTTTATTTAAATAGATGAACTTGTAGTAAGCCACAAGTTGGAATTTTTTCTTCTGTCAAAAAGGCTAAGCATTAAGCCTTTTCTAGGCTGGAATTAGAATACCTATATAAAAATTTCACTTTTTCAGCAAAACCTACAAACTTCAAATTGAATTTGTATACAAATAAGCAAGCAGGGACATAGCAATGCTATGCCCCTTATATATTTTTTCAAAAACGAACTGTATTTAAATGAAAACCTTAATCTGATGCTTTAAGAATTACAGGTTTAAGAATTACCGGTTTTTCCGAATAAATATTTAAAACAGGGTTTGCATACTTATTGATAGACAAAGCCGATAATGCGCGAGCATAGTACGGATCTTTTTTAGTGCCCAACACTTTCGGATTGGAAGAGAGCAAGCGTATTTGCGAATTTGTTAACTGTATCTTGATGTCTGGTACAATCCCTTTACGATTAATATCAGTTCCATTAGGAGTATAGTAATGGGCAATAGTGATTGCGACTCCAGAACCATCGGCTAATTCGTGAACTGACTGTACAAGAGCTTTTCCATAAGTCTTAGAGCCAATTACTACTGCTCGCTTATTATCTTTTAGTGCTCCTGTGAGAATTTCGCTAGCACTAGCTGAATTGCCATCTACTAATATTGCTAAGGGTTTTTTAGTTAAAGCAGTACCGTTAGCTTTTTCTTGCTTACTTCCTCCTTTACGGTCTACTGTACGCACAATGTCGCCTTTATCCAGCCACATTTTAGCAATCTCAATACTGGCGTTTAGTAAACCACCAGGATTACCCCGTAAGTCTAAAACAAAGCCATCAACTTGTTTATTATTCAAATCAACTACGGCTTTTTGCATATGCTCAGTTGCATGAGCACTAAACTCACGCAGACGAATATAACCAATACGGCGCTTACCTTCTGATTTTAGGGAATAAAGCACTGTGGGAACTTCTATTGTCTGCCTAGTTAATCTGACATTGAAATAGCTTTTATTTTTTCTTCCTAAACGCAGAGTGATAATTGTACCTACTTTCCCTCTAATAAGCTTAGAAGCTTCCTCAATCTTCATTTTGCGAGTAGATTTGCCATTAATTGCCAAAATCTCATCACCTGGGTTAACCCCTGCTTTTTGAGCTGGTGAATTTTGCAAAGCTTCTAAAACTACAAGTCGTCTGGTTTTCTCATTAACTTCCATCCGAATACCAATCCCAGAGATTTCCCCAGATGTTTGGCGTGTCAAGGCTTGGTATTGCTGAGGTACCATAAACCTTGTGTAGGGGTCATTTAAGCTCTCTAAAGCTTTATTTATTGCTTCATAAGCCTCTTCTCTAGAGCTGTAGTCTTTAGTTAACAAAGTACGACGAAGACTTTGCCAGTCTTGCTGATTGAAAGAAGCATCTACATATTCTCGATTGACCAGTTGCCAAACTTGGTCAACAACTGCTTTTGGGCTATCATGCAACGCAGCCCGTACTGAGCGACACCAAGCTGGACCAAATACTGAAAATGTGGCGGTGGTGGCTATTACTCCACCAATCAAAGCTACTTGCAGTGGCGAGTATCGTTTAGCTGATTGGTTCATGTATACTAGCTAAAATAATCCTATTGTTGACAGTTTAACAATCAAGTTTCAGAAACATTTATAAGTTTTTATACCTAATTTACTGACTCTTCATTATTCATATCCTTTTATAAAAAAACAGTATAAAGCTCTTTGCTTATTTAAAAATTCATATACTAAGCCACAAAAATTTACTTTCAGAAGCAAAATACATTAAGCAAGGTAAATTATCAAGGCAAAGCATCACTATTTTTCAGTGTCTCGTTTTAACTATACAGTTAATGTATAAATTTTAACTATTATTTAAGAAGTATAGATATCATATACTCAAAAATACTCAGCTTATATAGTCGTAAATGAAACATAAATATTTTTTGAATTATATTAAGCGCCACAGCAGGCTACGGCGGGATTTAAGACAAAAAAATTTCAGACAAAGTATATACAAAACTATTTTAGTGTTTTTTATACTACTGAGTACATGGGTGTTAATTAATACTATAACTTTAATTTCTGCCTCTTCCAAGTCAACAGATGCTTTTTTTGTACTGGGCGGTAGTATTACTAGGGAAGTATATGTTGCACAATTAGCAAAACAACATCCCCAAATACCTATCTTAGTTTCCAAAGGCTCCCAAGATCCCTGTATTTTATTGATTTTTCGTAAAAAAGCCGCAAGCTTGCAAAATGTCTGGCTTGAAAAGTGTGCGAATTCTACTTTTGATAATTTTTACTACGGAATACCAGTGTTTCGTAATTGGAATTCCCGAAAAATAAAATTGATCACATCCCCAACACATTTACCAAGAGCGAAATGGATGGCTCAAATTCTTTTTGGAACTCATGGTATTTGGGTAGAAACAGAGGTTGTTACAGAAAAAGGTGTACCTGGAAATCAAGAACACTGGTTAAAAACAGGATTAGATATAATTCGTAGTATATTGTGGGCAATTTTGAGTCATGTTATACAACCACAATGCCCAAAAATTATAAATTTGGCAGATGTTAATATGAAAGACTGGCTTGCAAAAGGTTTTCAGTGCGAACATCAGGAAAATTTAAATATTTCTTCACCTAAGTTGAAGACTGTCCGTTAGTTCATTTTTAATTAAAGGAATTCAAGCTGCCTAAGCTTGTAATCCTATCGATATAGGCATTACAGTATTTTAGTCTCAGATAGAGTTTTGTTTTTGCTATTATTTATAGCACTAAGCTTTGGGGTTAGGAAGTTTTTCAACAAGAAGGAAGAATTTGGGTAGACTACCACCCCTTTTCCCTCGATTGAAGTGACGTGGAGTCTCCCAAATTCCCTCCAGGTAAGAAGTATTCAGATGTCCTAATATATACTGGTAGTGCTATGATATCAATCCTGGTTAAGAAGGTTTATTCAACTGCAAGTAGCTCAAATAAGACAAACATATTGACTAAAATCTTGACAGTATTGAAATCGAGCAGCCATACAATAAGAATTTCTAGCGTTTACGAAAATGTTTATTTATTTAAATCTAAAACAACTGCCATTTGTTTCCTGTTTGCGGAATTAATTCTCCTGTACTAATTTTGCCGTTATTGATTAACCATACTGCGTTTTCAGTACTTGCAGAATTACGCCATAATAAGTCTTCAGTTCCATCTCCATCTAGATCCAGTATTGCTGGTAAGTTCCAATCAGTAGTTGAAGATTCTGGTAAGTTTGATAGAAATTCACCATTAACTAAATTTGTACCATTAATTTGCCAGGTAGCATTTTCACCTGTAGTATAGTTACGCCAAAAAATACCTGTTTTCCCATCCCCATTAAAATCTCCAAGCTGGAAATCCCACTGATAAGCATTATCTTCAGAACCTAAACTTTCGGTAAAGTTAGTTTGAAGAGTTTCCTTACCGTTCATTAACCAAATAGCATTTTCACCACTGTAATCATTACGCCAAAATAAATCTGTTTTACCGTCGTTATTAAAATCTCCTAAATCAAATTCCCAAGCAAATACTTCTCCATTATTGGCAGAACCAACATTAGACAAAAAATTTCCATCAGCAATATTGACCCCGTTCATTAACCAAACAGTATTTATACCGCTTATATAGTTACGGGAAAAGATGTCAGATTTTCCATCTCCGTTAAAGTCACCTACCCCAAATCGCCATCTATCACCTAATTCAGATACATCAGTAGAATCTAGAAAAGCACCGCTAGTTAGAGAAGTACCATCTATAAGCCAAACAGCATTTTCTCCAGTCGATTCGTTGTGCCAAAATAAATCAGATTTGCGATCGCCGTTGAAATCTCCAATACCATATTGCCATTTCACAGCAGTTTCAGGATTATTACCTAATGTGCCAAGTAAAGCTCCATTAGCAATTTTAGCACCATCCATTAACCAGATAGCATTTTCTCCGGTATCGTAATTACGCAACAATACATCTGTTTTTCCGTCGTTGTTAAAATCTGTAAAGCTAGTATCCCAAGCTAAGTCTAACGTTTGCAAAAAGGTTTTTTGGCGGACTGTTGTTCCGTCCATCAACCATATATGGCGTTCTCCATTTTCGGTATTTGTCCAAAATAAATCCGCTTTACCATCACCATCAAAATCGGTGTTTTGTCCAGATAAATCTGTAATTCTAGGGCTAGATTCTACAGTTGGAGATTGGGGGATGATTGGTTGATTAAGTGCAGATTCAGAAGCTGATTTTAGACTAGAAATATTTATGGATTCTACAGATGCTGGCGTCAGATGATCTAATAATTCAGGAGACTGGATCGGATTAATTGTGCTTTCAATACTATTAGATGTAAAAATATTTTTACTATTACTATATGGACTTACCATATAAAAACTCACATTGTATTCTATGTAACTTTAATCAACATATTTTTAACTCTCTAGAGAGAAGATTGCGTTCAGCAAAATCACTGAAAGCCTTACAGATTGAATTTGGCCCTGCTGGGCCGAGTCTTGGCACAGGCCGATCTCGCCGAAGTACTCGGAGTGGTCGGTGACCAGGCCCCAGTCGAGCGGTCGGTCGATCTTGTAATGGCGCGTCACCCG
>JBCCDM010000175.1:0-12287 GCA_039030795.1 Cyanobacteria bacterium P01_A01_bin.84
CTTGGTAAAATTATTCTCACAAATCACCTAAACTCAAATATTACACTTGTTAAGTATAAATAGTTAAATATAAAATTAATGGTAATTAAAGTTACTTTTTTACAAACACTTGTTTAGCCCTATTTTAGAGGATTTTTTTTAAACTGGAACTTTCAGCCCCAAGCGATCGGAATTAGTGAGTATTTTTTATTTAGTATGTCCTTTCTCGTGCAAAATGTGTGTAAAGGCTATTTGATAACAGTTTGCTGAAAACATAAGAACTAATATTGCCTAATTATAGGAATATAGTCATAGAAAAATTTATAATTTTTAAAAGACGCGATCGCTGAACTTACACAAGATTTGGTGTCTATCGTGTACATAGCAACAGTGCGATCGCTTCAATGTAGACATTGCAGCGAAAAGTCTCTATTTTGTAGCCACTACATTCAGGCTGATTAAAGTATCTAGTATTTTCAAACTGCTACAGTCATTAAACATCCCAAACTCTGAAGCTGCATGATATTGATGAAATCCAACTTCTTCTAAATACAAAGATAAAATATCAAAATCAAACCCAACTTTGTGAACATCATGCTGATTAGTCTGTCCTCCAAACATAATTCGCATAATATGATGTTTATCCATGGGTGCAAGATTGGGATGTAGGTATAGCCAGCACAAAGTTTCTAAGTTTGGTACGCTAACGTATAATTTTCCTTCTGGTTGAAGGACGCGATACCATTCAGTCAGGGTATTTATTAATTCATTGTCTAATCCATAAAAAAAGTGTTCTAAAACATGGCTAGCATAAATTGCTTCAACGGAATTATCTGCAAATTTCTCTAAATTAGAAGCATCTCCGACAAAGTCTACATCAGAACGAGGCTCAATATCTAATATTTTCCACTCTGCATGAGGTTCTTGACCTCCGATATGTAGTTTCATAGATGTGATTATTGTTTGTTTAGTAATGTTGCTAGTACAAGTTGACGGAAATAAACCAACTATTCATAACTTTGGATATTATATTTATTTGCACCTAGCTACTTATATCTAGTGTTTCAGCCATTCTTACCCAATTGAGGTTTTTCCCTTACCCTAATTAGATTTAAGGTAATTTTTAGCTCCAAAAATATCAAAGTCCCGTTAAAAAATTATGAATTACCTTGAAGGTATATATCCCACATCTGCTGATAAGCGTTTTCTAGTTCACGAGTAAATTGTTGAGCATTCCACAGTGGTTCAGTTTGACGGGATTGTTTAAGCTTCCAAGAAATTTCTTGCCTCAATTTGGCATCTTTTCCTAAACGAACACCCCATTCTACATATTCCTCATCTGTCCACGCTATGCCTTCTGTTATACCCGCATTTTTCATCATTGTGTAGCTATTACGGGCAGCAAATTGTTCTCCAACTCTTGTAACTAATGGAATGCACATCCAGAGAGTTTCCAGTGTTGTTGTAGCACCATTGTAAGGATAAGTGTCAAGTAATACATCAGCAATCCCCAAATTTGCCCGATGTGTTGCTTCTGCTACGACTGGTGCTAGAAATCTGAGTCGAGAACAGTCTATTTGTTCTTCTTCAGCAATTTCATAAAAAAAGTTTTTTAAAGATTTTTCATCAGCATCACCTTTTATTAAGAAATAACTATTGGGGACATCTTTGATAATTTTCATTTGTAATCTGGTAGTTTCTGGGTGACGCTTATATCCCCTTTGAGCGCTCAGATAGACTACTGCATCAGTTGGAATATGTAATGCATCTCGACGTAGTGTTGGTGTACCAACCTCAAATCCATCTACAGCAATGTAGGTTTGGGGTAGTCTCCAGATTTTCTCAGTGTAATAATCTTGCGCTGAATCTGGTAAAACATAGGGGTCTGCAATGAAATAATCAATAGCAGGTATCCCTGATGCGTCCCAACCCAACCATGTAGCTTGGATTGGTGCTGGTTTAAGTGCCATTACTTCGGAAGTAATATCTAGGGTAATGCTATCTAAATCAATTAAGATATCAATTTCATCTTCCTGAATCTGCTGAGCAATTTCTAAGCCATTCATTCCTAGTTTATGGGCATAAGATGATTGATTAACGTACCATTCTTGTAACCAATCATTTACTAGTTTGTAATTTACAAAATAGCTATGAATTTCAAAATTTTCTCGATTATGATGTTTAAATAACCAACGAGCTAACCAACCTACGGAGTGTTGTCTGAGTGCGTAGGATAAATAACCAATTTTTAAAGATTTTTTGTTTTTCTGATTAGAAGATAAAGAACACTTAGATGTTTTATCTATTAAAAATTCTTCTCTATGAGCAAATTGAATATTACTTTGAAAAATATTTGCTACTTGATTGTGTATTTTTCTAAACTGTGCCGGACAATCTTTAATATGAGGTATAGCAAAAGATGGAGTCAATAAACGTAGAGTTCTAACCTCATCTACTGGAATCGGTTGAGCATTGATAAATTCTTGTAAAAGTATTTCTAACTGTTTAGAGGTAAACTTGACTTCTTTCCAGTATCCCCCAGCAGTCATTAAACCGCGAAGTAATAGATGAGTTGCAAAGATTTGATCGGATAGAGATTCTGATAAAGAACAACATTTTCTGGCAGTCTCTATGCCTTGAGAAAAATTATTATAATCTTGGTAAAAAATAGCTAGATGTCTTAAAGCTTCTAAATTTTCTGCATCCAACTGTAAATACAACTCTAAAATACGTGCTGCAATTTCGGGGGATTTTAAAGTGTGACCAATCCTAACAGCAGCTGGTAATATTATCCAAAAACAATCTTCTGGATGCTCCCAATAAGTTAAGGAAATTTCTATAAAATCTAGTGTTATGGGGTGTATCGGGACATGGTCTAAAATCTCTTGGAGTATCTCCTGTAATAATTTGACATCTAAACTTATATCTAAATTATTACGATAATTTTTTTCTAGTAGTTCCTGTAATCGCCATTCACTTAAATTTATTTCTTCTAAGTTGTTCTGTTTGATACTCAGAGAAATAATTTTAAGTAAGTTATTTATATCATCAGGGTAAATTTCTCTTATATGTTGACGAATTACCCAAGCGATAGAATACTCTGCTAACTTTTCTTGTCTATATGCTTCTGCTTGTAAAACTTGGGTTAATTCCATAGTATAATTTTCTATCTCGTCTTCTTGTATTTCTGAGATAGCTAGCATCCAAGTCATTTGTGCTTCTGTTTCTTGTCCTTGTAAAAGTAATGCTAATCCTAAATACCAGTAATAAGATTTGATATCAGGCTCTGCTGAGATAGCCTGTTCATATAATTTTATTGCCTGAGCATATTCTTTTTCTAATAAATACTTATAAGCTTGCTCTGGAAATTTATTGATATTAGTAATCATAGATAATAGCTAATGAGATTCAATAACAGATGAAAAAAGATAGGCTTGAAATGGTGAAAAATAGATTGTGTATTACAAGCAAAAGTGGGTAGAAATTTCATCTACCCACTGTGAGAAAGTAACTATCTTAACTTGAGTAAATGAAATATAATTTATTCTCAAGTTTTTCAAATAAATTTGAGTTTATTTAACTAGACAAACTCTTATAATCTGCTGGACATTTAGGATCTTTACCAGGAGCGGTGATATCTTGCTTACCATCTTTACCGTTAGCACTTCCAGGCTTTAGACCTTCACATAATACAGCTAAAGTAGTTGCTTCACTTGTCTGAGTAATAGTTCCTATAACAACTCCACCAACATAAGCTTTAAGTGGACCGCCTGTATTTCTTAATTGTGCTTGGTTAGTAACAAGTGTCTTATTCGCACCACCTCCAGAGATTTTATAATCGTAGTTTTCACTTTGTGTTTTTACACCAAGTCCTAGTTCACCAAAAGTATCTTTATCTGCAAATTTATTATTTTCTAAATAGTATGTTTGTTGGGCTCTATTCATTGAACCAGTGATTGTTTTTGCCTCTGACTGTTTAGCTTTATTCGCTTGGTTTAAGAAAGAAGGGAGAGCGATCGCTGAAAGAATACCGATGATAATGATTACAACTAACAATTCAATTAAAGTAAAACCTTCATTTTCTCTCTTTTTACGAAGGATGTTTTGAAGAAATTTAGCTTTTAAATCAGTTTTCATAATTGGGTTTCCTTGATGGAGGGTATTGGTTGATTGCTTTCTGAAAATAACTTACCCACCTGGAAACAATTTCATATCACCTCAATAATTTTTTTTTTGAATAATGCCTAAAAGTTAGATTTACTCTAGGTTTTTAGTAATAAATTAATTGTTAGATTAAAAGGTGAAATTGTCACATTTATTTCACATTTATTTGGCATTTATCAATTATGATTTCTTTAGTTGTCTTGAAAAGAGGCAATACTCATATCTTGTGAAAAAACTGGAATTAGGATTCGAGCATTACATAACCTAGATTTTTCAGGTTGAAGAGTAATTGTTGCACCATATAGAAAGCTTGCTCTGGATTAGTCGGTTCTAAAGTTAGAGGGTCTAAGGGTCTAAGAGAAATCCATCGATCAACTAAGCTAATGATGGATTGAGACTTCTCTGTAAGAGGAATCAGGCAAATTGCCATTGAACTATCTATACTGATCGGTTCTTCAATGACTGGTAAATCCTCACTAATAATAAATGGTTTTATTTCACGACAGGAAGATATCAGGTCTTCTTGAAATTTAGACGTTTGTAGTTGGGGATTTAAATAAACTTGGGATTTTCTCCACTCAGTATCATTCCATTCGTCAACTGGTACAAATGATTGGGCTGTATTGGTGTGTCCGCACCAAAAATCAAGTAAACGATTAACTGGGTGCAGTAGCTCAAATAACTGTAATTCTTCTTCTACCGAAATATCTGGTAAACTCATTGCCAAGAAAGTAGGTAAATTCTCTGGTTCCTTAAATAAACTCATTAAATTCCACTTTCGCCAATTCACCATACTAATAAATTCTAAATCTGCGGCTCTAAAAGCATCAAACATATCTGAGATAGAGTATCCTTTGTCTCCATGAAACAAATAGTTCATTAAAATTGTTTCTTTTGGGTCTTCCTCATATTTAGGCTTCCATGTTCGTTCTTTGATAGTTACTTTATCTTTCAAAGCTTTCATTATATCTACTACAATATCGATTTCTAGGTCTTCTGGATTGCTATCCATCAGACTCATCATTGCGAATACTTTTTGAGCGCAGTAATAATCAAAACGTTGAATTGAGCTATGAAGATTGCTACGAATAATTCCTTCTGGTTTCAAAACAGTTTTCATTGCTTTTAATGCTTCAGCAATATCACTGAAAAGATAAAGCAACTCATCACAATTAATATAATCAAATTGCCAATTAGTATTAGGTAATTCTTCAACTCCTAAAACATGAAATTCTGCATTATCAAAGCCATGATATTCTAAGCGTTGTTTCGCTAAGTTAACTGATTGCTCCGAAATATCGATTCCTACAATTTTTGCTCCTGGATTTGCTTCTGCTAAAATCAAGGACTTATAACCAGTTCCACATCCTGCGTCTAAAATTACCTTACCTTTGGTTTCTACAACTTTTTGATTTCTTAAATAGTAAGGTGTTACTAAGTTATGAATCTGAAGTAAACTAGGATTTTTTTTAGGGGATTCATCCAAGGCAATGCTAGGATAGGGAGCGCTGTCAAATTGCTGGCGAATTTTTTCTAGTAAATCTGGTATTTGAGTTTGCACTATATTTCCTCCTGATAATTATGCTGAGTGATATTTTCTCTAATTTTTCATATTTTTATGTCTTGAGCTTCTTAAGTACTCTCTCGGACTAAACTTTAAAAAGTTCAAAGTAAATATAGCGAAATTACTTAGAAACTTATTCTAAGTTTAGTATTCCCTTTCTTCATAAATTTCTAACGTTGATTTGTAATTTTTTTATTTACTTACTTCTTTAATTATCGGGATTGCTTTCTTATACTCGCTGTCTGTCTTTAGTGAAAGCGTCTCGTCTCTATCTCTGTTGATTAATTTATATAGTACGTAACGCGATCGCTCTTCGGTTATGATTTTTAGTTCTTGACTAGACAAGGATTTCAGGCTGAATTTTGTGTAATTGATTTTGTTTGACGACTGATTGCTTGTTATTAACGATCGTAATAATTTTTTTTTGCAAAAACTATTATCCCGCCATCAATTACCAGAGCTAAACTTAAGAAGCTTTATCCTGATAAGAAAATTTGTTATGCTATATTAAGCGTAGTCGTTATGAGTTTATTTTTATGGATATGACTAACCCACAAGTAGAAAATTTAGTAGAAAACTTAGTAATCATTGGTTCTGGTCCTGCGGGATATACAGCAGCTATTTATGCAGCAAGAGCAAATCTGAAACCTGTGGTATTTGAAGGTTTTCAGGCAGGGGGATTGCCTGGTGGGCAGTTGATGACAACAACTGAAGTGGAGAATTTTCCTGGTTTTCCTACAGGTATTACCGGACCAGAATTAATGGATAATATGAAAGCCCAAGCGGAACGGTGGGGAGCGGAGTTATATACAGAAGATGTGATAGAGGTTGATTTTACTCAGCGTCCCTTTATTGTTCGTTCTGATGAAAGGGAATTTAAAACTAATAGCGTCATTATCGCAACTGGAGCGACTGCAAAACGTTTGGGTTTACCTAGCGAGCAACAATATTGGAGTCGTGGTATTTCTGCTTGTGCTATTTGTGACGGTGCGACTCCTAGTTTTAACGGTCAAGATTTAGTAATTATTGGTGCTGGTGATTCGGCAGCAGAGGAAGCGGTTTATCTAACGAAATATAGTACTAAAGTAAATATGTTAGTACGTAGCGATAAAATGCGGGCTTCCAAAGCTATGCAGGATAGGGTTTTGAGTAATCCAAAGATTCAGGTGCATTGGAATACAGAAGCGGTTGATGTGTTTGGTAATGCCTGGATGGAAGGAGTAAAAGTTCGGAATAGGCAGACCAGTAAGGAAATGGATTTAGAGGCGAAGGGTTTATTTTATGCCATCGGTCACACTCCAAATACATCTTTATTTAAGGGGCAATTAGAATTAGATGCAGGTGGTTATATAGTTACTAAACCTGGGTCAGCAGAAACGAATGTAGAAGGTGTGTTTGCAGCAGGGGACGTGCAAGACCACGAATATCGTCAAGCAGTGACAGCAGCAGGAAGTGGGTGTATGGCAGCCTTATTATCAGAACGCTGGTTGTCTTTCAATAATTTGGTGCAAGAGTTTCATCAAGAAGCAAAAGCTTTAGAGAAACAGCCACAATCACCAGAAGGTGAGAATAAAACAACTAAAAGTCAAACCCCAGAAGAATTTGATCTCAGCCAAACTCGTCATTCTGGAGGTTATGCTCTAAGGAAACTATTTCACGAGAGCGATCGCCCAATTTTAGTAAAATATGTTGCACCTAGCTGCGGTCCTTGTCATACTCTCAAACCAATTTTAAATAAAGTGGTGGATGAGTTTGACGGCAAAATTCATTTTGTGGAAATAGATATCCAGGCAAACCAAGATATCGCTGAGAACGCGAATGTTAACGGAACTCCCACAGTACAGTTATTCAAAGATAAAGAATTATTACACGAACTCAAGGGTGTGAAGCAGAAAACTCAATATCGAGAATTGATTGAAGGTATTTTGTAGGGGAAAATAGGGAAACTTCAGGTTAATAAATAAACCTATCATTTAATTTATTGAGAAAAACATCGAAATATGTTGAGATATTGAGTTGTGAAAATTACTCGAAAATCTTACACTCTTTACTCATAACTAGTTATGAGTAAATGTTTTTATGACTGTTGTCAAAGCACCTTTACCAAGGTTGTTTCGTTTCCGCAATCAAAATGTATCTCAAAAGCTAATGGTGATAGGGGTGATAATTACTCTATTGCTATTATTTTTGGCATTATTCGCTCCTTTACTCCAAGGGGTAGGTTTATTACAAGACCCAACAGAATTTCTTGATAATCCAGTACATAACCCCCCATCCTTGGGACATTGGTTTGGGACTAGTCGTTTAGGTTATGATGTATTTTCTCGAACTATTTTCGGCACTCAGGCTGCATTACAGGTAGTAGTATTAGGTACTTTGCTGAGCATGATTATTGGCGTACCTTTAGGAATGATTAGCGGTTATCTAGGGGGAAAGCTAGATAAGGCTTTGCTGTTTATTATGGATTCGGTATCTATTATTCCTAGATTGCTCCTAGCTGTAACCTTAGCCTTTGTTTTAGGTCGAGGAATTTTTAACGCCGCGATCGCTATTTGTTTTGCTTATGTACCTCAGTATTATCGTATAGTACGTAACCAAACTGTAAGTGTTAAGACTGAGGTATATGTAGAAGCTGCTCAGGCTTTAGGTGCCAATACTTGGCAGGTTCTTTCTCGATATTTATTATTTAATGTGATACAAAGTGTGCCTGTCATTTTTAGTTTGAATGTAGCTGATGCAATTCTGATTTTGGGTGGTTTGGGTTTTTTGGGTCTAGGACTTCCCGAACAAGTACCAGAATGGGGGAATGATTTAAGACAGGCTTTGGAAGCTTTACCTACTGGTATCTGGTGGACTACTTTATTTCCCGGATTAGCGATGACTTTAATGGTTGTAGGTTTATCGTTAGTGGGTGAGGGTTTAAATGACTTTTTTAATCCTCGTTTGCGTAAATAGTAGTAAAGCAAGAGTAAGTATTGATAGGAAGCTATTAGCTGTTAGCTAAAAGCCAAAAGCTAAAATTTATTTTCTTCTTCTGCTAAATACAGCGACAAATAGCTTCATCGACTAACATAATTATTTGTTGTATATCTATGTGATAACTAAGTATGAAAGATAACATTTCATTAATTGCTGCTGCTGCTGGCGGTTTTATACTTTCTGTTGCTATTTCAAGTCTTCTTTCTGGTACTTCTGTATCATCTTTACATAGTAAGTTACAAATTACATCTGTAACTCTGAACTATTCTAGTCAGGCTGTAGATGAAAAAAAGTCCGATTTTAAGACTGACAGTAAGTAACAAAGAACTAGCTAATAGGGAATTGAGAATTGGCAACTTTAACTCAAGTAATTGGAATTGATTTGGGTGGAACGGCTATTAAATTAGGACTTTTTGATGTATCTGGTACTTGTTTAAAATCATTAACCGTACCGACCCCGCAACCCTCAATACCAAAGTCTGTGATTGAGGTAATGTTAAATGCCATTTCTCAACTCGAGCCAGAAAAAAAAGCGATGACCCAGAGTGGGTCTCGTGGAGCGAGTGCTATTGGTATTGGAATGCCCGGACCTGCCGATTTACAGGGACGACTTGCAAAAATTTCGATTAATTTGGATGGATGGGTGGATGTACCTTTAGCTGATGTAATTGAAAGTCATACTGGTAAACCTACAGCGATCGCTAATGATGCTAACTGTGCTGGTTTAGGTGAAGCTTGGTTGGGAGCTGGTCGGCAATTTCAAAACTTATTTTTATTAACTTTAGGAACCGGTGTTGGTGGAGCGATAATTTTAGACGGCAAACTATTTACTGGTCATCAGGGTGCTGCTGGGGAGTTAGGTTTAATGACTTTGTATCCTAATGGACCATTATGTAATAGCGGCAATTACGGTTCTTTAGAGCAATATTTATGTATAAATGCAATTATACGGCGTACTGGTAAAACACCTCTAGAGCTATGGGAGTTGGCTGATAAAGGAGATAGGGCGGCGTTGAATTTTTGGCAGGAGTACGGTAGAGATTTAGGTATAGGTTTAACTAGTTTAATTTATGTATTAGCGCCACAGGCAATTATTATCGGTGGTGGTATCAGCGCCAGTGCTAAGTTTTTTGTACCGTCAGCCAAAGCTGAAGTTGAGAAGAGGGTGATGCCCACATCTCGACCTAACTTGAAAATATTGCCAGCCCAGTTAGGTAATTCTGCGGGGATGTTGGGAGCTGCAAAGCTGGCGATCGCATTATTGAAGAAACAGGCAGGTAAATATTAATTCTGGTTACTAATTCTGCTTACTAATTCTGCTTACTAATTCTGGTGTTATTAACTACCAATTAATAACTTTTAGATAAAGAATAACCAGTCGCTTTATGAATATATTCTAGAACTTTATCATAAGAGTCTGGGTTACTCACAGGATTAATAATTATAGGAATAGAACTATCCGGCAACCAAAAAGTTATTCTACCGTTTGGTTCCTGACAAAAAGAACTAATACAGTTAAGGTTGACTACATATTCATTTCTTTCGTAATGGATTTTTACCCAGTAGCTCTGTTCGAGCTTCAAGTCTGTAATTCTTGTAATATAGTCAAGAATTTTTTGATAATCTTCTAAGTTATTTTGAGGATTAACTATTATGGGTATAGCACTGTCTGGCAGCCAAAAGGTGACTCTGCCGTTTGGTTCACTGCAAAAGGCTGTGACGCGCTCAAAGTTAACTACATATTCGTTTTTTTCATAAAGGATTTTTGACCAGTAAGCCACAAAATCTCCTCGTTTTGCCTTTTTTTATACTAAAGTTTAGTACAGCACCCTCTATGAGAAGTATAAAGGGTTAAGTACTGTAGAAGTTTGAGTATATACCCGAAGAAAGTGAAAATATTTTAGTAATCATTATGACACTTGTACTGGGGTTACTGCGGATGGTGCTGATTGAGAACAGACTATTGCGGCTTTGATTAAACCTTTGAATAATGGATGGGGTGCGTTGGGACGGGAAATAAATTCGGGATGAAATTGACTAGCGATAAAGAATGGATGCTTAGTTAATTCAATAATTTCCACTAAACGTTCGTCAGGAGAGGTACCGCTAATCAGATAGCCGGAGTCTGCAAATAAGTTACGATAGGCGTTATTAAATTCGTAACGATGACGATGTCTTTCATTAACTAAATCTTTTTGGTAAAGTTTTGCTGCTAAACTATTAGGAACTAAACGACAAGGATATACTCCTAGGCGCATTGTTCCTCCCAGATCAACTACATCTTGTTGTTCAGGTAACAAGTTAATTACTGGATTGCTAGTTAAAGGTTCAAATTCAGCACTATTAGCATCTTTTAAGCCAACTATATTTCTTGCCCATTCGATTACCGCACACTGCATTCCTAAGCATAAACCTAAGAAAGGTATCTTCTGTTCTCTGGCATATTGAATAGCGGCAATTTTACCATCTACTCCCCGCACTCCGAAACCACCAGGAACTACAATTGCATCAACCCCTTTGAGATGTTTATGAGTTGGTTCAGTTTCTAAAGTCTCCGAATTTACCCAACGAATATGTAGTTCGCTATGAGTAATAATAGCTGCATGGCGCAGTGCTTCGACAACGGAAAGGTAAGCATCACTTAGACGCACGTATTTCCCAACAATCGCAACTTCTACTCGATATTTAGGACTATGAAGTCTTTCAACTATAGTTTGCCATTGAGTGAAATTGGGTTTCGCAGGATGCATTTTTAACGATTTTAATGCTTGATGTGCGAGACCTTCTAATTCTAAAATTAACGGTACTTCGTAAATACTTTTAGCATCGATACAAGGAATTACGCATTCTACAGGAACATCACAAAATTCCGAAAGCTTTTCTTTAATTCCAGGTGGTAAAGCGCGATCGCACCTACATACTAAGATATCTGGTTGGATACCAATAGAACGCAATTCTTTGACAGAGTGTTGCGTCGGTTTGGTTTTCATTTCTCCAGCGGAAGCTATCCATGGTACTAATGTTACATGGAGGTAAAGTACATTTTCCCGTCCCACTTCTTTACGAAATTGCCGAATGGCTTCCAAAAATGGTAGCGACTCAATATCTCCGACTGTACCACCTATCTCTGTAATTACAACATCAGCTAGGGAATGATCGGCAACATTAATGATTCTTTGTTTAATTTCGTTTGTGATATGGGGAATTACTTGTACTGTTCCACCGTTGTAGTCACCACGTCTTTCTTTATTGATTACGGCTTGATAAATAGAACCAGTAGTTACGCTGTTGAGGCGAGACATGGAAGTATCGGTAAAACGTTCGTAGTGCCCCAAATCTAAGTCAGTCTCTGCCCCATCTTGAGTTACAAAGACTTCGCCGTGTTGGAAGGGACTCATTGTCCCTGGGTCAACGTTAAGATATGGGTCTAGTTTTAAAATCGATACCGAGTAATCTCGCGATTTTAATAATCTTCCTAAACTAGCTGCTACAATTCCCTTGCCAATACTGGAAACTACGCCACCAGTGACAAATACAAACTTAGTCATAGTATTTTGAACTTCTAGCAACCTCTAAAAAATACATCCCGTCATTGTGTCAC
>JBCCDM010000176.1:0-12238 GCA_039030795.1 Cyanobacteria bacterium P01_A01_bin.84
CCCCCCCCCCCTCTTCACAGCGGTACTTTCAAGATAATTAACGGGGTAGCGCCAATAGGACACCAGCACCCTTACGGCACATGTAATAAAATTGGTCGCACGTGATATCTTGGACAACACTCCGCGGCCATTACGGTTTGTATACACTCACACTCACCACGACCGACCGTCGTATACGAATACCGCGTACTCTCATTAACAAACAACGCACTTGCGACCGAATAGTTATACCACCACCTGTCACCAAGGATCAAAGAAAGATCGGCTCTAAGCAACACCACAATAAGGTGCACCGCTAAAACCCCAACATAACGACTCTACTAAAAACTACAATAGCGCTGCACTAAAGCATATGCAAAACAAAACACAATGATGTCAAGTCGTCACATACCAAAACGAACCCACTCCTTACACCACTCTACAAAACACAAAGAATGGAATCGGCGCATGCCATCGACACCATAGCCTCAACTCAATAAAGACTAGCCGTTAAACTAATATAATTAGAATTTGTTTCTATTTAAGACAACCGCACATTATACCACCCAGAACATTTGGACAAATGATACTTCATAATACGTACCCCACCTCTCCACTACCCCCTCCCCCCACCCAAATAATAACCGCGGTAACAACTCAGCGCAATTGTATACTAATGAGTTATACACTACAACCTAACCCTCCAAACGACAGTACAAGGTCAGTTCGAAAACCCCAACGAGCACCTTAGGAAAGTTACCTTGGTGCACCAATATAATTTATCTCACATATACTTACAAAACTGCCGTACACAGCGGCAACTCATAACATGTTAGGAGGCGGGCATAGACTTACAGATCGCACAAACAAAGTGGCCACAAACCTGGGCTCAAGTGCACTTGAAATAAACCGGCCAACGCCGCCCTACAAAGCAATTGTAGATTGCCATATCGTATATGCTAAGAGTATAGACTGAGGTTCTTTTAAACTGTCTTGGTATTAAGATACCGAACTAATTTTTAGGGACCAACACGCTTTTAGATTTAGTACCATAGAGAGCTCAGCTACCACTACCCCGCTTAATAATTATAGTATGTTTTTTTTATTTTATCACTTAACATGGTAGATTGAATCACCGGCAGCCTTTAGGTGTGAAATTAGTCTACAAATTGGCGTTGCCCGAAAAAAAGTGTGTCCTCAAAGTTGGGCCTAAAAAACACAACCCAAGTGTGATTTGATCATAACACATCAACCATCAAGTAAACACAAACAACAATCTTTATTAAACATCAGTGGCATGCGTAAACCTCTTGGTTTAAATGCTCCGCTTACAAACACTACCAACCGACCCGCACGGGTTCGTGTTGGTGGTGTTTGGAAGCAACTATGAGCATACTATATACTCAAGTAGCATAAAAACTAACCGTGTTTGATTTTAATCACCCGTACATTGGTTTATTGAAGTAATACGGGTCAAATCGACCATCAAACCTATAGGTTTGGAGAACGACCCATTTAGTAGGCACATCTGATAAGCTCAACCTATAAACTAAATTTTTCTTTTTAAACACCTTGTATAATGTACAAAAAACCGAGTTTAATCAAACACACACCAAGATCTAAAAGCCACCAAAATTAATAACTCACCACGATAAAGTAGTAAATCGAACTAACGTAAACTACTGTGTGGTTTTGGAGGTGGGGGTGGTTAAACTGCACCCACCCTCACCCCAACTCAAGTAAATATATGAGCCGACCAGGTGCGGGGGGTTTGCTCCCTCCCAAACGTACCCGCATCTAAGACCCTGACGGCCCTACTTCAACCGAACCAGCATCAGGCGTGCGCAGTAGGTTCGAAGGGACAGGGCGCCGTGTTATTATAAAACCCGCAAACCCCATAGACAGTGCAGGTCGAAGGTGGGATAGAGGCCTGTACGGAGAGAGGCGGAAGCAGATAAAGCCGAGTGGGAGGCAGAACGTACGGTACCCCTGGGCCGGCGATAGGTAGATTTGCGCCAGTACCCCGATGGGGGTTTTTTCAACTTAACCAATATGATAAACAAACTGTTACTACTATTAATTAGTATGTTTTTGGCAGCCATACTATCCACGACGCTGATACCCAAGGGTTTGGTGTGGTACCTACTATTTGTAGAGCTTTGTGGTTTTATTGGTCTGCCGATTACTATTTTCCTAGCGGCCATATCGGGACTACCGGTCCTTTTTATATTGACCATATACTGCATTTTAGTATCGGCATTTGAGCTGATAGTCTCTGCGCAGTATATTATAGCTAACTATAAACAATAAACAAATTTTAATGATAAAAAAAGTAATCTACGTCAGTTTTCGAAAATACAAAGGAGAGGAGCACTGTATGTTACAGGGTATCAACTTTTTACATTCCAAAAAATTAAGAAAATTTTTTTTTAAAAAGTTACCGGAACCGCTGACCCACTCCGAGAAGTTTTTTCAAATAGTAACTAAAAAACCCACCAGGGTTATCATAAAAGCCCCATTCCACTATAAAATAGGGAAACATCGATTAACCTTAAGATCATATCGTTTTGCAAAATTAGAGCAAATTCCCATAAGCCACTCTAACCACCCACTCAAAATAATAGATATCATAAACAATACAAGCCGCGTTATTCAGTGTATACCGGCGGAATCGACCTCCATACTGCAACCCCAATACACGAAACTAAAGCTAAACCATCTGGTAGACAAGAGTTTTTTTAAATTTTAAAACTAATAAAGCATTACCCCCACCCCCTCCGCCAGTGAGCATAATTTAATGGAAAAATATTGGGTTGTGGTCCCAAAAATGGGTGTTCGATTCACTCTGCTCACTAATAAATGCTTTTTCCAAAACAAACAAATGAGTATAGACAAACGCTGTTCTACCGCTACCAATTTGATAGAGCAATAAAACTGTACGCTCTGCGATCCATTCAGGCACGGTTTTTAGATGTTACTAAATATTTTGACTCTCAGGGTGAGTTCCAGCACCAATGAATTCATCTCTTTTTTATCTGAGGGTTTTGAGCACACGAAGGGGTAGACATAAAAACTACAACAGCTGTTACACTACCAAATAAATTAGAGAAATCCAAACGCTATAATATTGGACTAAGAAAAAAAATAACAACTATACCAAAAACTACTAAAATTCACGAATTGACATATCGATTTGAGATGAAACACTTAAGCCGACTAAACAATAACGTCTACTTAACCAGGTTTGTGAATAGGCCGGACGCGGTTAATAACCTACCGGTTTGGTATATTCGAGAGGGTACTTACTTTCCGGGTAAGTGAGGCGTTTTTGCAAAATCAAAAAGAAAAACTTTTATGGCAATTGTCTCCTGCTGAAACCAAGCGTTTGATGAATTATTCAAGCGTCTAGAAGAGATAGAGTACGGGGATGCCAACCTACCTTTGGATATTATCGATAATAAACCGGACCACACCCAGCGGTATTTATTCTTTTTTCTGCACAGCTCTAATAGCTTATTGGTAAAATATTTTTACTTATTAGCCGCTCAAATGAGGCGCTGACCGAACGATAACCTTTACCTAATTGTTCGAAATCAATTTAAATTTTGACCAAAACAAAAAAAAAAAAAACGTTATATGAAAAAATTTAAAATAAAAATATTGTATAAAGACGATAGGATACAACGAAGGCATCATATAATTCGGTATAAGCCAATCAATGCGTTGTACCGTACATACCGAGATGTTAACAACATAGATACCTAAAACCACAACATCTTTGTTAAGCAAACTGGAATGTTTTTCCATCAAGTAGTTAATAAAAAAAAATTTAAAAAATTCAAACAAAGATGTAAACCTACCTATCAGTTTTCAACTACAACACCACGCCGGCGTTCACTGGTGTACTATCCCAAGGGCGGCCTCGTAGAATTGTGAGTCTACAAACGTATTTTAAGGGCTTTTAGGCGGCGATCGCGGCGTAGGCGGTACTTCTTGGAATTTTTATTTAGACCCAATGCGACAGTTTCTCGAAAAAATAAAAACTCTCGTATGGGAAAGGGAAAGGGTAAGTTTATACGACTGAGATTACGGCTACCGGCCAATAAACTGTTTATGATAGCCTCTGGGCTATCACATATGCGGCTGATAAAGTTTTTTTCAAAAATATTCCGCAAAACGCGGTATCGGTTCGCAGTTAGGCTTAATAAAAGGCTGTTAGTGTAGTAATATAACCCAATATAATCCACAAACCTAACCACTAATTAAGTACTCCCCACATAAGGGTAGTGGCTTGTTGTGTGTTTGACCCACAAAAAGCGAATGATACTATGGCTCCTAATGGCCGAGAAAAAGCTCAAAACATCATTACTTATAACAATTTACAAAATTCGACAATTATGTGCATTTACACTAGCAATAAACCCCGCAATTCTATTAGTTCTCTATCTTTTCATGGGAGTAGTTTTAGTTATAGCCGTAATTGCAGCAGTACAAACAGCAAAAAGCGCTGCCGCTGTAAACGAAATCAACAAGGTTAAAACCGAAAACGAGGGGGAAGGTGACGAAAAACCCAAAAAGTAGTAATACTGAAACTACAGGTTACATACACGTTAAATACCTTATATACTCAACAACTTCAAATTAACCCGATAACCAATATGATATTATATTACTTACTTTTAATAACGCTAACAGCACTAACATGTTATGCGATAGGAACTGATTCAAACCTAACAACTAACATCCCCCAAACCAGACTATACGCAAGGGTAATAGGCGCTTTACACACAGAGCAGGGGGTAGAAAATACACACGTTAAACCCTACCACCTCCTACCATTGCCACTCTTTTGGTATATAAACCCACACTACGCTCCGATAATAACAGTCCTAGTAGTAATAGCCTATACAGCAAGACTACCAAAAATAATACTAACCATATACGCAAGCGGTATTATCATTTTACTAGCTAAAACTGGTTTTGTTTCCGCTATAATATGCATCGAGTTGGTTTCGATCGTAACCGTAGGGGCCATATTTACCAGCATAACATCCAAAAACGGTTGGTATAACGCAGTACATGCGGCTAGCATTCTTATAGTTAGCTTGCTGGGATACGGACTGCTATTCTGCGCTGTGTGCGTATATTTCAGGACTCAAAATCATTTTTTATTTATAAAATCCCCCACACCAAAAACACTTCTTGTAGCCTATTTTGCAATCAAATTTGGCAATGTTTTCCTATACGGAACAAAAAAAATTTTTTACGATATAGCTACCCCTCAATTTATCTTAATACTTGCCATACTTCAGTTTGTTACAGTACCATCGATTTTATTTACAACCCTAGAATCAATATCGAACTTTACTGATTGAACCTTAATAGTCGGCCTATTTGTATTAAACTTTGTGGGCCTATACCAAATGCTCTTTACTCATAGGTTGAAAAATCTTGTTCTATTTACAGCAGCCCTGACCAACCTATTAAGTGTTATTTTTATTATAATGTAAAGATAATAACAAGTTTAATTAAAAGTATATGTTTTACACAATCGTACCTACAGACGATAAATACGTTTTTGAGTATGTTGAGTCGACAACAACCACACGCACTAAACCCACTTTAAGCCTAAAAACCGCAATAGTATTTAATAGACACTCAGATCGGACAAGTGCGGATTGTACACCACACGTACCAACACAGTGCTATTGGATTATTGCTAGGCTAAAACCAAGTGGTTTCTCTGAGAACCGCAAAACTAATTTTTATACAAATATAGACAAAACAGTACTACCTATACTTAATAAAAATCCGTGAACGGCTTGTTACAGAGTAATCTCTACAACCACCAATACAATAACCGTAGAGGAGTGGAATCTGTTTAAGGTAAAGAGGTGGTACATAGTACCCCCACGAACAATACGTTTTTATATTTGAATTGCGATAACTAGCCCAGGGATTGGTTTTTATTTTTACAACAACAATAAAACCCTCAACAGCCACTCTCAAAAGCCACTAAACCACCAAACTACAAAAAAACCACCAACACAACCCAAACATAAATACGGAAATACACCACCGCATACAGTGCGTATCGAGAATACATCGAGTGCGCTAACCAAATACGCCAACGCAAGCAAAGGTGTAACTATAATAGCTAAGCAGCCACATAAATTGCCTAAACATACTACCAATATACAGCTTAAAAAAAAAAAATACCCACAAGCAGAACCATTAGGTAGGTTTTTTAAAGACAAATTATCTGACATTTATGAGGAAAGCTTTAGGTATACGTTTTACAGCGTCCGTAAGCGTCTTATAGCCGATAACCAGACCGGCTATGCGGGAAAGTTTTCACACCTAACAAGTTGAAACACAAAGTTGGCCAGCTCGGGACCAAAAAAACGAGAACGAAATAGGAAAAAAGTTGTCACAAACAACCCACTGGCGTATATTTGAACTGAAAGAGCCATTTCTTTAGATCGGGTATATATAACTCCAGCTAGCGCTAAAAAATACCCCGCCTCGACCGCGAAGATACTGCAAACTATGGAAGATAGGAGGATTTTTTTATGATCTTTGATAGAATCATTAAAACCGGTACCAAACCCACCCACATATTATAGTATGTACCCCAAAGAATTTTTTATTAAAAACCCTCATATTACACCACCGGAAACACTACGTATGTATAAAAAAACCGTAAATGCAATGTATTCTAAAACCAAACGGGAGTGACGGAAGGAGTTGGAAAAGCATCACAGAAAAATAGTCAAAATAATAAAAGAATCGAGGACGGATGTAGTATCCAAACCTCCAAACTTAATACCAATTACCCCCGAAACAAAAAAAAAACACGGTGACTATGTACCCACATCAGTTAACCAAATACTGACTTTATGAATTTATAAATTTAATATGCATCTACGTTTTTGAAAATTACCCAAAAGTACTGCCACGGATATGAACCTTTACGAGTACTCTCCGGAGTCACTGTATTGGGGATTGGAAGAAACGGCTAACTGAATAAATGAAAGGCGACTTCACAAAAACCATATCGATACGCATATAGATGTAAATTTATTAAGATGATTACGAAACGCTTACCCACAGGATTTAACATCTATACAAGAATATATCGATAGTTTTGATATATTTCTAGTTAGTGGGTATACAATAGAGTAAAAAAATATATGATAGTGCGATGAGTGCGCCGAAAAATAGAAAAACAAAACAGAAAACGAACCGCGATATTGACTCTAAAAAGGCAGTTAGCATTTCTTTGAGCCAAAGCCCAATCGCAGCGAGGGACTCTGAAGACCCATTATGAAATATATATAAGATACCTTCGAGCACATGTAGAAAAATACAAAACGGGAAGCGAGGAGTTGGAAAAAATGACCAAAAAATTAGCAGACCATATAGTTTTTTTAGAAAAAGATAAGAAAAGAAGGTTATTTTTGGCGCAGTACTTTCAGTACCGAGAATTAGTAAAAAAAACAATTAAGCGGGAGGGGTTAGAGCACGTTTTAATAGACACCAAACCATTACTAAAACTTAAAAAACTTATACGGACCGCACGCCAAAATACACCCCTCGATGAAAGTTTATTGAAACGAACTAACGTGGGGGCCTATAAAATACAACAGGGTTTATTGGAGGATAAAAAATTTTGACGAGAGGTTAAGCTTATCGATTCGGCACCCGTACTACCGTTTTTAGATACTAAACGTTTTTTGTGAAAAAAAATATGAAAAAAAAACACACATAGGCTATTTAATAAGCCATCTAAACCGTGCGAATACACCAACGATATGGCACCGCTCGCTAAAATAATTTTCCCCAACGGCAAGTCTAGGGGGTATTTTGCGTACTTACTGAGGTATCTATATAGCATAGAGAATTTATTTTTCAGAAATGCAACCTCTCGGTCGTATAAACCGCGTAAGCTTGAACGGAATAAACTACAGATTATACAAAAAAGGCTGCTTAAATGATCGCGATACTATAACGCAACGGATATTTTAAGCCTATTTAACTATTACATAAAGTTAACCGAACCTGTTTTGGCCTATTATTTAGTTAAAAAACGAAGTTTTAAGAGGCAAAAAAAAATTTATAAAATAAATTATTCCCTAAAAATGACATTTGGATTAAGGCGTAGAAATAAACTATACCACCAAGCCAAGGCGTTTTTTTATTCCAATAAAACAAGACGTAAGAAAGGTCACCTGCGATACTCAACTCTGTCATTTTTTGAAGAAGAGTTTATGAACATGGGTGAAAGTACTATGCTAAAAAGCAAAAAACGCATTTACAACAAATTCGGCGGTGAGGTAATGAATAATATTCTACACCACGAGACCCAATCCAACAGGCGAAGATGGCTCAGTGGTAGAGCGCTCGGCTGAAACCCGAGAGGTCAGATGTTCGATTCATCTTCTTTGCAGTATGAAATACTTACTTCTAGGAATACTTGAGGGAGCTGTTCAGGAGTTCAGTACCCTTGGTTTCCTAGCATTTTGTCTATGCTTGTTAGTATCTCCGTTTGTGCTGTTAGAGATTACGGTAATTCTTTTAATAAATCGCACAGAGAAGGCTATTCAATGGGCTGCAAAACGCTGAGTTTTAAAACCACTAACGTACTTACTACAGCTTATACACGTCATATTAAAAGCTGGTCACGAAATCATAAAAATACCCAGAAGGGTAATCTGATTTTTAACCCACATTACAGCCTACGCCACACAAGAAGCAATTAAATGGCTGATCAAGTTTTTCACAATGCTGGTAGTAGAGGCCTATGTAGGTATAAGAAAATTTTATTTTTTTATAAAAGCGAATAGAGAGGCTCAGACCCGTAATGGGGATTTGATTTTGTTACTATTTGCCTTCCTAACTACCATTTACGCATTACTAAAGTTTTTACCAGGACTTAAATTGGTAAGCCTCACGCTACTATTTTTTATAGTAATACTCCTATCGAGATCTATAATACCCCGGTACAGACTAGATATGGTAATAAAACAAACCTGAAGGGTATGGGTATTTATTTATATTGTAGTGATAGTATTTTGATTCTGAACTGGAAGTTAAAATACGGGCTAACAAAAACTTACTAAGAGATTAGGGATTACAACAAAACCCCTAATACATTCCTATACTTAAATTATATGATAGAATTAAAAGTAAAAAATCTAGATATAGTAACAACTAATCTATTAAATAATCCATATAAAACAATAGTACTTATGCACTTTGCACCAAGACTATATTTTATTATTCCCTCTGCTAAAGAATTTTTCTTAATATCTAAACAAGTTCCGTTTTATGATATCGCACACATAATATCCACTCATCCAAGATTTATAATGAGAGATGGGCTGTGGATGGTTGGTTTATTTCCGGAACTAAAACAAGCACTACCCAGATGGTTATGGCGTATGCATTGGGATGTTTATATTGAAAAATATGTTTTAGGCATACCAACCACAATAGGACCGCGACCGGATGGGCCTGTATACATTGTAGTACCACCCAATGTAATGCGTAAGCAGTGGGCCTATTTGTTCGGCTTTGATAAGGTATTTAATGCCGTATACTGAACAGCACTGACAGGAGCAGTATTCGTAGGATTGTATTGCGTTTGCGAAGTTTCGGGTAATACAAAGGTCTGACGAAGAGATGCAATAAAAAAGACAGAGTCAATCGTAATGGGCATACGCAACTTTATTTATAATAATTTCCTAAAAACATTTTCTGAACGACATATATATGATGTTGCCTACCGAATAGATCCGGATAAAAAAATTCTAGTCGACCAATGTGCTTTTTTGCTAAAATTAACCATAGGTGGGCCTATATACATACCCCTATGAACCACCAAGTGGTTAGCGAAAGAATTTGCAATACTTCGCCATGAGGTATACAAAAGCACCAAACACATGATCCTATGACGCCTCTGGTTCGAGTATTGAGATTGCAAGGAGGATTTTTGGCAAGAAGAAGAAGAACGACGTGCAACAATGGATGAGAAGACATTAAGGAAGCATAACCGGTGGCGTAAGATAGCACCCCCAATATCCCTCTTAATAACACTTATAACAATATACATAATTTTTTCAACCGATAATAAATTAATTATGAATTTTACAATAATTGTCATTTACCATATCAATGGGTTTATGGTAAAAAAAATTACAACGAGGGGTATGTACTACATGATTCTTTTTAGGCACTGAATATTTGCCGTACATATACACGTCTCCACGTTCCTATTAATCATACTAACCGAATACCCGGTATACGGGGACTGGTAGACTAACCAAAAAAATATGATAAAAAAATGATTAACGTATCGCATAAAAAAAAACTTCGAGCACGATTACGAGCTGGATATGCCACAAACACCTCAAGTAGTCTTTAACGAACAGCTATACAAAAAGGACCTAAACGCCCACAAACGTGATATTAGGGGTACTTCATGGCATCTAAGCGCAGTGGTACTTAAATGGCGATCGCTGTGGGATCAAAGACAGCTGAAGTGAAAACCAATAATTAGTAAAAAATCTTTCCTAGCCATTAAATTTTTTAATAAAAAAAAATAAAACACCTGCAGAATGCTATGAGTATTAAATGTAAAAAACCTACCCAAATCAAATCTATATATACTTAAAAAAACTTTCCTGAAATACGAGTACGAACCTCCAGTAGAGTATATGGATATAGATCAATACCGCAATCGACTTACACCGAACACTAAATGGGCTATAACCAAACGTTCATACAGGTGATTAGTACGGGCGGTACGAACCACTCTTTTTAACTATTTCCTACCAGGTACGTTTAGGCGTAAAAAAAGGATGCGACATTACTATAAACAATGGCTTAAAAAATCACTGCGAAAACAGAAAAAAGTCGCGAAACTTTACTACTGGGGTATGTGAAAAAGGAGACCATCTAAGCTTAAAAAATTAAAACTTAAAAAACAAACATACGTGCACAGCTATTGAACACACAAAGCGGCCAAATACGCACAACTTTACCTACCTAACATAAAACTTATTGCTGACATCAAACAAGAATCCGATTATACATATAGCCAAGAAATCCTAGACAAAAGCTTTCGGTACCCACTAGCAATAACAAGCAATATAAAACCCCCCAAAAGGCCGTATCGGGGTAAAAAATTTAGAAAAGTAAAAAACAAAAAACTTTTTAATCCCAAGAGATTGGATTTTTTTAAAAAAAAAAACGGCTCAGCTCTTAAAAAACCAACTCTACAGCTTAAATATCGTACAAAATACCAACTTCCGTTACGTACAAAAAATTTTTTTTTACTACCACATAACGAAACGAAACCATTTGTATACCTTAACAAAAATAACCCAGAAAAGTACAAAAAACCTAACCCAGCCTTAGACAGAAAGCGGTGGTATATTAGAAAGAAAGAAATCGACGTGCTGGCAGATTTTGAGGAAGAAATATTTGTACCTCAGAGGAATTTTCCAAAAAAAATGACCAAATTTATAGATAACTTTAAGTATTTTAAAAAAAAAAAATATTTCCCAAAACCCCCAGAGGGTTATAAAACCATGGGGTTATTTTTTTTTAAAAAAAAAAAACAAATACCTAGAAGTAAACTAACACTCCTACCCCACAGATACAAAACAATGTATAAGCTACAACACCAACTAATGAAAGTAGAAGAGGCGGGGTGGAGGTACTTCTACAAACTCTTTAAGTACAAGTTGATGTGTTCGCGTTATAAACGTACACCCAATTTCCCACTAAAAATGCTTATAAGGCATCGATACCTGGAGTGAGTTATTGACTGAAACCACGCCGACCTTAGTGATGTAGTATACGGATTTTTCGGCGATACGTGACAGGCCTATAAACGGTTTTGGTATAAGAAGATGTTTTTCTACGATTACTCTAAAACCCTACTTAGTGAGCTCCAGACCTCCGTGGGTTCCATTACAAGCCAGGCAGCGGCGAAGTTGTGCTGACGCAGCCCGGCGACGTGACGCATTCCGCGGTCGACGGCACTCCACTCGAGAGACTTTTGGCTATCTTGAGCTATGGACACATGGCAACAGAGCCGTCACGTCGCTCTCTTGAAACCTCTGCTACGCGAGGTTCGACTCAAAGAGTGTCGTGGTGCACGTCGGCTGAGAGGCTACGTGACGGAGGAGTTGCACGAGCTGTACCAACGAAGCGAAATCGCCTTGGCGGCGATTATTGTGCTCTGTCGAGC
>JBCCDM010000177.1:0-12066 GCA_039030795.1 Cyanobacteria bacterium P01_A01_bin.84
CTTAATTAACAAAATTCTAGATAGAATAACTTCTAAATTTTAGCTTCAAATGAACAAACTTAGTTAGTCACTAATACTAGAAAATATTATTATGCCAGTACTGAAAGAACAATGATTTTTACAGTTTAAGAATACACCTGTGTAAATTTCGTATAACAGCAATACCGTAACATGGTTCTTAACCAAATTAGTTAGAAGAAATTGACATGAGAATAAGCTGCAAGGCTTACTCATCTTATTTCACATTAGTATCATGATTGAATATGTTTTAGTATGCACCCTTTTTGTTAATAACTGCCCAGACAGTCTTGAGTATTAAATAGATATCGTAAAGTACAGACCATTTAGACTGATAGTCCATATCCATTTGTACTATAGTCTCAAAATCTTTAATACTAGAGCGACCATTTGCTTGCCATTCTCCAGTTATACCAGGCTTAACATTCAATCTTTCCCAGTGGTGAGATTGATAGTGCATAACTTCATCAGGAGTTGGAGGACGGGTTCCAACTAAACTCATTTCTCCTTTAAGAACGTTCCAAAATTGAGGCAATTCATCTAAGCTTGTAGACCTCAAAAATCTACCAACACCGGTAATACGAGGGTCTATTTCTGACTTAAAAATCAAGCCAGTAGACTCATTATTTACCAAGTGTTTAAATTTATCAGCATCAACAATCATGGAACGAAATTTCCACATTTTAAAGGTGCGTCCGTTAAGTCCGCACCGAGTTTGACGATAAAATATAGGACCTGGATTATCAAAATAAGTGGCAATTGCGATAGGAATCATTACCATCGCAATAATTATCAATCCGATAATCGCACCGAAAATATCAATTAGTCTTTTTGCAAGACTTGTAACCGATGGGTGTGTGGGTTTTTCCCGCAATTCAGATAAGTTACTTTGACTGAGAAAGATTAACTCATCAGTTAGATAATAATTAGTCTCAGAAGTAAAATTAGACATGATATAATAGGGACTTTCACATAAATTTACAACTCCAAGTGTTAATATAGACAATCAATTTATGTATCGAAAAGAGCAATTTAAAAAGTTTATCTAATCTTTCAATTTGGTAAGGTAAATTTAAAATTAACGTGTTTTTCCGTAAGGCAAAGTTAAAATATCACCACCATCAAGTATTTTCAACTAGGGAAACGTAGTCTTGATTGCACAATAAGTACTTCAACTACTAATACCAGGGATGTGTTACAATCATTTACTGGATTTGTATGAGAAATCTGCGATAAATTAAATATCTGCGAACCAGAATTAAGTGTAGCCTTTAGACTTGCTCTATAGATTTTTCAGTAAACCCTATTTAGTCTAGGCTGGGTTAGGGTATGGAACCAAACTTTCGGGTCTGATGAGAGTTGGGTAACGCTGTTGCTCTACCCAATCTACAATTATCCTTAGTATGAATCGTATTGTGTCCTAACCTATAGATCTAAGCTTACATAAGCTGTTCTGTTGTGCATGAAAAATGCAAATAGCAACGAAGGGTATTCCTCATAAAAAAAATTACCATTTAGGATTACCCAGGAGAGGTTAGGATATTTTGTAAGAAGAAAAGTAATATCAAGCCAGCAGGACTTACGCAAAAGTAACGTAATCCCGTCCGAGACGTTAGCTTCCGCGTGTCCGCTAGGACTTTACGTTTGCGACGTAATCCCATGAACTCTGTATTAACTACGTTATGCTACACAAACGCTTCCGCGTGTCCTATAGGACTCATGCTAACCCTACACTACGTTCCCGTCGCTTCGGACAAATTCTCGTTGTGTAATATCAAGTCCGCTTAATTAGTTACGATATAACGCTATTGAAAAGATGCTACTCATTACTCATTACTCATTACTCATTACTTAGTCCTCACAGATATGACAACTGTTTACCCGGACATCATATAAGTCCTGACCAGAAAAAATAAGGTTTTTCTTTAAACAATGATTAATAAAATTGATTCAATTGGTTTTGTATAGAACGTTGATGTACGTGATATTTATGTGCTGCCATGACAATAGCTAAGAAACTCCAAAGCACGACACCAGAAAATCCTAACATTGCACTACCTCCAGGTAATGCACAGAAATTCCCTAAAGCAACTGCACGAGATGCAGCCATAAATGTGTCGGAACGAATTTCAGAAAATTGAAAACCTTTGAGAAACAGCAGTAATATTCCACCTAGATAAGGAATAGCACCAAACCATCCTAAAGTAAAAAATGTATCTAAAATACCACTATCAATTACTACTGGTATAAGTTTACCTTCCTTATCAACAATAAAAGTATTGCCAATCCCGCTACCTAAATAGTTTGTTACAGCTTTATCTACACCTTCAGCATAAATTTCTTGACGAACGTTAGCACTATCATCCTTATCTAGTTGAGTTAAAGATTGCAAGCGAGTAGTAATCACCTTACCAAATGGCTCCATGTTAGCTAATGGAACAACACAAAGTGCCATTATTAAGATAGTCATGAACAAACGCATTTGCAAGCGGGGTTTAATTGCACTGAGCATACTTAACAAACCAACAAACCAGCATCCCCACAAGGTACGGACTAAAGTTAATAAGAAAGTTAAATAACCAGCCCCCGCCGCAGGTATTGTTAGGGGTCCTGTTGATGTGAATAACAGCAGTAAACCACTCATCATCATAGTGGCAAAAGGACCTGGAGAAGACATTGTACTCCAGACTCTAATTTTCAAAGGCTCCGGATCGCCAAAACTTGTAAGTTCGGTGCTAATTAACCAAAATCTATCCCATTCTGGAGCAATCAAATATTGGATAATGCCGTAAACTCCTGTAAATAGTACACCCCACAGAAAGACTTGTTTAATAGTTTTACGAAACTGAGGATAACTTCGCCAATTCATAAACAAGTAAAAAGCAAAAGGAATTGGTACTAACCAATCTAGGAGCGATCGCGCTGCTGTAAATGCAGTTGTTTTTATCAACCCAATCATGAAACCATACATCAAACCAATAAAAGCAATAATAAAAGGCAAACCACCCTGGCGATATGATTTAGGTAAGTCTTTGATAAACGTATAAAAACAAACTAAAGTAACTAAGTACTGTGCAATCAGCATAAAGCGAGACTGATCAAAACCAGACCGATAATCAACTATTCGGGATATTAAGGGTGTAGCAAACCAAATCCACCAAGTGAAGCCGACATAAAAGGGTGGATACTTAAAATAGAAGAAAATTGCGATGAAGACGGAGAAAAGTACATATCCAGGACGAACTAAGCTACCAACACCAGCCGCTGTACCAGCCGTGACAAATAAAATAAACGCACCAAGAATAATCCAAGATAATTTAGGTGGTTCTTCTATGGGGTTAGAGTTGAAAGAATTATAAGAATTTAACTGGCTATGATTCACTTAGCCTCTCCAATATTAATTGAATAATTGATGAATTGAGAAATTTAATTGAGCAATTTTTACTATATTCAGCAGAATAATTCAAATAGGGCTGACGCAATTATGACGATAAATTTATATTTTAATCTTAGATTTCTTAGGAGTGATGTAAAAACAAGTTGTACAAATTTTACCTGAAATGCTTTCTCAATATACTTTTCATATAAAAAGTGTTCAGGTTATTTTTACACGAATCCTTAGATTATTCGATCCCCCTTAAATTCCTCTTGAGAAAGGGATTAGGGGGGATTATAAATGTTAAATTTTTAATTAGCAACTTACATGATTAGCTTTGAGCTATTAAACTTAAGATTGGGTAGATATTATGTCTGATTAAACAGTTGTCATATCTGTGGGGACTAAGTAAGGAGTAATAAGTAGCACTACCATCTTTTCAATCGCGTTATATCGTAACTGATTAAGCGGACTTGATATGATTAATGAGAATTCATTCTTCGTGTTTCATAAAACTTACCCAAAGTTATTCACTTTAATGTTTACTTCCTCCTACCTATAGCCAAAACTCTAAGCTTTACTTTTAATTTTAATTTTAATTTTGAATTCCTTAGTTTGGGGAGGTAATTTGTGGAACATTATTACGCGTATTAGCTGCTGTCGATTTTGATGGGGAACTATGTAACCAACTCTGAAAACCCTGCCAACGACCTTGAACAGATATAAACCATTTTTGCCCAGCCATTTTACCTTCCTTGGGTAAAAATCGCAGCCACTGCACTAAGCCTAAAGCTTCCTGAGTTCCTACAAAAATAGACCACAGCACAAATATAATACGATGTGTAAATGGTAAATATTCTAGTAAAACTAAAGTTTCGTTATGCACTGAATTGATCAGAGCAGTTTTATTTAACTTGTCTCGTTTATCCTCATCATGGCGTTGAGCGGGATAATGATCTACAGCGATCGCGGGATCGTAGATAATTTTCCAACCTTGACGTTTAAGGGTTAGACATAAGGACATTTCAAAATGAACCTGGGCACCGCTACCCCACATTCGTTCATCAAAACCAATATCAGCGATCGCATGACGACGGAAACTCATGTTAACGCCTTTTAGAATATCTACTTCTCTAGCTGCACCTATACCAATATGATGTTTACCAGTCACTCGTCCAAACCATTGGACTTTTCCTACAATCTCACTTTCTCCATCATCTAATAATTTCCCTTGCCAGTAAACCCAGTCTCTACCACCGACACCAACAATTTTTTCGTCAGATAAATAATATCTTTCTATTTTCTCAAACCAATCACGATGAGGTGCAGCATCATCATCAGTTACCGTAATAATATCCCCTTTTGCAGCCTTGAGAGCAGCGTTTAGTGCAGCGATGACCCCCCCCACTGTAACGGTAATGGTTTTCATGTTCAGAGGTGCGGGGTCGAAATTTTTGAGAAAATTCCAAGTATCACGATCATTATCCCTTACTGTGACTAAAACCTCATCGCATGGACGGTTTTGCTGTTTGAGTGCTTCTAGACAACGTGCTAAATCATCTGGACGACGGTAAGTGGGAACAATTGCGCTGATAGTAATCATAAATGTCAAGTATATTTATTATTTTTATTATTTGTTATTCGTTTTATTTTTTCTCTCGAATACATTTTATTTACTCATCATGGGAGCTGCGGTAAGCTCATGATGAGTAATATATTTCTTATATACAAATCCTCAGCTTTGCAAAAGCACTAAGCAGCAGTTTCAACTTTTTTCGGATTTTTAAACTTGCTTAAAAAACCTTTGACTATACCTTTGAGTTTAAGTTCTGTATGATGTTGCCATTCAAAGAATGGAGCTAAACCTAAAGATAAGGCGAACAAACGCAATCTGAGTGCGTATGAGTCACCCAATTGTTTTAATAATTCTACTAAATCTGCTCTTTCTTGTTTGTTATACATCGGCAGAAAACAATAAGCAGAATGCAAAATCGCCATATTTTGACGTTGTTTGCGGAGTATCTTTTGGTTCCACCCCCGACGTTCAAATGCAGGTGCAAAACTTTCTTCAAAAATTCTGACGTATCCTTTTAGTTGTAAATGTTTGCGCTTAGGACGAGTCTGTTTACTATCTGTCCAAACTCGATAACAAGCTAATATCCGATCGGTATAAACATTTCCATAGCCCGCATCAGCTATTCTGACAGCTAAATCATAATCTTCAACAAACTCAGGACGACCGTCATAAAAATTTAATTCCCGCAATACCTGAGTCCGAAACATACAAATATTAGCAGCCACGCGATATCCAGTTACAGCAGCCATTAAAGCATCTTCGGAGTTTTGAAATTCTTGTTTTCTAGCAACTCTTCTAACTGAAAGATGTTTGCCATTTTCATTTATTTCCTGAACTGCGTTATGAGCATACCCAGCTTCCGGATACTTTTGCAAAAGTGCAACTAAAGTTTCTACATAGTTTGGCATGATAATATCATCCGAATCTAAACGGACAATAAAATCTGTAGTTGGCTGAGCTAATAACCAAGTATTGTTACCAGCAATACCCATATTTTTAGGCTGTCTGTGATAATGAATCTGTGCAAACTGTTCGCACAATTGTTTCATTACATCAGGGGTATTATCAGTACTAGCATCATCAGCAACCCAAACTTCTACATTTTCATAGGTTTGACGACAAGCACCACCAACCGAGTGAGTTAAATATTGTGCTTGATTATAGGTGGGAATACAAATAGCAACAGTAGGTTTGTTTTTAGTCATAAATATTGCAGATTAATAACTACAGATTAATAATTAAGAGTAATAATTTGGAGGAATAAGTCCGGTGATTCCCTTAGGTAATACCAATGGTATATCCACTCTCTGTATCTTATTTATGGTAAGAGTTTTATGGAAAAATGAAAGAGATACTAAGTACTTCCCTCAAATAAATTTAGATAGATAACAATTTAATCGGTCAGCAGACCAAATCAAATATACTTAAATCAAACTAAGATTAATCAAATTAAAATTAATCAAACTAAAGATTAGTTTTCTAATATTATCTTTAGAATAAATAAACAAGCTAGCCCAATCACCTTAGAGTATATGTGAAACTAAGGATTTCCTTAAAAAGATCAATGACTCTTTAAGCTTAATAACTATCCCTTTATCTATACTTTAAAGAAGAAGTCTATCCAACTCGTAATATCCGCGATCGCTTAATAGCTACACCAAAGGAATCAGACAGCAAGGTCAGGCTCCTTCGGAGGAATTCAAAATACAAAATGTCAAAATCGCCTCTTAATTAACCTCTATTTAACCCTTATTTAACCCTTAATTAAGTTTTAATTAATCTTTTCAAATAAATCTACGTAGGTTTTTGCCATATTATGCCAACTATGCTTCTCAGCAATTATACGGGCTTCCTTACCCATTTCTTCTCTAATTTGCGGATTGTTGGCTATAGTGTGTAAGGCATTTGCTAAAGCATCCACATCATCACAATCCGGTATAACTATTCCCGCTTCAGGACTCACTAAAGCAGCAGCACCGGTAGAACTAGCGGTAATTACAGGTATACCTGTAGCCATTGCTTCAATTACTACTAAACCATAAGGTTCATAACGAGAAGGAAAAACCAAAAAGTCCACAGCCTTCATCAATTCTGGTACATCATCGCGAAGTCCGAGAAAATGAACGCGATCGCTTAATTTTAAGGATGTAGCTAATTCTAAATAAGGACTACCCTCGGTAATACCTGCAACTGCTAAATGCAGTTCTGGAACCTTAACTAAAGCATGAAGTACGGTATCCAGGTTTTTACGTGGAATTCTAATATCTCCAGCAAATAGAGCCACTGGTTTATCCGCAGGTAAGTCCCATTTCTGGCGATTTCTATTTCCAGGAATAAATTCTTCTAAATCAACACCATTTAAAATTACTTGCACAGAATCTGGTGCTACACCAATATCAATTAAGTCTTCACCAACTTTGTTAGATACTGCAACTACTTTTTTAGCTTGGGCAAATGCTTGCTTTTCCCAAATAGCATTCAAACTTGTGTAAAACCACTGATAGAAATTGTAAATAATTTGCTTCGGATTTAGTAACTTACTTAAAGATGTTGGTTGTTGAGTAGAAGAAAATTTCAACCAAGAACCATGAACAAAATGAACCGCATTTACATCTCCGGGGGCAAAAGTAATAGCACCATTAGCTTTGACTAAATCCAATTGAGAGCGATTTTTACGCAACCAATTATTACTATTAAAAGCAAACACAAGATTGCGCAGCAATTCTGTAGGCACACCTTTTACAGGAATCTGAATCCATTCTACCTGTTGGTGTTGCTCTAATTCTATTGCCACCTGGGAAGCTAATAAAGTAATGCGATGACCACGTCGAATCGCTTCCCAAGCAATTTCATAATTTACTCTTCCCTGACCGTTTCCTTTAACTACACTATGGGTAACAATACAAAGTTTCACACTTCTTCACACTTAATATTACTTTTTATAATTTAGCAATTAAGCTTTTAGCTTTATAACTGTAAAACCGATTCTATGACTACGGGAAAATAAAAATATATGCATGCCTTTTAGGTAAAACCCAACAGTAATCAGGTTTTATCTAGTAAATAACCTCAGTAACTATTTACCGATAGATACCCTTAAGCAAGAAAGGGCAGGGCTGTTTCATTCGTTAAGGGATAGAATTTGTCAATATGATTCGGGAGAAATTTTTGTAGCTAAGTCATTAATTATAAATATAAGACAAGGAAAATTTTAAACTTTACTGTTTATTTCTCTTCTCTCAACCCTTTGCATTATAAGCGCTTTAAGGAATGAAACAGCCCGAATTAAGTAAGGGGGGATCTTAAATATTACATCCCCACATTCCTTAGTAAACTTTACACAATATTTAGATTAAAAGCTAAAAGCCTTTTTAAGCCTTTATTTCCTAAACTGAGTACAACTGCCATAAAGTCCTTAAACGAGCGCGACGAATGATTTCTGGCCAAGCTTGAATCGCACCATTTTTAAATAGATAAGCACTCATCTGCATGAAGTATACAACTATAAAAGCAATTAATTTCAAAGGATTGGGAAATAAGTCTTTATATCTTTTAATTCCAACATACAGACGTGCTGCTTCTATATGAAGTTCGTAGTTACTAACACCACCAATTCCTGGAGTACTTAAAGTGCTACCCTCTACGATACTGCTTTTTACCACTAGTTCCGGACAAGAAACAATCTTATAACCGCGTCTGATCGCTCTTAAACAAAGTTCAGCATCTTCGTAACCAAAGTAAATATTTTCATCCCATTGTTCCTCAGCAAAAAACTTTCTGGGGAACAAAGCTGCATGAATGACTACAGTCTCTGGTGCATCAGAAGGTAGAAAATGTCCTTGGAATGATAGTTTTGCTGGTAATAAAGCATCTTCTTCATTGAACTTACTAATTCCTGAGAGAATAGTACAGTTTCTGTCTTGGGGTGATAGCTGTTGGTATTTTTCTACCGCACAAGCAATAAAATCTGGTTGTACAACAATATCATCATCTACAAAAGCCACAAAGTCAGTTTCAGAAACCTCAATAGTATTCACAGCATTATTACGGTTTGCACAAACACCAATTTGAGGTCCTTTCACATAAATTGTTCCAGGATATTTATTTACAATATCTTGATTTTGCTGTTGAGTTTCCCCATCCGGGGAGTCATCAGAAACTACTACAGAATGAGGTTTAACTTCAGAATTCCAAAGTGCTTGCAGACAAGCTTCCAGATGTCGTGTACGATTTCTTGTAGTAATACAAGCTGATATACGCATTTAATTTACCCCTATAAATATAAAAATTTTCGTTATATTATGATTCCGAGCGATCGCCCATAATCCATTAGTAACTATTAGTAACTATTAGTAATTACTAGTAATTATTACGCAATTAATTACCTCTTACCTTAAAACTTCGCCGCAATGGAGGGTGTTGTAAAACTAATTAACAAAGCCGTCATTGTGCGCAGACTAACTTTTTGTTTTAGCGATCGCCAAAAATAAGGACGTGCTGCTTCTAATTGTTGCGATCGCATCAAACCTATACCTAAAGTTGTACTGATGTGTCCCCATTGTTCTTGAAAATAGGGCTTTAATTCCCTTAGAGATTCATCACTCATAAACTTTTCGTAACAAAAAATATCGGCTTTTGCTTTCCGAATTTTTGCCTGAGAATTACGACCACCACTTTGCATTGTATCGGTTTGTTCGTGGACGCGATAGCGAGTCAGCTTTTCAGGACAGTAATAAGCTCCTTTGAGAGTACGACTATACAAATAATTTAAATAAATATCCCACGAACCGCCAACTTCAGGAGGAATACTTTCCCAATCTATAACTGAACGTCGCATTAAAGCAGCAGTGGCTGTAGAAACAGCTCTATCTACTAATGCTACCTTGTAAAAAGGTTGGTAAACTCCTTCTGACAAATCTTTACGATTAAATAACTCAGAGCAATGTTCGCTTAAAGCAACATCTATCTCTCCATCAGCATCCATCATATAATGATCGCAAAAAGCTAAAACCAAATCGGAATTAGCTTCTAAGGGTGGCACTAACTTTGCTAAAAAGTCTTCTTCCCACATATCATCGTCTAGCAAACTCGCAACATATTTGCCTCGTGCCATTTTAAAAGCTTTCATAGTATTAGGAAACATTCCTAAATTGCTCTCATTGCGGGAGAAACGAATCCGAGAATCTTTAAAAGACTCAATAATCGGTTGGGGATTTTGGGAACTGCAATTATCTGAAACAATAATTTCAATATTACCGTATCTCTGTTTTAGAGCGCTTTCTAGGGCAACCTTTAAGTATTCTGGTCGATTGTAAGTAGGAGTAATAATACTGACCAAGGGTTCTTGGTAGGTGTCTTCACTTTTCATTCGTAATAAAAAATATAATGATAACTGGTTTTTATCTTAAACATTTTTTGAGTATTAAGTATTGTTTAAGCATAAATTAATTTTAATGTTTAATCTCTTATTAGACCTATTTTTAAACTTAAGTCCAAGCTTATTAATTACCTATCTCTAGTTCCCTATTTTCCTCCAATTGCTTTTCTCCTGATGGTTGCTTGTCAAACAATTTAGTGAAATTATCTTTCATTTGGGTTAACTCTTCATTATACTGATTGCGAGAACCGGGATTTTTATATATTTTTTGCATTTTTTTAACTAGCGATCGCATACCGTCATACAAAAGAACTCTACTC
Source organism: Cyanobacteria bacterium P01_A01_bin.84 (assembly GCA_039030795.1). Lineage (GTDB taxonomy): Bacteria > Cyanobacteriota > Cyanobacteriia > Cyanobacteriales > Nostocaceae > JBCCDM01. The sequence goes on from JBCCDM010000177.1 coordinate 10,668, forward strand.
GCAGATGTAATTACTTTTGAAGAATGGCTATACTTTAGCGCTTGTTTTATTTCTGATAATGCCTCTAAAATTTTACCTTTATAAATTAATGAATTAGCAGCCTCTAATGCTAAGAAGGCACAATTTTGTTTACCATTGCGAAAACCTCTACTATTTATTCCATTAGGTAAATAAGACTCAAAAATCATCTCAATGGTATTGAAATTTTCTTGGATAAACTGACTACTTTTTGCATAAACTACATTATTAGATGTAGAATGCCTGCGCCACATAGCTAAAGCCTCTGTTTCATACCATACAGGGTAATGAGTAAATATTCTCGCCCACATTTCCCAGTCTCCACTCAAACCGCAACGACTATCCCAACCTCCTAAATTTTCATAAACTTCCCGACGTACAACACCCAGAGATGGTACAGAGATACAGCAGACATCGGCAATACGTTCTATCCATTCTTTTGGTAAAATGTCGCTTTTTTGTATTTCTAAAGAGGAAAAACCTTCCCAGTCACTGTTCTCATCTATATAAATACTCCGACAAAAAGCTGCACCAATTTCTGGATTTAGAGTAAAGCATTTAGTCATTTTTTGATAAAAACCATCCCGGACGCAATCATCACTATGTAATGTATGAATCAAATACCCACGAGATAAATCCAGACAAGTTTGAAAATTTCCTAAACTACCAATGTTGTATGGTTGTCGATAAAACTCCACTCTTCCTTGTCCCAACTCTGTTACTATCGCCTCTGGATTTCCTTCTGTAGAGCAATTATCAATAACTGTAATTTGCATGATTTCTGCTCCTGGATCTTGCTCTAGGACACTTTTTAGAGTTTCAGACAAATACTTAGTACAGTTATAGGTAGGGATCATTACTGACCATAAAGGACGGAATACTCCTTCAGGAACACTAGCAATTAAAGGACGATAGGGATGTTTTTTAGCTTTACTCATTGCTTGAGACCAAAAATATCATTGGTGAAAAATTTTATATTTCTGTTTATTTTATACATTGTTTTCCCAGATTTTTTGTAAAAATACTCTATGAATTCAGCCTAGAAATAAAAATATTTATTTACCGCTCAAAATATTCATTTTTTATTTATTTCTTGGACTAGATATAAATTTTGTCAAACTATTTAATTTTTTCCTAATTCATCAATTATTTAATTATTTTTTATAAAGTGAATTAGCTTGATAGAGACAAAAGATACATCTCATCAAAACATTCTTTTATAGATTAAATTCGATTAAATTGAACTAAGCAAAGAGCAATTTGAATAAAAATAAATTTATCTCATAGAATAATATTGCCTTAATTCAAATAATAAAAAAATCCAGCAATCGAATTCAGTCTTACTTTAAAGTACTAAAGACTGTGGTTGTAACAATACATA
>JBCCDM010000178.1:0-12017 GCA_039030795.1 Cyanobacteria bacterium P01_A01_bin.84
ACACAAGAAAAATCTTTCGAGAAGGGCGAGCCACGACCTCATGGCAGACCAATCAACGGCAGCTAGCAGACTGCTCAGTATAAAGTACATGAAGAAAATATCATTGAAAAATTACTAAAAAATCTAATGAGTAGTGAGTAAATTGTGACTTTACTTTTTTGAAAATCGAGGTTATAAGCTTTTCGTAAAAGCGGTCTAAAATGTGTTAGAATTATAGCAAATAATAGCAGTTATTCGATAGTTGTCTGGAATAATTTTGCTTCATTAAGTTTAAACGTTAAAATCTGCGATTTTTGGAGTTTTTTAGGTTATGACAACCTCCCAGGAGAGGATTATCCCAACCGATCTGCGCTCGGAGATGTCCCGGTCTTATCTAGAGTACGCAATGAGCGTCATTGTAGGTCGGGCATTACCAGATGCCAGGGATGGTCTTAAACCTGTGCATCGCCGCATTTTATACGCCATGCACGAATTGGGATTACTCTCAGACCGTCCTTTTAGAAAGTGCGCCCGTGTAGTAGGGGAAGTACTAGGTAAATATCATCCCCATGGCGATACGGCAGTATATGATGCCTTAGTGCGAATGGCACAGGATTTTTCCATGAGATCGCCGTTGATCCAAGGACATGGTAACTTTGGTTCGGTGGATAATGACCCCCCAGCAGCAATGCGATACACAGAATGTCGCTTGCAAGCTTTGACTAGCGCTGCTTTGCTCCAAGATATTGAGTCAGAAACAGTCGATTTTGCTGACAACTTTGATGGCTCCCAACAAGAGCCTACAGTATTGCCAGCAAGGATTCCCCAGCTACTGCTCAACGGTTCTTCAGGTATTGCTGTAGGGATGGCAACTAATATTCCTCCTCATAATTTAGGGGAATTAATTAATGGTGTAGTTGCCTTAATAGAAAATCCCGAGATTACAGATTTGGAGCTAATGAAGTATATTCCTGGACCTGATTTTCCAACAGGAAGTCAGATTTTGGGAACATCTGCAATTAGAGAAGCTTACACCACCGGACGGGGTTCAATAACCATGCGGGGTGTAGCGACAATTGAAACCATTGAGCAGCGTGGACGACCTGATAAGGATGCAATAGTTGTTACCGAATTACCTTATCAAACCAACAAAGCTGGAATGATTGAGAAGATAGCTGAGTTGGTCAATGATAAGAGAATAGATGGAATTTCCGATATTCGTGACGAAAGCGATCGCGACGGAATGCGAATCGTGATCGAACTGAAGCGGGACGCTTATCCTCGGGTAGTTTTAAATAATCTCTACAAGCAAACACCACTGCAAACCAACTTTGGTGCAAATATGTTGGCTTTAGTAGATGGAGAACCCCAACTACTAACAATCAAGAAGTTTTTGGAAGTCTTTATAGATTTCCGCATCGAATCAATCACTCGCAGAACCCAATACGAACTGCGAAAAGCAGAAGGTCGCGACCATATTTTACAAGGTTTATTAATTGCTCTATCTCAATTAGATGCAATTATTAATCTGATTCGACAAGCACCAGATGCACCTAGCGCGAAGGGGGAATTAATCTCTAATTATGGTTTATCAGAAGTGCAAGCAGATGCAATTCTGCAAATGCAATTGCGTCGTTTAACAGCATTAGAAGCCGATAAAATCCATCGAGAACACGATGACTTACAGGTTTTAATTGCCGACTTACAGGATATTTTAGCTAAAAGAGAAAGAATATTAGAAATTATCAGAGAAGAAGTCGAGCAGATAAAAGCCGCTCATGCAACCGAACGACGTACAGTAATTACCCACGGAGAAGGTGACTTAGACGAACAAGATTTGATTGCGAATGAAAAAGCAATCATTCTTCTTACCGAGCAGGGTTATATCAAACGAATGCCGGTGAACACCTTTGAAGCTCAAAGTAGAGCCACTCGCGGTAAAGCTGGAGCAAAGGTTAAAGATAATGACACTATAGAACACTTTTTAACTTGCTGTGACCACGATAGCATTCTATTTTTTAGCGAACGAGGAGTAGTATACTGTCTCAAAGCTTACCAAATACCCATTGGTTCTCGTACCAGTCGGGGTACCCCCATCGTTCAAATGCTTCCCATTCCTAAAGAGGAGAAAATTACTTCTCTTGTCCCAGTTACAGAATTTAGCAGCGATGAATATTTAGTAATGCTGACTAGAGGAGGTAATATCAAGAAAACCGTACTCGCAGCATTTAGTAACATTCGTTCCAACGGTTTAATTGCCATTTCTTTAGAAGAAGGAGACCAGTTGCGATGGGTCAGACGTGCCAAAGCTGAAGACAGCGTGATTATTGGTTCTAGAAAAGGAATGGCAATTCACTTCAAATGTAGTCACGAACAGTTGCGTCCTTTAGGTCGAGCAACCAGGGGAGTGAAATCCATGAAGCTTCGTCGGGATGGTGACGAGTTGGTAGGAATGGATATTTTACCAGCATCGATACTTGCTACCTTGAATTTAGAAAATAGCCAAGTAGAGAACCAAGTAGACGAGGTAGAAACCGAAGAAACATTAGAAACAGTAGAAACAGCAGAAACAGCAGAAACAGTAGAAGTCAGCGAAGGTAATGAAACTGCTGCTGGACTATGGGTATTAGTAATTACTACAGGAGGCTACGGTAAACGGGTACCAGTTGCTCAATTCCGACTGCAAAATCGAGCCGGACAGGGTTTAATGGCAACTAAATTTAAGAGTAAGAAAGCTGAAGACCACATGGCAACCCTGCACATTGTGAACAACGAGGACGAAATTATGATGGTGACAAATCGCGGTATTATTATCCGTCAAGCAGTCAACGCCATATCCATTCAGTCTCGTTCAGCAACTGGGGTTAGGGTACAGCGTCTTGATAAAGAAGATGCAATTACAGGTGTAGCTATAGTCCCACCTGATGTTGATGATGATACAGAAACAGAAGAGGAAGAAGAGTAAAAAAATTAAAAAAGTAAAATACTTGGAGCATCCCAATTCAAGCTGGTTTTATTTGTTGTTTTTATAGCCGCACCCTTCGGGGAGTTTGGGTTAAGATATTTGTATTTGTTTTTTCTTGGGATGCTCCCAACCAAAACACCACAAGCTAAAAGCTAAAAGCCAATTGATAAAACAAAAAACTAGGAGTAATGAAGTAATGGGTTTAGAAATTTCTCGATTCTGGAAAACTCAAAACTTCAAACTCCTCATATCCTTCATCAGTGGTATTTTGATGGGAGTAACTGTTGCTCCCGTAAATGCCTTTTTTTTTGCATGGTTTGCATTTGCTCCCTTTTGGGTGCTAGCAACTCAAAATCGTAGCCATAATTCTACATGGTTGAATGCCTTATTTTGGGGAATAGGTTACTACGGTTTTACTTTATTTTGGATTACCGGTATCCATCCCATGACCTGGATGGGTGTACCATGGCTTGCTAGTTTAGCGATCGCAATTTTCTGTCTAACCTTTATTACCTTGTGGGGTACAGCTTTAGCGATCGCTTGGTCAATGATTTTTCGTTGGATTATTACCAAAAAATTAGCAACTCAAAATGGATTTATTCGGGTTTTAATTGGTACTGCTTTGTGGTGTACCTTAGAAGCAATTTGGAGTAGTGGTCCATTATGGTGGAGTACTCTTGCTTATACTCAAAGTCCCCATAACTTAGTAATTTTACATTTAGGTCAAATTTCTGGAACCACAACCGTCACAGCAGCGATTGTGGCAGTGAATGGTTTACTAGCGGAATTTTGGATAAAACTGCAAAATAGACCACCGAGGAAGAATCAGAAAAACCAGAAAAATCACCAAATTCTGGCAATTAGCGCCATATTTTTATTTATTACATCTCATCTACTGGGTTTTTGGTTATATAGTATTCCCCTGAACGATTCCGAAACATCAGCCCTGAAAGTAGGGATTATTCAAGGTAACGTACCCAATAAAATAAAACTTAAACCAGAAGGATTTCGACGAGCGATCGCAGGTTATACCAAAGGATATTTAGAATTAAGCAACCAAGGTGTAGAAGCAGTACTAACACCAGAAGGAGCATTACCCTTCTACGAAAATGAAATTGTGCAAAGTTCCTTAGTTGCAGCAGTTAAAGACAAAGGTATAACAGCATGGATTGGTGGTTTTGGTTCTCAACAAGATAAATCTACCTATACCAACAGCTTATTTACATTTACCGGGGACGGTAAAATTTTTAGTCGTTACGATAAAGCAAAGCTAGTACCTTTAGGAGAATACGTCCCCTTTCGACAAATTATCGGTGGACTAGTCAAACGCTTATCACCACTGAACGAACATCAAGTTCCCGGAAGTGAAAAGCAAGTATTTAATACCCCATTTGGAAGAGCGATCGCGGTAATTTGTTACGGTTCAGCATTTCCAGAACTGTTCCGATATCAAGCAGCAGTAGGGGGACAATTTATTCTCAGTTCAGCAAATAACTCTCATTACTCAGAATCAATGCCAGCTCAACATCATGCTCAAGATATCATGCGAGCCATTGAAACCGATAGATGGGCAGTTAGAGCAACCAATACAGGATATTCCGGTATTGTAGATCCTCATGGAAAAACATTATGGTTATCAGGGATCGATATTTATCAAACCCACGCAGATACAGTTTATCGCCGACAAACTCAAACTTTATATGTGCGTTGGGGCGATTGGTTAACTCCTGTATTATTAGTTTTAGCTGCTTTTAGTTGGTTTTTAGGAAATAAGAAGGAGAAAGAAAAAAGTTAACTCCTATTAACTTGCACATTTCATAACCCTCATATATCAAGGGTTTTAGAATTTATTGAAAAATGTGTTAGTACAGGTCGTTGCAAAGTGGAGTTAAATTTTGAATTTTGTAGCAAGATACTCGCGGAAGCGAGTATTTTGTTCGTTGAAAACGTTCCCGCAGGATATGCCGGAATTCCCACCTTATAGGTCACTAAAATCTTGCACCTATAAGTATAAATAGTCAAACATAAAGTATAAAGTAATAAATAATACTTATTTTGCAAGATTGGTTCAGTCCTCTAAAAGAGGACTGTGTTTTATTGGGGGCATCCATTGGTAGCAAAAATCAAGATTTAGATATTGTTCAATGAAAATAGACATCTCCAAAAATTAAATATTTGCGTCGTAGGAACCTTTGTAGAGACGTTCCATGGAACGTCTCTACGTTCTTTTCTGGAGATGTCCAATGAAAAAAGGGGGATTTTTATTTAGTAAGTTTAACGCTTGCAATTACACATTTAAATTTATGCGGCGTTCTTTTAGTATTATCTAAAATAACGCCGCATTTTCAAATATTATTAATACTTTAGTATCGAGATGAATCAACGGGGTGCATCCCAGTTTTTATTTTTTAATGAGATAATAACCGTCATTGCGTTGATGAGGTCTTCCCAAAGGCTGAGGAATGATGTTAGTGATAAACTTTGCGATTGCTTTGCTCCGCTCGCAATGACATTCAAAAAAGTGGGATGCTCCCGAATCAACGTAGCATTCTAGTTTATTTTTTCAAAGAGATACAAGCTTGATCTGGAAGCGATTTTTTGTTTGCATTTCTCTTAACAGCCGCTTCCATATTTCCGCCAGTTCTGGATAGTTTAACATTAACAATCTTTGCATTTCTATAACAAATTTCTTTCTTCTTTCTATCTATAGAGTAAACATCCGCGACTACTTGCGCAGTCCCCTGTCCATTCTTCCTAACACGTTGTAATGTTGCAGCAGTTATAAAATTCAGCTTGCATTTTTGAAATTTAGCAGACTTTACTTCACGTATTTTGAGCTTTCTACCTGCTCTTAGTTTATAGCGTCGTCCTTTAAAAATTTCATTTAAACCATTTAATACTTTACCTTCTCGCTTACTGCCAAAACGCTCAACTTTCTCACAGTTTAGAGAAGCATTAGCGGGCTGATTTGCTAGGGGAAGAAAACTTAAAGCAACAAAGCTTCCTAGAATAAGAGAAGAACCTAACTTAGAAAAATTCATAATGTTTAATCATGTGAATGTTGTCTTACATTTATTAAACAGACGCATTTTTAAAAATTATGCAGAATTTCGTCAAATTTCCAATTCAAAAATTCACGCTACAGAAGCAATGGATTACCAAAATTCTCCACACTCCCCTCTAAGCAAGAAATACAGCAATACCCCGAGACGGCGATCACACATGGGTGCCCGTCATAAACAATCCATATCGTACTAATGATATTTTTCCTTTTTAGAATGAAACAGCCCTAGGGTTTTGGGGGAGAATCTGCAAATTCTTTCTTATTCAGGACTTACGCAACGAAGATTTATCATTGCGACCGGAACATAGTGTAGGGAAGCATAAGCTCTATCGAGCAGACTACGTCAACGCAGGGTTTATTGCGATTACGTCGCTATCGTTTGTCCTATCGGACACGCTACGCGAACGTAATGACGGGATTACGTTGATTTTGCGTAAGTCCTGTTATTCTTGAAAAACTTCCGCATCTTTCTTATAAAAATATTCTTAAACCTTCAATACAGTATTTTACAATGTGTCTTTTATAACAGGATATATTCAGTTGCTTGTTATAAACTTCGGCTAGTATTTTCAGCAACTTAGACCAATCACACCAATAAACTTATTTGTCTATATTCCAATACGGTTGCCGTTAAGGCTCAAAAATATAAATAGCTCCTGGTTGGGTTGAGGTACCGCATACCCAACATTATTAACCAGAAAGTTGGGTAACGCTCAAGCTCTACCCAACCTACAATACTCTTAACGGCAACCGTCTTTGTCTATATTCTGCGGGTTTAGGACTATAGGAATTTGGGTTTATCGGATAAAACCAGAGTAAATATTCGGAACACAAACATACAAATGTGAAGTTAAATGTGAAATTGCATAAGTTCTCAGGAAATGAACCTAATTAATTAACATACATCTTACACTTGGGAATTCTACTCAATAAAAAATACTCAGTATTTATTGCTTTTCGTATTACGTTATTGACCGTCCAGGACTGAGGGTTCTAGTCTAATAGCCAAAGTCCTCTCAAAGATGACTAAGTAAATAATTTATAAAATAGTAATTTTTATTACTTTTATTCTTTTATTCTTTTTTTAGCTATTTGTACTTATGGATAAAAGTGAAGAGTTAAGAAAAATTAAATAAAGCGTTTTTTCCCAGTTAAGTCCTGAATCTTTCTTTAGAACCATAGATATAAAACCTAGATACAAAACCTAAATACATAAAACCTAAATACATAAAACACTCATGACTTCTTCATCACAAAATAGCGAACCAAATTTCTTACCTAGTAATCAGCTAGAAACCGCTAGAAGCAAATATAAATATAACTATAGCCATATTCCACCAATTGCGATGGTAGATGAACTTCCTAGTGAAGAAAATTTTTCTACTGCTTGGCTGCGTTTATTAGCTAAGCAACTGAAAATGATTTTTGTTAATACTTTAATTACAAACCGAGGAAATCGTGGTTCTCTGAAGGTTGGTGATGATGTCAGGCTGTTTATTTTAGAAGTATTAGCAAAAGGAGCAATCCCATTTCAGTTAAGTGTTGTTGCCAGAATATTGCAAATTTTACCCAAACTATTACTGACAGGAATATCGAAAGATTATAGAGAAATAGACGAATTATTTTTTTCTGTCCTCAAAGAAAGCGGACTTTCTATTTTCCAAGATTCTTTTAATCGAATTCAGAAACTGCTTGCAAAAGGACATCCCACAGGACACGTTATGAATTTGGGGGATTACAACAAGTTGTTCCCTACAATAGCAATTCCAGATATTGCAAACACATTCACTGAGGATGAAGCTTTTGCTTATATGCAAGTTGGTGGTTATAATCCCGTCATTATTCAAAAAGCAAACAACCTGGGAGATAGATTTCCAGTTACCGAAGAGCAATATCAAGAAGTAATGGGAAGTGACGATTCCTTAGCAACAGCAGGAGAAGAGGGAAGGCTATATTTAGCTGATTTTGCAATCTTGAAAGGTGCCCTAAATGGTACATTTCCCGACCAACAAAAATATATTTACGCTCCCTTAGCATTATTTGCAGTTCCTAAAAGTGGAAATGAACCCCGGTTAATGCGTCCTGTTGCAATTCAATGCAGCCAAAATCCCAACGATACACCTATTTTTACCCCTAAATCTGATAAATATGCTTGGTTATTTGCAAAAACCGTAGTTCACATCGCAGCTGCTAACCATCACGAAGCAGTAACTCACTTAGGACGCACTCATCTATTTCTTGGTGCTTTTGCGATCGCAACTCATCGTCAGTTACCGGATAGTCATCCCGTTCACCTACTATTGATTCCTCATTTTGAGGGTACTTTAGCTATTAACGACTCAGCCCAAAGAGTTTTGATTGCTGCTGGTGGTGGTGTAGATCAACTACTCGCATCCACAATTGATAATTCCCGGATTTTAGCGGCAGCAGCCTTACAAAGTTATGGTTTTAATGATGCAATGTTACCAAAACAATTCCAACAACGTGGGGTTGATGATACTACTCAACTACCAGTATATCCTTACCGAGATGATGCTATGCTCATTTGGGATGCTATTCATCAATGGGTTTCTGATTACTTGAGGATTTATTATAAAAGTGATGATGATATCCAAAATGATAAATACCTCCAAGGTTGGGCAACAGAAGTCGGAGCTTACCATGGTGGACGAATACCGGATTTCGGTGAAGAAGATGGACGCATTCAAACTTTAGAATATCTAATTGATGCTCTGACACTAATTATTTTTACTGCTAGTGCCCAACACGCCGCAGTCAATTTCCCTCAAAAGGATATGATGAGCTATGCAGCAGCAATACCTCTAGCAGGTTATAAACCAGCCTCAATTCTCAAAGATAAAGTTACAGAACAAGACTATCTCGATTTACTTCCACCTTTAGAACAAGCACAGGGACAACTAAACTTAGTTTATTTACTAGGTTCTATTTACTACAAAATATTAGGTGATTATCCTCAAGGACACTTCAAAGATAATCTAGTAACAACAGCGTTGCAGACATTTCAGAAAAATTTGCAAGAAATAGAAAATACCATTCATCAACGCAATCAAAACCGTCCTACTTATGAATATCTTTTACCTTCGAGAATTCCCCAAAGCACTAACATTTAAACTAACATTTAAGAGTTGATAACACATTAAGATTATATATAAGTTGTCGTTAAAAAGAATACCTCCCATTCCAGGGGGAAAGCAAAGGTGACACCATTGTGTTCTCTAGAAGCGATTAGGTTCGCCGTTAGCTTTGTATACTTCGTAAATCTGTAGTGTTTCAGAGAGAAGCGATCGCAATAATCATCAATGACATAGTGTAGTTTTATCAAGACTAGTTTAGGATAACTTGGTAAGTTCTACTGATATCTCTTTATAAATATCTCTCTATATGTAAATACATATATTACTCATAACTAATTTGCATTCTTTTGTATAGCTTACACAGCAATAATGATGAATTGATATTAATTCACAATTAATCATTAAAAATATACTCAATATTTTCTCTATATTTCATCAAAAAACTCAAAGAATTCAAACAACTCAAACAACTCAATCAAACAGGAAAATTATGGCAATTAAAGAACAGGTTATCCAAGCACAAAAACGTCAAATTAGACTTGCTAAAACTTTAAAGAAAGTAGGCTATAACAGTGCATTTGGTAGACTACTACGTTTGCGGGTTTATTACTTAGATGCCTTTATAATGCTCAGAAAATTAAAAAGTTTTCTGAATACAGCTAAAGAAAATATTGGAGACAAATTCTTTGCAGTAGACCAAGCAATTGTATCTACGACTCACGAAGATGTGAAAAAGTTAATGGAGGTAGAGCCTCAATTACGAGGAAATGATTTAGGTATCATCAGAATATTGGCTCCTAGTTATCTACTGAATAATCCATTGAGTTTAGGAATGAATGGAGAAGAACATAGTGGCGCTCGCGCAGTATTTACCCAAGCCTTACCAGAACCATCTGAAAATGTCGAAACTTTAAGTAATTTGGTTGATGAATGTTTATCTGAAGCCGCCCAAAAAGGTGAATTACATATTGGTAAAGACTTACCAAAAATGATGCTTAAAATTTTGCATCAACTTGTTTTCAAAATATCATTATCAGATAAAGAAATTACAGCTTCCAATAACTTTATTCAACGTTTACCTTTAGCAACATTACCCAACTTCATCAATAAATATTTACTTTGGATAATAACATCACCAGTTACTAGACATCGTAAATACTTAACTAACAAATACCAAAAATCTTCAGAATGGTCATCCTACTTCACCATTGGTAGTAGATACAACTTAAACGAGCATCAAATAGCAAATACACTTTTTGATATGATTCATATCGCTGGAACTGCCGGTACAAGTGCCCTTTTAGGTTCTGTAATTGGTGTTTTATGCTTAGATGAAGAATTAAGAAATAAAGTAGTATCAGAGGTTGATACTATTTGGGACGAACATACAACCTTAAACTCAAACGCACTAGAGCGATCGCTTAGTGGAACCCTTCTGGGGTCGCAATTAATTAACAAAACCATTTTAGAAACCGCTCGTCTCTATCCTGCGGTTCGCTTTGTTAGTCAACTTGCACAAGAAGAAGGAGAACTCGAAGTAGGGGAAATGAAATGTCCATTCCAAAAAGGTACCCGTTTACTTGGTTCTATTCTGACAGCAAATAGAGACCCCAAAAGATATGAAAATCCGGATAAATTTGATATTGAACGGGATTTTTCAGACATTTTATCTTGGAATAGTCAAGGACATGAAAGAGCTTGTCTGGGAAGAAGTTTATCTATTGGTTTGATTAATATTTTTTGCTTGTACTTGTTTAATAAATATAAATGGGATTCTACTACACAAGTTGAGTGGGAATTAGAAAGAGTTACTGCTGTTACCCCGAATGATTTAGTATTAAAAGGTTTTGCTAAACGATGATATTTAATGGTTGATGGTTGATGGTTGATAGTTGTTAGTTGATGGATGATTGCTTTTAACCCTTAACCTTTAAACCATTAACAATTACCAATCACCCATTACCAATAACTGAAATGACTATAAAAATCGAAAAAAAACAATTTGATAATATTGCAACCTGGATGAAACCAGTCCAGCAAACAAATCTACCGGATGTCCTTAAAGGTGTATTCTTTATGGATGGAAATCCGCTTCCAGATGATTGCATCACTATGTATAACTTAGGCTGGGATGCAGAAAATAAAACTTTATTTCTACCGGTGTTTGGAGAAGTACAGTGGACTTTTCAACCCTCAATTCAGGGACGCATTTTACTTATAGGTGCTTGGATAGCTCGCTTTACCTATAAAATTCAATTTGAAGACGAAATTGAAGATGGAATTGAAAGCGAGAAATTAAAGCGATCGCAAATCACACCTTTTGCATTTGGTATAAAAATACCTAGGTGGATACTAAGTGCGACAATGTGTCAAAAAAATGATTCTGATAATGGAGATATTTGGGTACGGAAAAATATTTGGTTTGGTATAATTCCCAAAATTGGTGATTACACCTTGCGTCGAATTGTAAATGAAGATGGTAGCTATACACCTGCATTCCAAGATATGCTTACCAAAGTTGACCAAGAATGTTTAATAATTGCCCCTAATTATACCAAGAATGATATTGCTTCCAATACATCTCCATCTATCCACGAAAAAGATTTAGTTTAGTTTGGTTTAGTTTGGTTTAAATCACATCACATTACATTACATTACCTTCTAACTTGCACATTTTACAACCCTCATATATCAAGGGTTTTAGAATTTATCGAAAAATGTGTTAGTTTCATTCGTTGCAAGGTGAAGTTAAATTTTGAATTTTGTTCACCAGAGGTGTTCCCGCAGGGTATGCCGGAATTTTGAATTCCCACCTTGTGGGTCGCTCAAATCTTGCACCTATACGTATAAATAGTCAAACATAAAATATGAAGTAATAAATAATACTATTAATTCAAGATTTATTCAGTCCTCT
>JBCCDM010000179.1:0-12014 GCA_039030795.1 Cyanobacteria bacterium P01_A01_bin.84
AATTTACATTACCAGTATCATTCTTAAGGAAAAAATAACCGACACCAAGTTCCTTAAAGTTCGGGTTGAGCATATTTGCTCTGTGTCCGGGACTGTTTATCCAACCTTGAACTACTTGGTCAGGGGTTCTTTGACCAGCAGCAATATTTTCACCGTAAGTATTCCATTCATATCCAGCATCTGTAATTCTGTCTCCAGCTTTAGAACCATCTTTACCAGTGTGACTAAAGAAGTCTAGCTTTGCCATATCTTCTGAGTGGTCTTGAGCTGCTTCTGACAAGTCAGAGTTCATGGTCAATCGTGACCGACCATTTTTCACCCGAAAATCGTTAGTTAATTTGAGTACTTCTTCAGTAAAGGGAATGAGATTATTGTTTGAGTTAACTGAATTACTAGCCATTTGATTATTGTTACTCCCAATATTAACTTCACTGCTGTTTTTGACGACCGTATAGTCTTTTTCATCAATAGATATAAACTTGACATCATCTAAGCGATCGCCTGATTTCAATTTCACTGCATCATCAGTAATCTTGTTGATTAAAGCTTTAGGTTTTCCTGAATTTGCAGTTACAATTTTGGTCAAATTTAAAACTAGTGCTTTTACTTCGGACATTTACAGTTGCAGAAGATACACCGTCTTTCTCTTAGATTTCTTATGCACAATAAAACTATTAGCTTCTGTTGGCTCAATCCTAAAAGATTGATTGTGCATATACTTGCCTGTGCCTGGGTATAATTCCGTAAAACAGATTGTCCTAGATAGTTTGATCAATTAAAATTTACAAATTGATAATCAATCGTCTGACAATTTTGATGGTGATGCAATTTTTCCCAATCACTTAATTTAGCTTCTTAGTTCACTTTTGGGATGCACGCTACTACAAGTAACGATCGCCGAAATATAATTACCGAAATGTGGCATTAATTAAAGCTTCCCTAAAGAATTCATTGTCTGTTAGTAGAGGAACGCCGATGAAAAATCTTGAGGGTAGAATTACTGGCAAATATGGTAACTAAAAGTACCTTCGCAATAATTTTGAATACGTGAGCAAAATCAGTGCTGAAAAAATAAAGCTTCTATTCATCCCGATCTAATTGATACTTTTACCAATCATAGAAAACCCCTAAATGAAAGATTTCGTATAATTAGCAACGATTAAATCGTTATGAGATTACAGTATTCCTCTGGCAAATATAAAAACAGGTAGAACAAATATTCCAAAAGTGGCGAAAATGCACCGAGGTGAATACTGATACGAATATAGTATACTTCTGACTAATTATCACTGTATGTAGACACTTGCTTAACGGTCTACTGCTTGTATTCTAAATAACCCCAATTGTATATAATGTTCGGTTAGATTATTACAAAGAAGCTATGAAGCAAGCTGAAAAGCTTGATTTATCAGTCATTATCGCTATTAAAGGGAAGAGACTAATCTACCACTCAATCTTGTTAGAAAGTAACCCATATATAAAATAAATGTATAAATTGATTTGGGGCGTATAAATTTATAAAGCTAGCCATAGGTTGCGATCGCAACCCAAATTGTCAAAAAAGAGTCAAATTTAAGACATAATATAAATTGCTTAAATCAGATTTTTTGATGTATATTTCAAAAGTCTTTTGACTAGCTAAAGTAATAACTCAAAATTACTTATTTCATTTTAAAAGTTGACTAACGTGTATCATACTGTTGAGTAGAGTACGAAAGTCTTTGAATTGTATCAAACAATTCAGCATCTGAAAACACAGGAAGCATCACCAAATAATACCTACCATTAACTGTGTTATCTGCATTTGTTCCCAATGAGTGAAGTTATACAAGTTGGCAATCAAACCATGAAGGCTGAAGAGATTATTTCTTCTCTTGCAGCCTATAAAATGTTGCCACAACTGTTACGAGAATTGATTATCGATCGAGCGATCGCGTCTATCGAGTGTACTCCAGAAGAAGTTGCTCATGCTCAGAAGCAATTTTATGCTCAACATCAAATTACTTCTGAAGCGGATATGAAAGCATGGACGCAATTCCATGGTTTAAGCTTCGATCAACTTGGAGGTGTGACTACTCGTCAATTTAAAATTGAGAAGTTTAAACAAATTTCTTGGGGGAATCAACTTGAGTCTTACTTTTTTGAACATAAAAGTAAGTTCGATAAAGTAATCTATTGTTTATTACGAACTCAAGATGGGGAAGTAGCTCAAGAAATCTATTTCCGAATTATGGGGGGAGAACAATCTTTTGCGGATCTAGCGCAAGAATATTCACAAGGTCCGGAGGCTCAAACAGGAGGTTTAGTCGGACCTGTTGAACTTGCTTCTTTACATCCTGCAATGGTAGAAAAACTTTCTACTAGTCAACCCGGAAAATTATTAGCTCCTATTTATATTGCTGGTTGGTTTGTGATTTTACGTTTAGAAAAATTAGTCCCAGCACAATTAGATGAAGCAATGGAAGCTCGGTTACTCAATGAATTATTTCAAAGATGGCTAAACGAGCAGTTACAGCAAGAACCAAGAGGAGAACAAGCTAAGGTTGCTATATAGAAGTTGTCAGTTTTGAGTTTGGATTGAGTTTGGAGTGAGTTTGGATTTAGTTTTTAATTTGAGTTTTGAGTTTGGATTGAGTTTTTAATTTTTGAATAGAAATTTTTTAGATTTGCATCTAGACACATAGGTACTAAAACACGTAGGTATAGATTTTAAATTTTTGATAATTGCGAGCTTGAATACACTACGTAAAAACTCTATATCAGGGCAGGGTAAACTAAATCAATTCAAAGAAATTAGCATAGTAGGACGTAAATAAACTACCAATTTAAAATCAATAAAACCCGTTCTACATAAGAATTTTAAATTTTAAATACTGGTATGCCAAAATTTTAGTGCCGACTTACTCAGGTATTCATAAATTAATTATCAATCGCACTCAATTCATAACTTCTTTCTCCTGACTTTTGTATTAAACCCTGTAGATTATCTTATGAATAATACTAAAGCCTCTATTCAAACTTCTATTCCCGATATTCTTAGGGAAATATTTCCTTTTAACCAACTACCAGAAACAGAATTAACATCTTTAGCAACAAAGTTTGAAATATTGCGTTATCGGATGGGTCAAACCATATTAGCGCGAGAATATATGCCTGCTCATGTCTCTATTCTTTATGAGGGACAAGCTAGAATGTTGGCTTATGACCGACGTTCTGAAACTTTAATACCCTTACATTTAATACAGAAGGGAGAATTATTTGGTTGGTCTAGTTGGTTGCGGGGTATTCCTTGCGAACAGGTAATTGCTTCTGGAGAAACTATCTGTTTAAACCTCAGTATTTCGGATTTTTTGGAATTAATGGAAAAATTTCCCGAATTTGCCCATGGTTTTCGAGCTCAACCCAGTGCCATTGAATTATTTGAATTATTAAGCGAACAGTTAGGACAAAGACCTGATAGCGAAACAATTCTTGACTTCAATGGTGTTAGCGACATTGCAGGATTTACTTTTAAATTATTACCCAACGTCTTTATCTATCATTTGCCCCTTGGAACTAGTCCCATAGCTCATTTAGACCCTGACTTTGCTTGGTTAGTTAGTGGAGGTGAAATTAAAGATTTTCCTATAGCTAGTCATATACCAGTCCAAGAGAGAAAAAGACAAAAATCTTTGGAAGTAATCGGGAATGATTACGCTCGCTTGTTAGGTATTCCTCTAATAGAATTCACCTGGGATTCTCCAGTAGAAATAGTAGCCGCAGTCAGTAGGGTGACATCAGATGTTCCTTATGCACCAGAAAGACCTCCACAATTAGAAACTGATTTAGAAGATAATCAAAAAACAACAAAATATCCTTTTGTAGGTGCAAGAAGTCCAGTTAAAGCAACTTTGGCGTGTTTTCAAATGTTGAGTCA
This sequence comes from Cyanobacteria bacterium P01_A01_bin.84, assembly GCA_039030795.1. GTDB lineage: Bacteria > Cyanobacteriota > Cyanobacteriia > Cyanobacteriales > Nostocaceae > JBCCDM01. The sequence goes on from JBCCDM010000179.1 coordinate 3,917, forward strand.
ATACTGGAATATTTCTTTCCGACGGGATGTAATTCAAAAATTATTAAATAACCAAGTTCAAAGAACTCAAACACTATCTTTACAGTTATGCGGTAGCATTGCTGAATTGATGGGTTTAAATGCTCATTTAATTCGGATTAAAGCTGTAGCAATTACTAAAATAGAAGCTCCAGCCATGATTCGCTGGCAAGATAGTTTTGCAATTTTATATGAAATTAGTGAAAAGAAATTAGTACTCGCAGTTCCAGAAGTTGGAATTATTCAGCAAACACCCAATACTTTTTTAGAAACTTGGGGGGAAGAAGGTCAAGTACTGCTATTAAAACAAACTAGCCATACTCCCAGAAAAAAATTCGGCTTAAGTTGGTTTGTTCCTTCTCTTGTAAAATATCGTAAAGTACTCATAGAAGTATTACTAGCTTCATTTGCAGTACAAATATTTGGCTTGGCTAATCCTTTAATTATTCAGCTAATTATTGACAAAGTTATTATTAATAATAGTTATAGTACCCTAAATATATTTGGCTCATTACTGCTGACTCTGGCAGTCTTTGAAGGCATTTTTAATAATATTCGTACTTATTTATTTGTAGATACTACTAATCGTATTGACTTAGCACTAGGCTCAGAAATTATTGACCATTTACTACGTCTACCGCTACGTTATTTTGAACGTAGACCCGTAGGAGAACTTGCTAGTCGGGCTAACGAGCTAGAAAACATTCGTTCTTTCCTAACTGGGACTGCACTGACAGTAGTTCTAGATGCAATATTCTCAGTCATTTATATTGCAGTCATGTTGGCATATAGCTGGCAGTTAACCCTAGTTGCTCTTGCAACCATACCCCTGTTTGCCCTTTTAACTATAGTTGTTTCCCCGATTGTGCGACGACAACTGCGGACGAAAGCCGAGAAAAACGCCCAAACTCAATCATATTTAGTGGAAGTTCTCTCTGGTATGCTGACAGTTAAAGCCCAAAATTTAGAGTTGCGATCGCGTTGGCGATGGCAAGAAAGATATGCTAACTATGTCAGTGCTGGCTTTAAAACTGTGGCAACTTCTACCACTGCTGGTAGTTTAAGTAACTTCCTCAATCAATTATCCGGCTTACTAGTTCTCTGGGTAGGTGCTTATCTGGTACTGCAACAACAGCTAACATTAGGACAAATTATTGCTTTCCGGATTATCGCTAGTTATGTTACCGCTCCCCTATTGCGCTTAACCCAACTGTGGCAAAATTTCCAAGAAACAGCACTTTCCCTAGAACGCTTGGGAGATATTTTGGATACCCCCGCAGAAGCAGATACAAGCGAACGCAATAATATTTCCATGCCTATAATAAAAGGTGCAGTTAAATATGAAAATGTATCATTTCGTTTCAATCCCAACGGTCCCCAACAACTCAAAAATATTAACCTAGAATTTTCTCCTGGGCAATTTGTAGGAATTGTTGGACAAAGTGGTTCTGGTAAAAGTACCCTCACAAAATTAATACCCCGACTTTACCCCCAAGAATCAGGCAGAATCCTGATTGATGGTTACGATATCTCAAAAACTGAATTGTATTCTCTGCGCCGTCAAATTGGCGTAGTATTACAGGATACTTTACTGTTTGAAGGTTCCATTGCCGAAAATATAGCCCTAACCAATCCAGATTCAACTACAGAAGAAATCGTTGAAGCTGCAAAAATTGCCGCAGCACACGAATTCATTATGTCTTTACCACATGGTTATAACACTCATGTCGGAGAGAGAGGTTCTGGTTTATCAGGGGGACAGCGACAGCGAATAGCTATTGCTAGAACAGTTTTACAAAATCCTCGTTTGCTAATTTTAGACGAGGCTACCAGCGCCTTGGACTATCAGTCAGAAAGGCAAGTATGTTCTAATTTAGCTGGGGCATTTCAAGATAAAACAGTATTTTTTATTACCCATCGACTCAGCACAGTCAAAAATGCAGACGTGATTCTTATGCTAGAAAACGGAACAGTTGTAGAGAAAGGGAGACATGAGGAATTGATGTCACAAAAAGGACGTTATTACTGCCTTTATCAGCAACAGGAAACTCAGAATTAGGTAGGGAGAAGGGGGGAGTTGTTCATAACTAAATGCAAGCAATTAGAGGTTTACAAAACACAACATTCAATTCTCCATGATTCAATTCTCTATGTAAGTGCTTTGGATTCCACTACCCATTTCACCAATTCTGAATTCTATAAAAAATTAGGGAAGTTAATTTATGACTCAAGATAATGCCATCAAAATTAATCAAGAATCCTTAACCGTACCCAAGACTCTGTCTGATGAAATTTCAGTACCAACTAAAGCTCGTCGTCGTGTTGAAGAAGATAATAGATATGCCTCTAGCGTAGTTTTGCGCCAATCTCCTGTCTGGTCTCGGGCTGTATTATGGGGGCTTTTAGGTACTACGACCTATGTGGGGTTATGGGCAAACTTTGCCAAGATTGAAGAGGCTGTTCCTACCCAAGGAATGCTGGAACCTCAAGGGGCTGTAAAAGATATCCAAGTTCCTGTGGGTGGGGTTGTAAAAGAGGTTTATGTAAAGGATGGAGGAAAAGTTAAACGTGGCGATCTTTTGTTGCGTATGGACACCACCACCGCTGAGGCACAACTATCTTCTTTGACAAAAGTTAAAGCCGCTTTAAGTAGAGAAAACCAGTTTTATCGTGCTCAACTATTAGGGACAGGGAATAAATACAACACTCAAGTTAATTTACCACCTGGGATAGCGTCTCTGACTAAAAGTCGAATGGCTTTAGTATCAGAGAATCGTCTTTATCAAGCCCAATTAAGCGGAAACTCTCAAAATTTCAACTTATCTCCAGAGGAAACTGCTCGTTTAGAATTTAGTAAAGACGAATTGAATACTCGTGCTGCAACAGATAAATTACAAACAGAACAGTTGAGAAAGCAATTAAGTGAAACTCAAGTTCAACTATCTTCAGCCAAAGATATAAAAGAGGTAAATCAAGGTATCCTTCAAAATTTGGAACCATTAGTTAAGCAAGGAGCAATTTCCCGCTTACAGTTCCTCAAACAGGTTCAAGAGGTACGTACAATGAGAGCAAACGTAGATAGACTCACCCAGGAACAAGCTAGAATACGTTATGCGATCGCCCAATCTAAAAAGAAGTTGAAAAATACTTTAGTTGCTGCGAAAAGAGATTTAGCAGTTAAAATCGCTCAAAACCGCAAACAAATAGCTCAAATTGATAGCGATTTAAATAAAGCCATTGTAGAAAATAATAAACGAATTACCGAACTCAATAGTCAAATCAGCCAAGCACAAGTTAACCTCAAACATCAAGTTCTTAAGGCTCCTGCTGACGGTATTATATTTGACTTAAAAGCTAGCTCTCAAGGTTTTGTTGCCAGTGCAACTCAACCAGTCATGAAAATTGTTCCTAATGAAGCTTTAGTTGCTAAAGTATATGTCACCAATAAAGACATAGGCTTTATCAAAAAAGGTATGAAAGTAGATGTGAGAATTGATTCATTCCCCTTCAGTGAATTTGGTGATATTAAAGGAGAAATTACTTGGATTGGTTCCGATGCACTACCACCAGACCAAGTCAGACCATTTTACAGTTTCCCCGTCAAAATTCGCTTAGATGAGCAAACTTTATCAATCAAACAGCGTCAGCTAGCATTACAGTCCGGGATGTCTGTAAGTGCGAATATTAAGGTTCGCGATCGCACAATTATGAGTATCTTTACAGATTCGATCACTGAACAGTTTGATAATCTTAAACAAGTGAGGTAAATATTTTTACCTTGTTTGCGGATAAAATCTTAATACCATTTCACTTTATCGTTAATACAAATTACCAAGTTGGGCGCAAGGTTTGCGCCCAACTTGATATTTATGATTTATTACTTCATATTTTACGTTTGACTATTTATACATATAGGTGCAAAATTTGAGATTACTGTCGATAAACTAAAGTTGCTCCAGCTTGGTTTGTAGGCATAACAATAATGTCATTAATATTTACATGGGATGGTCTCGTAGCACAGAAAAACACAATGTCAGCGATATCATCACCTGTAAGAGCAGTTAATCCCTGATACACTTTCGCAGCGCGATCGCAGTCTCCATGAAAACGAACTTGGCTAAATTCTGTTTCTACTAAACCGGGGTCTACTGAGGTGACGCGGACTGTTGTTCCTAATAGGTCTTGTTTTAATCCTTCAGAAATTGACTTGACTGCGGCTTTTGTACCACAATATACATTTCCACCGGGATAAGTTTGATGTCCGGCAATAGAACCAATATTAATTACATGACCTTGATTGCGTTTTACCATTCCCGGTACAACATAACGAGTTAAATAAAGTAAACCTTTAATATTTGTATCAATCATTTCCTCCCAGTCTTGGATATCAGACTCATGCACCTTATTTAAACCACGACTGAGACCAGCATTGTTAATTAAGATATGAATATTTTGCCACTGGGCAGGTAAGTTAGATATTGCCAACTCTACAGCAGCGCGATCGCGTACATCGAGTTGCAATAAATGGTAATTTGCAGGTTCTATTTTCAGGTTTTCAACCAGTTCTTGCAAGCGTTCTAATCTTCTTGCAGCCAGAATTAACTTTGCACCAGCCTCTGCAAAAACTTTGGTGCAAGCAGCACCAATACCACTACTTGCACCAGTAATAAGAATAATTTGGTTTTGCACCGAAAGCATTTCGATTATAAGTTAACAACTATCAATTATTAATCAATATTGTCAGCTTACCAAATAAATTAATCTGTTAATCAAGGTAATTGGTAATGAGTAATGGGGGAATGGGTAATAGGAATAGCTGCACTATTAATTTCTTCAGTCTCCTAGTCTCCCCCTATCCCAGTCTTCCAGTCTCTGACCAAATTTACTTTTTAACAACTTGTAGTCTTTGAGTAATCATAGTCATGCCATCTCCCCGGAGTAATACAGCTGAAATCCATTGACTACCGGGTGTTGATGGTGCGCGTCCAATTTTGAAAAGTCCTCCAGCACTGAGCAATTCTAAATCTACAGATGAAGGCTTTAAATAAGAACTAGGTCTAATTGGTTCATCTACAGCTGCACCTAACAGATAATCCTCACCTAATGGTTTTTCAACGATGGCATCAAAAGTATAGTTTTGACCAACTTTGACCTGCTGTGGCAATCTAATATCTACAGTTGGGGGGTTCTTACCAGAAGTAATTTGAGTCCGTTCTGATAAAATTTCCTGACTTAAAATTTTAGATCCTTGAATTCTTTGACGGGACTTGATTGTAGAATTCATTCCCATATACTGACTTTTGGGAGATGCTAAACCCCTAATATTAGTAACAGTCTCAGCGACAATCCCATTTCCTTGAGATTTCCAGGATGTAACTTTAGTTGTATATCTCAAATTTGGATAACGCTGCCATAGGGAAGTTAAAGCCTGTTTCATTCCCTGACGATTTAAACCATCCCCATGTTTAAAGTTAGAACTGTAAAACTGCATGACGCTGTTAACATTTTTCTGAGTAGCAGCTGTATCTATTTGTTTCAGTATATTACTTAATTGCGCTGGTGCATTTTGTCTGGGAGTATTAGCTTGGGCGACTTTTAAGCTACCCATAAAACTAAAGAAAAATAGAAAAAGCATTAACCAACGATTAGTTTTTAAGACTAGCTGCCGTCTAAATAGTAAATTGATAATGTTAGACATGGGTAATATGACTTAATACGATATTTTGCAATATTTACAGTTTTGTGCTCAAACTCTTATTTATAGAGTCACTCCTAAAAAATTGTTCTTTAAAAAAAGAATGGACGGATGAGCATTTTGGCAAATGTAAGTAATTTGTTTTATTTTAGTTAATCTGAGCGTGCGAACAGTAGAGGTTTGATGACAAAAGCTCCCACCAAATTATTAATAGCAGCTAGTGGTACAGGCGGACATTTATTTCCCGCGATCGCATTAGCGAAAGAGCTACCAGATTACGAAATTGAGTGGCTTGGGGTTCCCAATCGCTTGGAAACTAAACTGGTTCCCCAACAGTATAAATTGAATACCATTTCTGTTGAAGGGTTCCAGAAGGGCTTAAGTATATCCTCTTTACTTACTTTCGGTAAACTTATTGGTAGCATACTTAAGGTTAGAAATATAATTAGTCAAGGAAAATTTCAAGGTTTGGTAACAACCGGTGGTTATATTGCTGGACCATCGATAATGGCGGCTCGTTCTCTCGGTATTCCTGCCATTCTTCATGAGTCTAACGCTTTACCCGGCAAAGTAACTCGTTTTTTTGGTCCTTGGTACAATTATGTAGCTATCGGATTTGATGTTGCTGCTCAGTATTTACCCCGTGCAAAAACTGTATGTGTAGGTACACCTGTACGTCAGGATTTTTTGGCAGCTAATGTAGAAAAAACTTTAGATTTATCTATTCCTGATGGAGCGCCTTTAATTCTAGTATTTGGTGGTTCTCAAGGAGCAGTCGCAGTCAATAAAATGGTTCGTCAGTCTGCACCAGCTTGGTTTGAAGCAGGTGCTTGGGTGGTTCATTTAACCGGAGATAACGACCCAGAAGCTGGAAGTTTACAGCATCCTCAGTATATTTCCCTGCCTTTTTACGAAAAAATGGCAGCATTATTACATAGAGCAGATTTAGCAATTAGCCGTTCTGGTGCTGGTAGTTTAACAGAAATGGCTGTATGTGGAACGCCAGGGATTTTAATTCCCTACCCTTATGCGGCAGAAGACCATCAAACTTATAATGCTAGAGTTTTTACTTCTATGGATGCGGGAATACTTTGCAAACAATCAGAATTAACTGCTGATATATTGCAAAAAAAGGTATTGGAATTATTAAAATCTCCCGAAACATTACAGATGATGTCAGATAATGCAAGAAAAATTGCTGTTCCTGATAGTGCAGAAAAATTAGCTAATCTAGTTAGAAAATTAGTAGAAAAGTAAAGATAAGCGATAAATATTTAGTGAGATGATAATTCAAAGGCGTGTCGTTAAGAGAAGCAACGTAGCTTTGGCTTAACAGCACGTCTCTATTTTTTATAACTATTTATAGCGTTTCTCAAATAAGTGAGATACACTAGTATAAATATTTAAAGCAATTGTGAAATGAAAGCCTATTCACTTGATTTGAGACAAAAAATTATTGATGTCTATAACAAAGAGACAATTTCTCAGCGCCTATTAGCTAAAAGATTTAACGTAGCTTTAAGTTTTATTGTCAAACTACTTAAACAATATCGAGCAACAGGAGAAATAGCTCCAAAACCTTTCAATGGAGGAGTGAAACTAAAATTAAGTTCTGAAAATTTAGTCGTTTTAGCAGAGTTGATTGAACAAAATAATGATGCAACCTTAGATGAATTATGCCAAATGCTTTATGAGAAGTCAGGCGTTATGATTTCTCGCGCAACAATGGGAAGAATGACTCAAAAATTGAAATTAACAGTTAAAAAAAACTCTGTATCCGAGTGAGAAAGAAACACAACGAGTACAAAAATTAAGAGTTGAGTTTTGGGAAAAAATACGAGATGTTCCAGCTAAAGACTTAGTTTTTTTAGATGAGGCAGGAGTCAACCTGGCTCTAATTCGATTATTTGCTCGTGCTCCACAAGGTCAGAGGGCGAGAGGAAGCCGTCCACATAAAAGAGGTAAAAATGTATCTATGATAGGAGCGATTGCCTTGTCTGGAATCATTGCATCAGTAAATCTATTAGGTTCGATAGATGGATTGACTTTTGAAGCTTTTGTTATACGAAAACTGATTCCAAAACTTTGGAAGGGTGCTGTAGTTGTTTGGGATAATTACAGTATTCATAAAGGGAAAGAGATTGAGCAGGCTATTATTGCTGCTGGAGCTAGATTAATTTATTTACCACCTTATTCACCTGATTTTAATCCAATAGAAAATTGTTGGTCAAAAATCAAAAATATATTACGTTCTATTGGTGCTAGAAACTACCAGGATTTAGAGTTAGCTATTTCTCAAGCTTATAGTCAAGTCTCTCTTAAAGATATTTCTAATTGGTTTTCTCATTCTTGTTACTGTATCTCACCATTTTGAGAAACGCTATA